>SKVJ01000020.1 GCA_007129495.1 Dehalococcoidia bacterium | reverse complement strand
CCCCGGTCTCCCTTGGGATCGGTCATGGCACCGCAGACCATGTTGTCCGTCTCCTGCAGGTGTTTCACGTAGTCTTTCATCCGTTCATGGTAACGGGTCCCGTGCTTCTGGTCGAGATCATAGGTGGTGGCATACAGGGCGTTGATCCCGTCAAAACCCACGCAGCGCTGGTAGCAGGACCCCGTACGCTGGGAGATGGCCCGCAGCATCTTGACTTTTTTCACCAGGTCATCGGTGCTCTGATGGATATGGGTAAACCGGCTGACCTTGTTCCCGCTTAAATGGGAGGTAGCCGTCACCAGGTCTTCAAACTCGGGATCATGGGCCAGCTCGTAGGTCATGGCGGCCGCATTGACATGGGGCTTAATCAGGGGATGGTCCACAACGTTATCCAGCTTTTCGCCAAAAGCATAGACCACCGTGTTGAGCCTCTTCAAACTGTCGATATATTCCTGTCTGGTTCTCATGGGAACCACTCCTTCATATTTTTTTATTCCAGTGAGTCGAGGGTAAGCAGGAAAAAGGCAGTGATGCCTGACTAAACTTGTCGCGGATTTTATTTACTACAGAGAATGCTATTCTACTATTACATAATAATCGCTGTTGTGTCATATTTATTACTGCTAGTGGGCCAGCCAGCCCCCATCCACCACGATACTTTGTCCCGTCATATAATCGGCTGCAGGTGAAGACATGTAGACCACTGCGCCAATGACATCTTCCACTTTCCCCAGGCGCTTGGCCGGTGTATTTTTCATCAGGTGCTTGAATACCTTTTCCTGGTGCAATACATCCGTGTTCATCTCTGTTTCGATATAACCGGGAGCAATGGCATTAACCTGGATATTGTGCCGGGCCCAGGCCAGGGCCAGGGATTTTGTCATTAAGAGCAAGCCCCCTTTGCTGGCACAATAGGCCACAATGTTTCCGTCACCGACAAAACCAAAAACCGATGCAACATTGATTATTTTCCCGTGCTGCTGCCGGATCATCTGCCGGCCCACCCGCTGGGCAGCAAAAAAGGCCCCTTTCAAGTTTAGATCCAGGACAGCGTCCCAGTCCTCTTCCGTCACCTGTTCGGGAGCCTTGGTTACTGCCGTTCCTGCGTTGTTGACCAGAATATCAATCCGGCCGTACTGCTTAATCGTTTTTTCAACCAGCAAATCAATGGAAGCAAGGTCCCGCATGTCGGAAGCTTGCGGGAGAGCTTGTCGTCCCGCTGCTTCAATCTCCGAAGCCACCTTTTCACAGTCACCCTGGTGGCGACTGACAATGACCAGGTCGGCTCCAGCCGCAGCCAGACCGTGGGCTATCCCGTAGCCCAGGCCCTTGGTGGCACCGGTAACCACCGCTACCTTCCCTTCCAGGGATAAACTTGAAAGCATCTACATCCACCTCCCTGCTAAAACATCAAACAATTTTCATGGTCCATGAACGTTTTGCGCTGTCTTGAGAAGAGAACGAATCATTGGAAAAAATGATCCCTCATCCTGGAGGGATAAAGCGGACTACCCTGCCGGCGGTGAAGGCCAAACCGTACCAGGACGAGAATAAAACAAATCTTCAAAGCCAGATCGCTCAGAAAACCCGCTGCAAGGGTAGACCCTCAATTAAAAAGGTGGGGCCTGCAGCAGGCTCCGGGCCAGCTCCATCTTGTGCTCCAGGTTCATGTTGCGCTCGATCATGATCCGCTGGGCCTGGGGCGAACCGGCACCGTGGACCGATTCCGTAAGATACGCGGAGGCCCCGCTGCCCAGGGTCAGGTTTTCCACCAGCCTGATCATTTGCACTTTTGTGGCGGTATCTATTTCCTCGATTCCCTGGTAGTATTTTTTCAATAATTCGCTGATCTGGGGATGCTGAAAATCCTGATCCGAGGGAAGGGTGACCATGATCCCGCCGCAGATGTCCTGGGCCAGGCGGGCAATTTCAAAAGGAAGCCTGGTGACATTGAGCTTACACACATTGGCCAGGAGGGGATCAACAAAGTAATTGCCAGAAGCGAGCTGTGTGCCGGCACAGCTGCTGGCCAGGCCGCAGGAATAAAGGGTTTCGTTCAGGTAATTCATTTCCACCAGCTTATCCCGCACATGGGAGCTTTTTTCAATACCGTGATAGCGGGCCATGCATCCCGTGGCGCCGATCAACACATCTCCCACCCCGACCTTGCATCCCCCGTAGCTGGCGCGGTGGTACGAGGCAAACCTCTCGACCAACACCGGTGTAAATTCGTATTCGCCGTCCATGAAGATGAGTTCGTGGGGCACAAAAACGTCTTCAAAAATGATTAGCGCCTCATGGCCGCCGAAGTACAGGTTGCCGGCATCTTTTCCCCCCTCTTCCAGGCGGCGGGTATCCGAAGGTTGGCGCCCGTAGACAAAGCTTACCCCCGGTGCATCGGCAGGCACCGCAAAGCTGACCACGTAGTCCCTGTCTTTTTCTCCCATCATGGTGGTGGGCAAGGCGACGATGTAGTGAGAATTCAAGGCGCCGGTTTGATGGGCCTTGGCGCCTCGCACGATGATCCCTTCATTGTTCCTGTCGACAACGCGCAGGTAGAGGTCGGGGTCGTGCTGTTGGTAGGGTGGGAGGCGCCGATTCCCCTTTGGATCGGTCATGGCCGCATCGCAAACCAGGTCTTCAGACTGCACCCGGAACAAGAAATCCAAAAAGCGCCGGTGATAACTCGTCCCGTGGGCATTATCGATATCATGCGTAACGGAGTAGAGGGTATTGATGCAGTCCAGCCCGGCACAGCGCTGGAAACAGGACCCTGTGCGCTGCCCCATGAGGCGCAGCATTTTTATCTTCCTGGTGAGGTCTTCACGGTCCTGTTGAATGTGCGTAAACCGGTTTATTGTTCCCCCCGTAAGGGGCGAATAGGCTGTCATCAGGTCTTCATGCTCTTCATGCTCAGCCAGGTCATAGCTCAAGGCTACCGAACGCCAGGAAGGCTGTACCAGGGGATGCTCCACGGTATTATCTACCAGCTTCCCCATGGCATAAACCTTGCGGCTCAGTTTTTCCAGGCTTTCTTTATAATCACGGACGCTCTTCATGGTCATGACCTCCCGCACGTAGAATTTAATCCATTTTTGGGCAAACACATTCATGGGAGAACATCTGCCTGAAACATGACGCGGTGAATGAAAAAAGGGTGATCCCGGATGCTGCACATGGAGTACTCCGCCGGTTTCACCGGTGATCTGGCAATCAGTATTTTTAAAAATACAATAACACAAAAAGGATTATCCGTCAAAACAATCAAACAAAAAGGACAATTGACCGGAACACATTTGGAGGCAATTATGTTATAATCAAAAAAAGAGTTAATAGAATCTTTGAAGGATTTGCACGATTTTGCTGCACCCTGGCAGCCTGGTGGAAACAATATAAGCGACCGGAATTGATCCGGAAAACATGCCCAGAAATCATATAAAAATCATAAAGGAGTTGGAATCGGTGAAGACCGCAGAAGAATACCTCGACAGCTTGCGGAAGATAAAATTTAAGGTTTACCTTTTCGGAGAATTGGTTGACAACATCGTGGATCACCCCATCATCCGCCCCTCCATCAACTCTGTGGCCAAAACATACGAACTGGCCCAAAAACCGGAATATGAAGATGTGATGACCGTTCGTTCCAGCCTCAGTGGGGAAAAAATCAATCGCTTCACCCACCTGCACCAGGGCACTGATGATTTAATCAAAAAAGTGAAAATGCTGCGGCTCCTGGGCCAGCAGACGGCTTCCTGCTTCCAGCGCTGCGTCGGCTTCGATGCCTTTAATGCCGTGGACAGTGT
>SKVJ01000065.1 GCA_007129495.1 Dehalococcoidia bacterium | reverse complement strand
GTGAAGATGCGGGGATGATCCGCGCCGTGGCCGATGGCTCCCTGGGCATGGATAAGCTGGAAGCGATGACCTGTGTTTGTTCCGTGGGCCTGGACATGATTGCCGTTCCCGGGGAGACACCTGCAGAGACCCTGGCAGCCATCATCGCCGACGAAGCCGCTATCGGGGTGATCAACCAGAAAACAACGGGTGTACGCATCATCCCCGTTCCCGGCAAGAAGGTGGGAGAAATGGTGGAGTTCGGCGGCCTGCTGGGTCGGACCCCGGTGCTCCCGGTGAACCGTTATTCTTCTGCCGGCTTTATCGCGCGCCGGGGAAGAATTCCCGCGCCCATCCAGAGCTTTACCAATTAACAAGGGAGGGCTTTCCCTTGAGGCAAAAAGAAAAACGCCAGTTGGAGATCGTTCGAGAGGTGCTCGCGCTGTTGCAGGAATACCAGGCCGTGCGCAGGGAAAGCGAGATCGAGGGGGTCTCCGATGGTTTTATGTTCAAGTTTTACAAGGAAATAGCCCGGCTCGCGGAAGAACTGGAGCGCCAGCACCACGCCCTTCCCGGGAGTTATTACTGCAAATTCTGTGGGCAGGACGCGCTTTTCATGTCGATCATGCCCACGACCATCGGCGGGGTAGGGACAGTCAAGCCCGAAAGGGTTGCCGATTGGTACGAGTCCCGCTCCCTCTCCAGTGAAGGGCTGTGCAGGATATGTGAACCCCAGGTGGCCCGGGAAATAGAAAAGCGGGGCCAGGTGATCAACCAGTGCATGGGGAAGATTCAAAGCGAAAACAACCGGGAAACGCTGAAGAAACTCTGCACCCTGGTCCTGGAGCATGCGGAATATCTTTCCGCCTTCGAGAAACAATCCATCTCCACCCTTGACCCGCCCCCCTCCGCCATCATCCAGGAATATCGTGAGCTCTACCAGGCCCTGGAGGACATCTCCGGCTAAGGGTTGCGCGCGGACCGCATGCCCGCTGCCGGCACGGTGCGGGGAACCCTTAAACAGTTTCTCAAGGCGGGCTTGCTTTGAGAGAACACGCGCTCTGTCTCAACCCACAGGAGTGTACAAAAAACATGCGCTGCCTCATCAAGAGTCATGATCGGTCCGTATGACGCAATGGAAGTACATCTCATGATTTGCCAGGGCATTGATCTTGAGGATTACCACGTCAAATCGTGATCATCGCTCTCCATCAGCTGGTAGCAGTGTAGGGGGAGTTCCCGCACGAACTGGGAAGGGCCGCCGACATAACGCTCCCATCCTCGAAAGTTTTCTTCTGAAGCTGTCAGGTAGAGGTAATCCTTGGCCCGGGTAATCGCCACATAAAACAGGCGCCGTTCCTCTTCCAGGTTCTTTTGACCCAGGGGTGAAGGAAACTGTCCCTCGTTGTTCCCGATGAGGAAAACCGTGCGCCATTCCTTCCCCTTGGCGCTGTGGATGGTGGAGAGGGTGAGAAAATCTCTTTCCCGGCTGGCTTCTTTCACGCTCTCCAGGATCAAGGTTTCCTCCAGGGCGAGGGATTCCAGGAATTCCCCCAGGCTGCTGCAGCGCTGTCCGTATGCTGCCAGGCGTTCGATCCCCAGGCTTCTTTCCGTGTAATCATCGGGGTACCGGGTCTGCAGGATTTGCTGGTAGGCGCTGTTCATGATCATGCGGATCAGGCCGGGGACATCCCCTTGATCCGCCTGGGCCAGCTCTTTCAATGTGCGGGTAAGCGCAGACCAGCCTTCCCGGCCGCGCCTGGGAGAGACCTGCTCTTCCAGGACGGCCTGCAGCGGGTTGGGAAAAGTGCGCAGTTTTTCCCAGGCTTTAGAGAAGGTGGCTTCACCGACTCCTTCGTGCAGCAAGGCGACCCTTTGCCACGATAATTCATCCCGGGGATTTTCCAGGATTTTTAGCCAGGCCATGATATCTTTAATGTGGGCACGCTGGAGAAATTTCAACCCTCCGAAGGTCAAATAGGGGACATTTCTCTTCATTAACGCCAGCTCCAGGTCCTGCGACAGGAAGGAGCTGCGGTAGAGGACCGCCATCTCTTGCAGGTCCTGCCCGTTGTTGTAGTGCTCGATGATCTTGTCGGCCACCAGGTTCGCTTCCTGGATATTGTCCCGGGCGAGAAAAAACCAGGGTTTTTCCCCCGGGTTTCGCCGGGCATGGAGCTCTTTGACGATTTGCTGCTTGTTTAGTCGGATAGAGCAGTTGGCCAGTTCCAGGATTTCTGGAATGCTCCGGTAATTCTGGACCAGCTTGATGATGGAGCAGCCGGGCTTTTTCTGGGGAAGATTGAGAATATTCCCGACTTCTGCACACCGAAAACTGTAGATGGATTGGGCGTCATCACCCACCAGGCAGATGGCGCTCTTGTCCCCCAGCAGTAAGACGAGCCGGTCCTGCACGGCGTTGGTATCCTGGAATTCGTCGACGAGGATGTGTTGGAATTTTTCCTGGTAGTGGGCGCGCACGGGGGCGTTTTCTTCCAGTAACGCCAGCCAGGTTACCAGCAGATCGTCGAAATCAAAGACGTTGGCCGTTCTTTTTTTCTCTTCATAGGTCTCTGCAACCTTTTGGACCAGGGGCAGGTAGTCAACCAGATGGGGCATCTGCGCTTCCAGGTATGTTTCAAGGTCCAGGCAGGAGTTTTTGGCGGATGAAATGATTTTATGCAGGAGCCCGCGCTTCACAAGGAGATTCTTTTCTTGCGGGTCCAGGGCGATGTTTAAAGAGGAGAAGGCGGACTTGAGCAGCGCTTCCGCATCGCCCTGGTCCAGGATGGAAAAGCTGGGGGTGCGCTGTACCAGGGCAGCGTGCTGCCGCAGGATACGGGCCCCGGTGCTGTGAAAGGTTCCGGCCCAGAGGCCCTGGGGGAAGAATCCTAAAATTTGGTTGACCCGGCTGCGCATTTCTTCGGCGGCCTTATTGGTAAATGTTACCAGCAGGATGTTTTCCGGGGCAACGCCTTCCTGGATGAGGTGGGCGACCCGGTAGGTCAGCGCCCTGGTTTTCCCCGAACCGGGTCCGGCCACGCCCAGGATGACCGGGCTTTCTCCGGTCACAAACCGGTACTGCTCAGCGTTCAGTTCCACCTGCAGGCGGTCCAGCCAAGACCGGGAATCTCTCGTTGTTCCTGTGGAAAGCTGCGTGCTGTTTTTGCGGTGGGCTGGTTTCATCTAGAGAACACCTCGTTCAGAAGTATTGATGCAGCGCGGGTGTGTTGCACGGCGAGCAGAAACACTTCTTTCTATTATAGTGCAGAAAGGGGATTTTGTATATGGCCTACATCGGTGTGATCGGTTCGGGAAGCTGCGGTGCGGAAATCGGTCAGCTGGCCTACCGGGTGGGCGAGGAGATCGCCCGGCGGGGAGCGGTGTTGGTTTGCGGCGGGAAAGGGGGGGTGATGGAATATGCCTGCCGGGGAAATGCGGAAGCGGGGGGCGTGAGCCTGGGGATTTTGCCCGGCCTTGCGCGGAATGAAGCCAACCCCCACGTAACCTATGCTCTGACCACGGGGCTGGGCGAACTGCGGAACTTTCTCGTGGTGCGCTGCAGTGACGCCTTGATTTCGGTCGCCGGCGAGCACGGCACCCTTTCCGAGATGGCCATTGCCTTAAAAGAGGGAAAACGAGTCGTCGCCCTGCACCCCCCTTATCCCCTGGCGGGGTTGGTGGTGGCTTCCACGGCAAGGGAAGCCGTGGAAAAAGTCCTACTCTAACTTTCAGCAGGATTTATCTCTTCAGAATGGAATAGTGTAAACAGGTGATTGAATGAAGGAGACGCGATCATGGTGGAGGCCTTTGAGATTATCAGCGGCGTGTATTGTGTGGG
>SKVJ01000007.1 GCA_007129495.1 Dehalococcoidia bacterium | reverse complement strand
GCTCCTCGTTCCGCTGGTCTCCTGAGGATTCTTCTCTTGTCATTGGAGACCGTCGCCTTCCCGTCGAGAGACTGGCCCGCATCTACCTCGTGGGCGCCGGCAAGGCTGGCGTTCCGATGGCACGTGCGGTGGTGGACACCCTCCAGGAAGATGCCGAACTATGGTCGAGGTTCGCTGGCGGTACAGTCAATGTATACCAGGACCAGGCAAATGCTACGATCCCGGGAGTCAGATTGTTCGCCGCAGACCATCCGAACCCAAACCAGGCCAGCATGGATGGAGCGTCGGCGGCTGTTGAAATGCTTGCACAAGCGACTGACGACGATCTCGTGATCGCCGCCATCTCCGGTGGAGGTTCGTCCATGCTTACATTGCCCTCGGAGGGTATATGCCTTGAGGATTTCTGTGCAGCCAACCGGGTATTGATCACAGGGGGTGCCACCATCCAGGAAATCAACACCGTGCGAAAGCACCTCTCCCGGGTCAAAGGAGGTCGGCTGAGGCTGGCTGCGCCCGATGCGCTCTTCGTGACGCTTATCCTGTCGGATGTCATAGGCGATGACCTGTCAAGCATTGCCTCAGGCCCCACGGTTCCTGACAGTACGACCTGCCGTGAAGCTATCGCAGTGCTTGAACAACATGAGCTGTGGGAACGCGTTCCAGAGGCATGTCGGTCCCACCTGTTGAAGGGCGATCCCGACGAAGTCAACCGGCGGATTCTCTGGCGCGATCGACTTGCAAATCGCACACACAACGTAATCGTCGCGTCAAACGCCGTGGTGCTCAGGTCTCTTCACCGCCTGCTCTCTCTGCCCGAGCATTCGGGGCTTGCGAGCCACGTAGTGCTTGAGGAATCGCCGGTCACAGGAGAAGTGGGAGAAGCCGTCGACCGCCATTTTGCACGCGCTGCTGCACTGTCCGTGTCGTCTGGCCCCGGAACTCTGCTGCTGTGTGGAGGGGAACCCACGGTTTCAGTACCCGCAGGCGCCCGGGGTGTCGGGGGGAGGATGTTGCACTACGCCCTTCTCACTGCTACGAAGATCGCCGGGCGCGATTGGGCTGTGCTCGCTTCCGGAACGGACGGTGTTGACGGCACCGCGCCCGCTGCGGGCGCGGTTGTAACAGGCGGTACGCTCGATCTGGCTCGCACATATGGTCTTGACCCCTTCGCTTATCTCGAATCCTACGATTCCTATGGATTCTTCAGGCAACTGGAGGAACGCTCGGGCAGCGCTTTTCTGAACATCACCGGCCCTACCGGCACAAATGTAAATGATATAATCCTGTGGTTGTTGTGAAACATAATGCTTATGTAGAAGGAGTCTCATGCAGAGAAAGGCAATCGTCCTCAACAGCAAGGACAACGTGGCAACGGCTCTCACCGATCTGGCTGCCGGCGAGACGGTCGACCTGGAGGTAGACAATAAGCAACTAACGGTGAAGCTGGCCAATCCCATACAGTTCGGGCACAAGTTCAGCCTGCTTGACATCGAGGGAGGCTCGCCGATTCTGAAATATGGCGAGGTGATCGGTGAGGCAACGAAAGAGATTAAGGCTGGCGAACACGTGCATGTCCACAACGTCGCAAGCACTCGAGGCCGTGGCGACGTAGTGAGAGGAGCCACTAAGTGAGTTTCTGGGGATACCCACGTCCAGGCGGTTCAGTCGGAACGCGAAATTATGTCGCGATTGTTCCGACTGTCGTGTGTGCAACGGCAACTGCCCGCCAGGTGAGCGACAACGTGAAGGGGTCCGTACCATTCCTTCACCAGCAGGGATGCGCGTTGACGCCGTCCGACCTTGAGATGGCGAACCGAACGCTGACGAACCTGGCTTTGAACCCCAATATCGCCGCTGTTGTGCTCATCAGTCTTGGCTGTGACCCGATCGACATCGACGGTATCGCAGAGAAGATAGCCGCAGCCGGTAAGCCTGTGGAGAAGTTCGTGATCCAGGACGTCGGAGGAACCATCGCAACTACTGAGCAGGCGACACGTGTCGCCCGCCAGATGGTAAGCGATGCGTCCCGCATCAGCCGCGAGCAGTTCGATGAGTCGAAACTCATGTTCGGCGCCGAATGCGGCGGGTCCGACACAACCTCCGGGCTTGGAGCGAACCCTGCAATAGGAGCTGCGTTCGACATCCTGGTGAAGAAAGGCGGCCGGGCGGTGTTCAGCGAGACCACCGAATTCATCGGAGCCGAACATCTGCTTGCCCGCAGGGCAGTCACCCCTGAGGTAGGAGAGCAGATCACCAACCTGGTGCGCCGCTATGAGGAGCGCTTCCTTGAGAAAGGTGTCGACATGCGCGGCACCAACCCCACGAAGGGCAACATCCAGGGTGGCCTTACCACCATAGAGGAGAAGTCGTTGGGGGCGATATCCAAAGGTGGAACCGAGCCCATCCAGGAAATCTATGAGTACGGCGAACGTCCGACGAAGGGCGGGCTGACCATTGTGGACGGTCCAGGCTTCGATGCTCCATCGCTCACGGCAATGGCCGCCGCCGGAGCCACCGTCATGTTCTTCTCAACAGGGCGGGGCACGCCTCTCGGTTCTCCATTTGTTCCCGTCATCAAGGTCACGGCGAACGGCGTCAGCTATGAGAAAATGAAGGATAATATCGACTTCTACGTCAATCTGGCCGACAAAGAACACATCGGCGACATTGGAGCAGATCTCTACGCCGAGGCGATTGAAGTGGCGTCGGGCAGACAGACGAAGGCCGAAATATTGGGCCAGGACAGGGACAACGGTCTCTTCCTGGTCGGACCGCTCGCGTAGCAGCATGTATCAACAGGAGGAAACATGAGTAATACGAACAAGGTAACTCTGCCCATACTCGCCTGGTACGGCGACACGGAACTCGACGTCGACTTCCCTGAATCGTGGGATGTGTCTGTCTGCAGACACCGGGGCGATGGTACTCCAGCTCTCGACGATGCAGGATTCCGTGAAGCTTTTGCGAACCCTATCGGCACGGCTCCCATTCGTGAGGGTGCTAAGGGCAAGAAGGAGGTATGCATTCTCTTCGACGACATGTCGAGAGCGACGCCAAGCGCGGACATTATCCCTTACGTCCTCGAGGAACTGGCAGCCGCCGGCATCAAGGACAATCAGATCCGCTTCATCGCCGCCATCGGCGCCCATGGTTCCATGAACGGCATCGACTTCAGGAAGAAACTCGGCGATGACGTCATGGGGCGTTTCCCTGTATACAACCATAATCCCTACGAGAACTGCAATTCGGTCGGCCCAAGCTCGCAAGGCATCCCCATGCAGTTCAACGCTGAAGTAATGCGCTGTGACTACAAGATCGGCATCGGTGCCATTGTTCCGCACCCATTCAGCGGATTTGGAGGCGGAAGCAAGATCATCCTGCCGGGCGTCGCATCCATTACAACCATCGACCTGAATCACACGCGGCTCTTTCCACACCCCACAGCGGGCATCGGCAAATTCGAGGGTAATGTTCTCAAACAGGACATGAACGAGGCGGCACGCATGGCGGGACTGGATGTGAAAGTGGACTGCCTTTACAACTTCGACAGGCGAGTCACGCACCTGTTCGTCGGCGATGTGGTCGATGAGCATGTCGAGGGCGTCAAGATCGCCCGTGAGTACTGGGCAACTGATCCTGTCGAGGATTGCGACATCGTAGTAGCCAATTGCTTCTCCAAAGCCGACGAGATGCTTCTGGCTCCGGCGGTAACTGCTCCGATGCTGAAGAAGACCGGCGGTGATCTGGTGCTGCTCGTTGTCACTCCTGAGGGACAGATTAATCATTACTGGAGCAGGAGCTTCGGCAGGCACATCGGCGGCCGTGCATTCAGGCCAAAGACCGAGCTTCCCGTTAACACGAAGCGCCTTACGGTTATGCAACCGTATCCGGATTTCGTGGGCGCCGACTGGCTTGCACCGTACGAGCAGGTGACCTTCACCCGCTCGTGGCCCGAGACGCTGCAGCATCTCGAGTCCGCCTATGGAAAGAATGCCAAGGTGGCTGTCGTACCTGATGGCACCGTGCAGTACTTCCCTTCCATGGTTGCCGTCTGCTAGCAGGACACAGGTCCACTCGGGGGATGCCACGTGGCATGCCCCGAGTGTCACTGCTCTGCCGACCGCCCATCGCCAGTCTGATACAATGAAGCTGACTGCAAACGGACGCGGGCAGCAACGCCACGGTCGTAAGGAGGCCATATGCCGCTTAGCAAAGAGCAGATCGCACAGATATCAAGCGAACTCATTGAGGCCGAGAGAACGGCTACTCCTATCGTCGCTCTTACTGAGCGATTCCCCGATGCCTCCTATGAAGATGCGTACGCGATTCAACTGAAGACGTTTGATTCCCTGGTGAGAGCGGGAGCCTTCATCGTCGGCAAGAAGATTGGCCTTACAAGTAAGGCTATGCAGGAGCAGATGAATATCCACGAACCTGACTACGGCATGATCATCGATAGGATGGTCGTGCGTGAAGGCGCCCCGATCCCGATGAGCAGCCTTATCCTCCCGAGAATCGAGCCCGAAATCGCGTTCCTTCTGAAGGAAGATCTCAAGGGCCCTGGTGTCAATGCAGCGAACGTCATTGAAGCCACGGAGGGGGTCTTGCCCGCATTCGAGGTAATCGACAGTCGCTACAAGGACTGGAAGATCACCGTTAAGGATTCCATCTCGGATAACGCCTCTGCCGCTTTGATGATTCTTGGAGGCAAGCTCACTCCCATAAGGGATCTTGACCTCCGGTATCTGGGACTGGTGCTGGAGAAGAACGGATCGCTTGTCAGCACAGCAGCCGGGGCGGCCGTGCTCGGCAATCCGGTCCAGTCAGTCGCATGGCTGGCGAACAAGCTGACTGAGTACGGTATTTCCTTGAAGAAAGGTGAGTTTGTTATGTCCGGCAGTTTTGTTCAGGCCGTCACTGTGGAAGCCGGCTGCCACCTGCGGGCCACTTTTGATCGGCTCGGCTCGGTATCCATTTGCTTCGAGTAACGAGCGCGCCTGTTGGCGCGCTGACTATATGCGCATCACAGTCAAAGAATTAGGGGGACAACATGCCAAATCTGGCTAAACTGCCAACTGGCTCGTATCACCTGCTACAGGGGAACGAAGCCATTGCCCGGGGGGCGCTTGAGGCAGGGGTGCAGTACTGCGCTGCCTACCCGGGAACACCTTCGACAGAGATTCTGACCAATTTCGCGGCGGTCGCGAAGGAAGCCGGGCTGCACGCCGAATGGTCGAGCAATGAAAAGGTGGCGACCGAAGCAGCGCTTGCCGCAGCATATGCGGGTCTTCGCTCGATAAGTTCCATGAAGAACGCGGGGCTGAACGTGGCAATGGATACGTTGCAGCATATTAACCTCGCCACGCTGGGCGATCAAAACGGCGCGATGCTCGTGGTAGTGGCCGATGATCCACAGTCGCACGCAAGCGGAGACGAAGAGGACACTCGATGGGTCGCTCAAATGGCGAATGCACCGCTTCTTGAGCCGTCAAGCTTCCAGGAAGCGTACGAAATGACGAAGTACCTCTTTGATCTTTCCGAGGAGTTTCAGATCTTCTGCTGGCTTCGTGACTACACGAGGCTGGCACATGCCAGGGGAAGAGTACAGGTCGGGGAGTACAGGAAGGCGGAACGCCAGGCGAAGTACGACCGGACCAAGATGTTCACTCCTTACATAGCTCCCCCGAAGCATGCAATCCTCGTCGAGAAGATGGCAAAGATCCGCGAACGTTTCGAGGAGTCGCCCTTCAACTCCTATGAGGGTCCCGACAGTCCCGAGCTTCTGATCGTCTGCTGCGGAAGCGGGGCCCCGTGTTCCAGGGATGCGGTGGAAGAACTGAACCTGGGAGACAGGGTGGGCATCCTGAAACTCGGTACGCTCTGGCCGTTCCCTTCACGCCTCGTCGTTTCGCACATCCGCAACGCAAAACGCGTTCTGGTAGTCGAAGAAGTCGACCCATACGTGGAGACGCATGCCAAAGCTGCTGTTGCCGATGCCAGACTTGCCGACGTACCGGAGATTCTAGGGAAAGGCTCAGGACACTTCAGCTATGTCGGAGAGAACAATCCTGACAGGGTTATCTCCGCGCTGTGCCAGATCTTCGACATGGACTACCAGGCACGCGATCCTGAGTACCAGGCCAAACTCGATGAAATCACTGCCAGAATGGTCGTCAATCGCGGCCTCATCTGGTGCGCAGGCTGCCCCCACAGAGCCAGCTTCTACTCCATCAGCAACGCAATCAAGCGCGACGGGCGAAATGCGGTGGTCACGAGTGACATTGGCTGCTACACAATGGATGCATTCCCGGACGGCACGCAGGTAACCAACACATTACACTGCATGGGAGGCGGCCTCGGAGAGGCGTGCGGCTTCGGGCAACTGGAACAGTTCGGATTCGAACAGCCGGTCATTGGCATCTGCGGAGACTCCACGTTCTTCCATGCCTCGATAACGCCTCTCGTAAATGCAATCTACAACAAGGCGAACATGGTCGCCATCATCCTGGACAACTCCATAACCGCGATGACGGGCTTCCAACCCCACGCCGGAACAGGTCGAATGGCGACACAGGAACCCACTGCAATCGTGAGCGCGGAGGAACTCTGCCGGACTCTTGGCTGCCGAGTCGAGGTCGTTGACGCCTTCGACACCAAGACGTCAACCGCTAAGCTGCTGGATCTCATGAAGGATGAAGGTGGCGTGAAGGTGCTGATTCTTCGTCACGCCTGCGAATTGCAGCGCATGCGGGAGGAGAGAAGACACCCGTACACCGTCTGGGTTGAAACTGAGAAGTGCAAGGGCGACAAGTGTAGCTTCTGCTACCGCATCCTCCAGTGTCCAGGCATAGGATACGATCAGGTGACGGGCAAGGCGAAGATACTGGAGGCTCTGTGCGCTGAGTGCGGCCTGTGTGCCGACCTGTGCCCGAGCAAGGCGATCGTGAAGGAGGAACGAGCATAATGGCTATCTCTGCGGATCCCTTGAACCTCATCATCTGTGGTGTGGGCGGCCAGGGAAACATACTGTTGTCCGGCATGGTTGGCAGTGCCTACATCAAAAAAGGAGGCTTCGCCACTATTGGAGAAACCTTCGGTGCGGCACAGCGGGGTGGTGCAGTATTCAGCAGCGTGAGAGTGTCTCAGAAACGCGAGTACGGACCTCTCATGCCCGAGGGCAGGGCGCACCTCATCATCGGACTGGAGCCGCTTGAGACGCTGCGCATGGTCCAGAAGTACGCCAATCCCGATACCGTCTGTATCAGCAACACCTATCCGGTCGTCCCGGCTGGCGTAGCCGCTAACCGCGATGTGTATCCGGAACTGGATGAACTCAAGGATGCCATCACTACACTGACCAGGAAATCCTGGTTCCTGGATGCAACGGGCATCGCGCTGGAGTTAGGTGCACCTATTGCCATGAACATCGTAATGATCGGCGCCGTTCTAGGTACCGAGCAACTCACGCTGACTGTAGACGACATCCAGGCCCAACTGCAGGCAAGCCTGCCTCCTGACAGGCTGGAGTTAAACTACGATGCGCTCTCGAGGGGCATGAAGGCGGTAGCCTAGTAACCGCCGACCCTCGAGTAAGGCGTAAGGAGTGTAGTTAAGCAGCCGTGTACAGGGCACCTAGAGGAACAGTCGACATACTTCCGGCCGAACAGGCGTACTGGGCGCATGTCCAGGCGCGTGCAGCCGAGGTGTGTCGGCTGTACGGGTACGAGCGCCTCGACACTCCGGTATTTGAGGACTATGGTCTTTTCGCGAGAAGTAGCGCCGACGGAACCGACCTCGTTGAAAAGGAGATGTACGTCTTCGAGGACCGTAGCGGACAGAAACTGACGCTGCGGGCGGAGAACACGGCTCCAATCTGTCGCGCATACGTCGAGCACGGCATGGCAAGCCTTCCTCAACCTGTGCGTCTATACTACCTCGGCCCGACATTCCGCTACGAGCGTCCTCAAGCCGGTCGGTACCGTCAGCACCATCAATTCGGATGCGAAGCCCTCGGTGATGCTTCTGCAAGTCTGGATGTTGAGGTAATAGAGCTGGCCCTCAGATTTCTCTCGTCGCTCGGCCTTCAACAGCTCTCCATCCTTCTAAACAGCATCGGCTGCCGCCAGTGCCAGCCGCACTACGTGGACCTTCTTCGGAGCCATTATGAGTCGCTTGCAGTCCCCGTTTGTAGCGATTGCCGGGTACGCATGGTTCGAAACCCGCTGCGCCTGCTGGACTGTAAGGAGCCTGCTTGTAGAACCGTAGTAGATGAGGCGCCGCGGATCTCGGAGCACCTGTGCCCGGACTGTGAGATCCACTTCCGGGACGTGCAAGAGCAATTGACGCTCCTCGGTATTCCGTACGCGCTTAATCATAAGCTCGTTCGAGGGCTGGACTACTACACGAGAACGGTGTTCGAGATCCTGCCCCAACGTCAGGGGGGGCAAAGCGCCATCGCCGGTGGCGGCAGGTACGATGAACTTATCGAGCAGATCGGCGGACGCCCCACTCCAGGTGTCGGCTTCGCAACAGGCTTGGAGCGAATCATTCTCAACCTGAAGGAGCAGGGCATCACCGTATCTTCACCGGCGGCGCCAGCTGTCTACATAGCATTTCGAGGAGATGCAGCCCGACGGGCCGCTGTATTAGTGAGCCGGGAACTCAGGGATTCGCACATCGGGATAATCACTTCAACGGGCGATAGAAGTCTCAAGGCTCAACTGCGCCATGCGAACGCGCTTGGTGTCCGGTACGCAGTGATACTCGGCGACGATGAGGTAGAGAGGGGAGAGGCCGTGGTAAGAGATATGTCTGCGAACGCCCAAGTGGCAGTACCCCAGGCTTCTCTTGCCGCATATCTTAGAGAGGAATAGGTATCCCCAAGTCTGCGAGTGTCCGTAGCTGACTCGGGTCCCTTGTGGTATACTTTGTATGTATGGCCCGTTATCTATCAGTCACTGCTTACACTATAGGCTTCAGCAGTAGACAGTTCTTTCCCAAGGCCACACTGAGCCCCCCGGTCATTTGAGGAATGTCTGCCATGTCTGCTGCTGAAAATCAAGAGGTCCTGCGCCGCAAGTACACGTCCAGTGACATCCAGATACTCGACGAGATCGAGGCGGTACGTCTACGCCCGGGTATGTACATCGGCGGGACCGGTTTCGAAGGTCTGCAGCACCTGTTGTACGAGATTGTATACAACAGTATCGATGAAGCACTCGCCGGATACTGTGACCGGATTGAAGTTAGAATCCAGGAAGACAACAGCATTACCGTCAGTGACAATGGCCGCGGTATACCTGTTGACTTGATACCTTCAACGGACATCACCGCACTGGAGGCGGTGATGACGAGGCTTCACGCGGGCGGTAAGTTCGGCAACCACCTCTACAATGTTTCCAGTGGCCTCCATGGAGTCGGCGCTTCTGTAGTCAATGCACTCTCGAGCCAGATGCGCGTCGAGGTCCGGCGTGACGGGAAACTCTACTGCCAGGAGTACGCTCGCGGTGTGCCCACATCTGACATCATGGTAGTCGGTGATTGTGATACCACTGGCACGTCCGTCACATTCCTCGCTGATTCCGAGATATTCGAGGACATCAACTACGACTTCACGATAACGTCCCAACGCCTTAGAGAGATGACGTTTCTCAATAAGGGAATCACGATTCACCTGACAGACATGCGTAACTGTGAAGAGCGCACGTACTATTTTGAGGGTGGTATCGCCAGCTATGTGCGCCGATTGAGTCGCGACAAGAACGTCATCCATCCGCAACCCATCTATCTCAACGGCATCGCAGACTCCTCGTCAGTTGAAGTCGCGATACTCTACAACGATGGAATGGCAGAGAATGTCATTTCGTTCGCCAACTGCGTGAACACGCGAGACGGTGGCACCCATCTCACAGGCTTCCGCTCTGCGCTCACGCGCGTCCTCACGGATTACATACGGAAGGGTAAGCTGGTGAAGGAGAGCGACCCCGGTTTGAGTGGAGACGATGTGCGGCAGGGCCTGGTCTCAGTAGTGAGCGTGAAGCTGGCAACACCTCAGTTCGAGGGCCAGACGAAGGCGAAGCTCGGTAACCCAGAGGTCAGGAGTCACGTCGAATCTATCGTGGCGGACCAGTTAGGTCTGTACCTTGAGCAGCATCCAGACGAAGCTCGACAGATCGTCGAGAAGTGCCTCATCTCAGCACGTGCGCGCGAAGCGGCCCGCAAGGCGAGAGAGTTGGTGTTCAAGAAGAGCACATTTGAGACATCAACCCTCCCCGGAAAGCTTGCCGACTGTTCCGAAAAGAACCCGGAGTTCTGCGAACTCTATCTTGTAGAGGGAGATTCGGCCGGAGGCTCAGCAAAGCAGGGGCGTGACCGCCGCTTTCAGGCGATTCTGCCGCTCCGAGGCAAGATTCTCAACGTGGAGAAGGCGACCAAAGACAAGATACTCGCGCACGAAGAAATACGCGCACTTGCGACCGCACTGAGGGCGGGGCCCGACGGTCTCGATCTCACGAAACTGCGCTATCATCGGATCATAATCATGACCGACGCGGACGTCGATGGCGCACACATCCGCACGCTGCTGCTCACGTTCTTCTACCGACATATGCCCGAGTTGATTGAGGAAGGCCACCTCTTCATCGCCCAACCTCCCCTGTACCGCGTCCATGCTGGCAAACGCGAGTCATGGGTCTACACCGAACTCGAGAAGAACGAGGCGGTCAAGAATCTCGGAGGCAAAGCAGAGGTGCAGCGCTACAAAGGTCTTGGAGAGATGAGTCCCGAGCAACTCTGGTCAACCACCATGAATCCGGAATCGAGAACCTTACTTCGGGTGGAGATAGAGGACAGTGCTGCGGCAAGTGACGCCTTTCAGATGCTGATGGGAAGCGAAGTCGAGCCAAGGAAAGTCTTTATCCAGGATCACGCAGAAGCGGTCGAGAATCTCGACGTGTAGCAGTCATTGCCCACGGTACAGACCGTGGGCAATGATATATCTCTCCACTTCACCCGGGACCAGGTAATCTATCGGTAATCCCCTGGCAACACGATCACGAATTCCGGAAGAACTGATCCCTATCATCGGCGAATCGAGCGTCACCACGTGTTTTTCCGACATTCCCTCAATCCTTGCCGCTACCTCGCCATACTCCGGAAGATTAGTCCCAACACGCGGCACTACGACCAGAGTGCACATCTGCACAAGCCGTTCAGGTTGCTTCCAAAGCGGCAATTCCACGAAGCTGTCGAGACCGAGTATGAAATACAATTCGTGTTCGTCCTGAATCGTGGCATGCAACTCATCGAGGGTATCGACCGTATAGGAAGGACCACTGCGATCGACCTCCACATTGCACAACCTGAAATCACTGTGTTTCGCTATTGCGAGGCGGACCATCTCCACCCTGTGTTCCGCAGGCGTTACTTTGTGATCCACCTTAAGCCATGGCTTTCCAGCCGGAACGAAAAGGACCTTCTGGAGGGAGAGACGTAGCCGGGCTTCCTCCGCAATGAAGATGTGACCTACATGAACCGGATCGAATGTTCCACCAAGTATGCCAATCTTCATCATCATTATCCTAAACAGTTAAAAAATATAGGTGAGAGATTATATCAATGATGAGGATGGTGATAACTGAAGCCATGGATCAGAGGGATTGCTTAACGGGCAGCTTTGGTGAAGACACAGGTTATCGTGGACGCTAAGTGGGTTATCGACATGTAACAAGCGTCACGCGGGAGAACTATCAACAGTCTATTCACGGGACTCTTGACCCAGGAAGTTGACTGATGATGCGTGAAAGCTGTTTCTGCAGCTTTGGATTCCGTGAAAGTTCGAGAGCTATGCGGTTGCAGCCATGGAGAATTGTAGCGTGGTTACGATTACCGAGGTCTCGTCCTATCTCCGCAAAGGAACAAGCAGTCTCTTTACGCATGAGGTACATGGCAACATGTCGGGCGAGCGCGGTCCTTCTGTCGCGCCTTTTACTTATGAGATCCTCGACTGACACGTCGAATGAGTTCGCAACGGCATGGATAATCGCCTTGCCGTCGCCCGAAGTGGATATGCCAGTGAGCAGTTTGTGGATAGATTGTGTAGTAATCGGGTCGCCAGAGATGCGGGCCTGAGCCGAAAGGTAGACAATGGCACCTTCGAGTTGACGCATATTGCCGCGGACCTCTTCGGCCAGCAGGCGCAGCCCTTCCACGGGAACAACGATCTCAGACTCGTGCGCCTTTGCCTCAAGGAAGCCTATGCGTGAGTTCAGGTCAGGAGGCTGTATACATGCCACCATGCCGCTCTCGAGACGGCTGCGGAGTTTGTCTGACAGCAGTTGCATTTCGCGTGGGTGGTGGTCACCGACGATGGCGATCTGACAATTGCGCTGGTGCAGTTCGTCAAAGATGTGGTAGAAGCACTGCTGAGTCTGCCGCTTGGTCGCCAGGAACTGTATGTCATCAAAGAGCAAGAGGGAGAGTCTCTTGAACTTGGCGTGGAATTCTTCAACCCGCTTCTGCTTGACGGCCATGACGAATTCATCAGTGAATCGCTCAGCCGTCGTGTAATACACTTCTCTGCTGTTCTCCTGGGCGCTGTGTGCGATAGCCTTCAGGAGATGTGTCTTGCCCTGACCTGTACCTCCGTAGATATAGAGGGGGTTGAATGTGCTCAGGGGGTTCTCGGCTATCTCGAGGGCTGTTGCAAAGGCCAGCCGGTTACAGGAACCGACTACAAAGTTATGAAAGGTGCCCCGTCCGTTGGTGTGCCCTACGGGTGCCGGCGCAACCGCTCCGCCGTCTGCAAGAGACGCACTTTCACGTGGACGGAGCTGAGGACGCGCTGCATCATGGACGCAGAATTCGACCCGGGTGTCGCAGCCGGTGAGATGAGTGAGCGATTTCTTGACCAAGGAATGAAGCCGCTTCGTGAGCCACTCAGCGACAAATGCGCTGGGAGTCCCCACTACGAACACGCCATTTTCAAAGGAGATGCCATGGCTGTTGCGAAGCCACGTATTGTAATTGGCCCTGCTTACCTGTGTCTGCAGGTCACCCAACGCTTTCTGCCAGATCTCGTGCGGAGACTCCAACAACACCTCCAATAGCATCAGTAACGATGCGATTACCCGTAGAACGACCCGAACGAAAGAGTCAGGATTGAGGAGCGCCGACCCGGATTGAATCCGGGGGGATGGTCAAGAGCATGGGGGTAATCTAACAGAGCCAAATTTCGGTTCTCTAGGGCACCTTTGACATAAACAAGAGAAATCGTCGAAAATGTCCTCCACGTGAGCGCACGAATTGTATTCATGGGTACACCGGACTTTAGTGTGCCGATACTTGAATCCCTCGTGCAGAGTTGCCATCGAGTGGTGGCAGTTTACACCCGTCCTGATCGCCCGACAGGACGGGGGAGACACCCGGAGCCCTCACCCGTGAAACGTGCGGCGTTGGCGGCCCGAATCCCGACCGTCGAGCCGCGGAGCCTTAGTGGCGAGGCAAGAGCCCGTGAACTGTCCGCAATGAGGCCCGATCTGATTGTAGTAGCTGCAATCGCGTATCTGCTGCCTACAGGGATTCTACAGATACCGCCTCATGGCTGTCTCAACGTACATCCGTCCCTCCTCCCACGGCACCGCGGACCGTCTCCGGTCGTATCGGCGTTGCTGCAAGGCGATACAGAGACCGGTGTCAGTATCATGCTCATGGACGAAGGGCTGGATACAGGGCCCGTGCTGAGCCGGAAGATCGTATGCATCGACGACGATGACACGACCGGGAGCCTCACGAGTCGACTCGCAGAGGAGGGGGCTCGATTACTTATCGACACGATACCACAGTGGCTTGACAGTATTCTCACGCCTCAGCCGCAGCAGCACGAAGACGCTACTTATACCCCACGGATAGTTGCGGAAGACGGTCGATTGGACTGGTCGCTGCCTGCAGTGACACTATGGAGGCAGGTAAGAGCGTATCACCCGTGGCCGGGTAGTTATACGCACTGGCGGGGACGGAGATTGAAGGTCCACAGTGCGTTGCCTATAGCACATGAATCATCTCAGCGGCCGGGTACCGTGATTGAGCTGAAGCCATCGGGCGAATTGTCTGTCGGCGTACAAACCGAGGATGGCGTGCTTGGCCTCCGGAGGATACAACTGGAAGGAAAGAGGGAGGTTACTGCGGAGGAGTTCATACGTGGCCAGAGAGACTTCATCGGGTCATTGCTCGGCTTATAACTTCGATCTCAGCGACGAGAAGGAGGGGATAACGGGATGAGAAGAAACCTCATGGAGCCATTTCGGCTGGGCCCGGTATCGCTTAAGAACCGCCTGGTGTTTGCTCCTATCACCACCCAGTATGCCGATGAACAGGGGCGAGTCACGAAGCAATTGAAAGCTCATTATGAGGCGAGGGCCAGAGGAGGAGCAGGCCTCATCATTGTGGAAGCCACCTATGTGGAGCCTGTTGGGCAGGTTTTCGTCAATCAACTGGGTATCCATCATGACCACCTTGTGTCCGGCCTGAGCGAGTTGGCAGGGATCATTAAGAAGCATGGCTGTGTACCGGCCATCCAACTCCACCACGGGGGCCGCATGGCGAAATCGTCTCTCACAGGCATGCAACCAGTGGCGCCTTCTGCCATCGCGCATCCTGCCGGCGAAATGCCGCGCGAGTTGAGCCAGGAGGAGATACGGGACACCATTGATGCCTTTGTGACCGCCGCTGCAAGAGCACGAGAGGCAGGATTCGTGGCTGCCGAGCTTCATGGGGCACACGGCTATCTGATCGACCAGTTCCTCTCCGGTGCTGCCAACAGAAGAACAGATGCGTACGGCGGCAGTATCGACAATCGCGCCAGGTTCCTGGACGAGATACTGCAGCGGACAGTAACTGTAATGGGACCCGGATTTCCGGTCTGGGTCAGGATGAACGGGCGCGAGTACGGAGTGGAGGGCGGTACTACACTTGACGAGGCGCTACAGATTGCGCGGGTCGCAGAGCGGGCAGGATCGGGAGCCATTCACGTTTCGGCGTACGGCCCTTCCACGCCGACAAACCGGACCACTGCCGTGTTCAAGCCCGCGGTGATCGCAGATCTTGCGGCTGCTATGAAACGTACCCTCTCAATACCGGTGATGGCGGTTGGGCGTATCACGCCCGCAGCAGCGGAAGAGATGATTGCAGCCGGAAGCGCCGATCTTATTGTGATGGGCAAGGCGCTGCTTGCCGATGCAAGCCTGCCGACTAAGGTGGCATCCGGTCGGGAGAACCGCATCGTTCCATGCATCGTCTGCATGCACTGCCGCGACAGTCTGTTGGTCCAAGATACTGTGGGCATACGCTGCCAGGTGAATCCGAGATTGGGTAGAGACGAAGAAGCGGAAGCTCCAGAGACGGCGAAGCCCAGGAGAGTACTTGTTGTGGGGGGAGGCCCTGCCGGAATCGTAGCAGCATTGAATGCAGCGGAACGGGGGCACCTGGTGACACTCTGGGAGAAGAGCACCGCGTTTGGCGGACAGTTGTCGCAGGCGGCAGTGGCACCGCACAAAGACCGCATTCGGGCCTATGCGAAATACCTGGAGAACGAATTGATCCGCACCGGAGTCAACGTAGAACTGGAGCGGGAGGCCTCAGTTGAATCAGTGATAGAGGAACACCCCGGGGTGGTCATCCTAGCTACCGGTCCTCGGCAGACGATACCGGACGTCCCAGGGATAGACAAGGTGGCAGCGATCCCCGCGGGGGCGGTTCTGGATGGCTCGGCACGGGTAGGCAAAAAGGTCGTTATCGTGGGAGGCGAGCTCGTTGGATGTGAGGTTGCTGAGTACCTTGCAGAACTCGGCAAGAGTGTAGTCGTCACCAGGCGCGGCCCGGAAATGGCGCTCAAGGTCGGACCGTCGCTGCGTCCGTTTGTCCTCGAACGTCTGCGGCAAAAGGGGGTGAGGCTGCTACCTGGAGTGACATACGTTGAAGCTCGACCGGGATACCTTGACGTTCAGGCGTCAGATGGCCGCAGAGTGACTCTTGAGATGGATTCGCTGGTGTTCGCGTCCGGTTCAGTGGGAGAATCCCTCCTGCATGACGGACTGAGAGGCAAGATCGATGAGGTGTACATGGCGGGCGACTGTGTCGCGCCGAGGTCCATCGGAGATGCCGTACGCGAGGGATACGATCTCGGAAGCAGAATCTAAGCCCCTACAGGCTACAGGCCTATCTGCTCCCTGACTTCTCGCATGCCCATTATGGCATCATGGACGAGGTCGCGCACCTCAACACCGAGTATCTCGGCGCCCTTCTCGATAACCGGACGATTGACTCCTGCCGCGAACGACTTGTCTTTCCATTTCTTGAGAACGGACTTCGCCTCCATGTCAGCGACACTCTTCGACGGCCGCACAAGCGCGGCAGCCGTAATGAGGCCGGTCAATTCTTCCATCGCGTAGAGGGTCTTGGAAAGATCGGTTGTTGGCTCCTCGTCCACACAGATACCCCAGCCGTGCGAGACGGCTGCCTGGATGTATTCCTCCGGCCACCCGCGCTGCTCCAGGATTTCCCGGGTCTTCTTACAGTGTTCCTCCGGGAAGCGCTCGTAGTCGAGGTCGTGAATCAATCCGACTACCGCCCACTTCTCTTCGTCCTCGCCGTACTTCCTCGCCATATAGCGCATCACGCCCTCCACGGCGTAGGCGTGCTTCAAGAGACTGTCTGTCGTGTTGTACTCTTTGAGCAGGGCGAGAGCCTCGTCCCGGGTTGGAGTGTGTGTCTCCATGTGCGTGCCTCCTTGAAAGTGAGTGCAATGCTGACAAGACTATAGAGGGAAAGTTTCTCGCAGGCAACTGTTCCCCAGCATATCCGAGGAGGGAAGGGCTCAGAACACCAGATAAACTAGCAACGCTGTGCCGATGACTCCGACGAGTGGCGGAAACACCAGGCGATACACATCGCTGAGGCGTGCCTTGAAATAGTCTGTGGTCAGAATGAGACACAGGTGGAGCGGGGAGACCATGTAACCCAACCCGCCAGCCGTGTACGCCAGAAAAAGTGCGTAACCGCTCAATCCGTTATCTGCGGTCATGAAAGGAAGCAAGAGAGGGAAAGAGATGCCAACGAATGCAATCGAGAGTCCGGTGGCGAATCCAATCACCACGGGTAGTGCAATGAGAATGATAGGCGGAGCAATGCCCAGACTCTGCATATCGGTGAACAGTGCGAATGCGGCACCAGAGCCCTCGACGAATTCCTTGTAGAGCATCACCGCGAGAAGCAGGAATAGCACTTTTCCGTCGAGCGCGTACCGCAATGCCTGTTTCAATTCCTGAACCGAGACGCGCTGCTGCAGGGCCAGCAGGACCGAAGCTGCGAGAAAAGCAACCAGTGCCTCAACGCCGGCCAGCACCATGGTGACCAGCAGCACTACCGGCCATGCCGCGCGCAACAGCGCGCTTACCAGTTGTCTGCCCGACAGAGATTGCGCTGGTTGAGTGGAAGCATCACGAAGGATGCGGTAGCTGACGACACCACCGAACAAGGCCATCAAGGGGATTACAGGCAGCATTATCAGCACCACCGATGAGAGGGGAACCGAGAGGATGATGCTGGCGGCGATAACTGCCGGATAGACTGGTACCGCCATCTCCCAGATGTGCCTGAACCAGAAGTTGATGTACGTGGCCTGTGCAGGGGAGAGACGGAGACGTTCGGAGAGTCCCTTCACTGCAGTGGCGGAGACGAGCGCTCCTCCGGGCATAGGCACCATGCCTATCACGGAAGGCACGACGTGCATCGCCATTTTCGGCCCGATTGATTCGAGGGTGTGAGCCAGGTTCATCAGCATTCCTCTCTGCTCCATCAACTTGCTTAGTGTGAAGGCGCAGACAATTATGCCGATGAGGCGATAAGTCTGGAGAGTGGACAGGGTCCTGAGCATCAGACGGGGGGTTTCAATCAGCGGCAAGACCAGTAGCGAGAGGACCAGGCCTCCCACGAATACTGCCGGGCCCGGGTGCACCTTGAACCGCAGCAGCACAAGTATGCTTGCGATTGAAAGCAGGAGGGCGACTGACGGGCTCACAGTGCTACGCGCACTCCCCTGCAGCGGGGCTGGCCGCAGTAAGCAGGCTCAATCGCAGGCATCCCATGCGCAAGATTGTTGACATTACGGACTCGCGAAGCAGTTTGAGCGAAGACGGGTTAGTATAATCCATTCGTACAGGGTAGACAACGGGAGCGTTGCGAACCCAGCTTCGGTTGCTGTCGCCTCGCTGCCGGGAAGCGGCTTGCCGGGCGAGGACAGTACCACAATTTAACGAGAGGGATGGGCAGGTTTCCGCATGTGAAAGACGCAATGCGCTGCGCCTTTGGTGTCGGTGAAGTACATCAGCCCACCCAGCGCCGCGCTGCCGCCCGGCGCGATGAGTTCCATACCGAGGCGCTGCAGAGACCTGAACACCGTCTGTTCGTCGTACAGCAGAAACGACCTTGAAACTCCGTAATCAGCAGCGTGCAGTGTCAGCACGCCATGGCCATGCTTGAACATCAGTTGCAGGACGCCAGATGGACGCAGAATGCGCACCAGGTCGTCAGTGCGTTGGGGTACCGACGCCTCCGCGTATACTGATTGACGGTATGCATGCGCTATCTCGGCATACCTACGGGCGTGGCGTCGGTAGAAATTCGCCGCAGTATCCTTCTATCGAGGGTCTGTATCAGACACCTGTCTCATCCCTGGACTGCAGGAGGTTACGGACCAACCGGAGCGCTTCCGGTTCGACACACCGGGAGCACTCTGGCGAAACTCGAAACCGCTTGTGTCGAGATCAACCTTATGGCTACACGAATGTCAGCAATCGCTTTGGATTCTCCATCATGATAACGTCTATCTGCTCCTGACTCATGCCCTTGCGGCGCATCATGGGGACGACATTGTTGAGGAGGTGCGCGTAGCCCGGACCCCCGTACCGGCAGAGCCGTGTCTTGGAATTATGATCATGCGAGACCAACAACTGGTTGATGAATCCGTCACCGATGAGAGCGATCAGATGGTCCACACGTGCTGCGTCGTTTGGCAGATCAGCCCTCCTGGTCGGTTCATCCTCCGAATACACCATGCGAATGTTCTCCGGCATCCAGCCTTCCAGTGCGAACAGATCGTATTCCAGAATGCAGCCAGTCCTGGCGAGGCGCACCCGGTCCTCGTGGGAGAACAGGGTGCGGTCGATATGGCTCATCACTACCCGGCTCACATCTGCTCCTGCCTTATCCAGGAACTCAATAACTTCGAACGGAGAGTTGGGACTGCGGCCCGTATGGATGTTGATGAACCCACCGGTCTCTTTCTGGGCGAGCGCGGCAGCCCGAAGAAAGGTCTTTTCTCCCTCGGACAACGGCCAGACCTTGATACCTATCTCCCCGATGAGCCCGGCGCGGATGCCGGTACCGTCGACACCCTCCGTAATATCGCGCACGATTTCGCGCGCAATATCATCTTCATTCATATTCGATCCCGGCGGAAGAGATTCTTCCACGTAGTAGCCGGCACCCATGACGATATGGAGCCCCGTTGCACGCGAGATGCGAGCGAGAGCGAGAGGATCGCGGCCTAACCCAACGTTGGTCATGTCGACGACGGTGCATCCTCCGGAGAGACGGTACCGCATCAACTCCTGGATGGCCATATTTTCGTCGAGCAACTGGACGTTATCTATGTTGCTGTACGGGTGATACCGAACGTACCAGAGATTGTCCAGGCTTAGCGGTTCGCGAGCGACCCGCTTGCCCGTGACAGTCGGAGGCTCGGCGAACCAGATAGACATGTCCAGCATGCAGTGCTCATGGGGGAGGATGATGCCCAAGGCGTCAGGGGACACTGTGCCGAGGACGGTCTGTGCTTCTCCAATCAGGCTGGGAATGCTCATGTAAGCAATCTCCTTATTCCGGATGTAGCGCCTCATACTACGGGAAGCGTCAGGTCAGAAGGTCGCGCGGCCGACATCTTCAACTGGGGCGCATGGAGGGCCATTATCTCACTGATCACCTCGGCCATCTTCACTTTTTCTCGCGCGAGGCTCGCATGTACGCCCTCTTCAGTCCACGGTTTGTAGAGTTCCATCTCCGATTTCGCGGGTTCAATCTTGAAATAGCAGGGAGAAGATATGCGGGCGATCTCCGGAGTCTCCATGATGCGGTATGCGCCTCCGAGGGCATCGCACAAGGAGATATAGACGTCGAGAGGGATTTGCACACCCTTGCGAATGGCGGACAGTATGGGCAGCGAGACGTCGGAACATGGATTGAATGTATTGGCGCCCAGCCCCACGAGAACACGGGCTCCCGCCGGACTGCCGTGTCCCCCGAAGACGGAGAACTTGAAGACGGTCTCCTTCGGCACAAACCCCTGCTCCCGCATCCGGCCGACAATGGAGAGAACTCCCTCATCATACACAAGAAAACCACGGAAGCCGCCTTCGATATTCCGCATCATGTCGGCGAGCCAGTACGAGATGCTGTCGGAGCCGCGAAGGCGCAAACCCAGCATTCCGCCCTCCCACGTCGAGGATTCTCTCGCTCCTATATCCCATGCCTTGCGCGGACCTACCCCCATGATGACTTCGATTCCTTCATCGCGTGCCAGTTGAGCCATTGCACGGAGTTCCCCTGCATCAAGGTAGGTCGAACCGCCGACGGTGGCTATGGCCCGATGCACGGGAATCTGCCTCTTGCGGGACTCGTCGATCATGGCCTCCATAGTCGACACTCGTTCGATGCCTGCGATTTCTATCCTCCAGTGCGCGCCATCGGGAAATGACAGGGTCGAATCCGGCAACTCCCACTGGTCACGCCCTGGTATCCCCATCGATTCCATGAACTCACGTATCTCTCCAAGTGTGCGCATGATATATCTCCTTCGATCTCCGGCACTGGTGCGCCGGTTCACAGTGATGGAGTAATTGTAGAGAGAGCAGGTCGCGGGAGCAACCTCCAGCCTTCCGCGGATACGATCCGCCGGCTGCCTGTGTCATATTGTCTGGTGTACAATCGAGGGAACGGCTGGCAGGCCAACAGCAGATCATGATATCCAACCTGAAAGTTGCTCTTCTACTTGTCTCAAGGTCGGTGACGAGAGGCAGCAAAGGAACACTGCTTCTCACCATTCTTATCATTGCGCTCGCCTTCGTCAATATGACGGTGATGGCCGGCCTTGTCGACGGAGTGGTAGCCACGATCGACCGGCAGGTTATAGACAACCACGTTGGCAATATAGTTGCGGAACCCCTTGCGGGTGAGCAACACATTCGGAGCGTGGCTGCCCTTGAGGTGCTTATTGAGAGTACTCCCGGCATCGTTGCCACCAGCCCGAGGTATATTCTCGGTGCGACTCTGGTGTTTGACCCTCGCGAGGATGACGAGACGGAACGACAGATGTCATGGCCGATTCGATCGATCGACCCGGCCAAAGAGCAGAGGGTAACTCACTTGCATGAATGGATGGTGGCCGGGGAATACCTGGAACCTTTGGATCACGACCAGATAATGCTGGGGAGGGAACTCTCCGGCGGTTATGGCGCGTCGATTGAGATGCAATCGCTCCAGGGCGCCGACGTGGGCGACGAGATTTCGGTCTTCTACGCCAATGGAGTGGAGCGCATCTATACCGTGAAGGGTATCTTTGCCACCAGGTTCCCTCTGGTGGACATTGGAGCGTTTGTAACGCAAAGGGAGATGGAAGGAGTCCTGGGACTTCATGACAGGGCTTCGGAGATACTCATACGGACGGAGGAACCGGGCAGGGAGGCGCAATTCATCCGCAGCCTGGAGCAGCGTGGCGCAGATACTGTTGTGCTACGGCCATGGACTGACTACCTGAGCTTCTTCAGGGGATTCACCGACAGTCTCATCAGGATAGTAGGCATTATCTCCTCCATTGGCCTGCTGGTCGCCGGCATCACTATCTTCATCGTGATCTACATCAATGCGTTCACCCGGAAACGGCAGATAGGCATTCTCAAGGCGATCGGGATGAGCGAGGGAATCATAACCACCTCGTACGTTCTCCAGGCACTGTTCTTCGGAATTGTCGGGGTCGGGCTGGGCGCTTCATTCATGTACTTCGCGGTGGGACCATACTTTCGGTCAAATCCTCTCGACTTTCCGATTGGCGACGTTAGTCTCGTCGTGACAGGCCGTGATCTGCTCGTGAACGGCGCAGGACTTGTAGTGATGAGTATTATCGGAGGCTTTCTGCCATCATACAGGGTTGTGAAAGCCGACATTATTGAAGCGATATGGGGCTGAAATAATGCTTACAGTGAGTGATGTGAGTAAGACCTATGGAGGGAGAGTCCCCGTAGAGGCTCTCAAGAAGGTGAGCTTTGAAGTGGCTGAAGGAGAGTTCGTCGCTATCATGGGACCGAGTGGTGCGGGGAAGTCGACGCTTCTCCACCTGCTGGCATTACTCGATACTCCTTCTGAAGGGAGCATTGTAGTAGATGGCACTGAAGTGTCATACCTTCCGCCCGGCCGCAAGGCAGATTTTCGTCTGCGGCAGTGCGGCTACATTTTTCAGGAATATGCGCTCATGCCCGAATTGACGGCGCTTGAGAACGTGTACCTGCCGGTTCTTCTCACCGGGGAAACGCGAGCCAAATGCATCGAAAGGGCACACGAACTCCTTAAGAGGGTAGCACTGGGTAATCGAGCGGCACACCTGCCTTACGAACTGTCCGGTGGAGAGCAGCAGCGCGTTGCGATTGCGAGGGCACTCGCGAACAGTCCAAGAATCCTGTTCGCCGATGAGCCATGCGCGAACCTTGATACGGAGAACCGGAAGATTGTTCTGGGACTGCTTAGAGAACTGTGTGACTCTTACGGCCAGACCATCGTAATGGTAACTCACGAGCGAGAGGAGTGGTCGTATACCGACCGGGTCATCTGGCTGAAAGATGGAGAAGTCGAGGGTGAAGAGCAGGTGGGTGACATTCTAACCCATGAGAAGTAACGCCACCGGTCGGTTGACTGATTCCAATAGTGGCAAACCATCGGCCAGAATGGGGCAAGCATGAAGATACCGTCAGATAGTCCGATTCACAGTTGGAGAGAAGGCAACAAACGTCGCTGGAGCGTACTGGGAGTCGCATTCCTGGTTATGGCTTTCGGCTTCGCGCTGAGGAACTCGTTCTCCGTATTCTATCCGGCCATTGTTGAGGACTTCGGCTGGACCAGAGGCAACACCGCTGCTATGTTTTCGCTCAGCATCCTGGTGTACGGACTGCTTTCTCCCGCGGTTGGCAGCCTGGTGGACAGATTCAAACCTCAGTTGGTGGTGGCCCTGGGAATTCTGATTCTCGGAGCAGGGTTCGCGCTCTGCGGCCTCGGCACACGGGAGTGGCACTTCTACCTGCTGTTCGGCGTTGTAGTCGCGGTCGGGATAAGCATGATTGGAATCACGCCCCTCGGAGCAATTGTGACTCCCTGGTTCACCCGGAATAGAGGACTGGTCTTCGCGGTCCTGGCTGCAGGATTCGGGATGAGCCTTGTAGCCGCGTCAGGGGCGCAGCACCTCATATCAACGTACGGGTGGCAAAGCGCCTATGTTATAGGCGGATTGTCCTTCGTCGTTGTGATGGTTCCTCTGGTACTGGTGTTCATGAGGAGAGCCCCCCTTGCGGTTACCACTCCGACCGGAGATTTGTCCGGAACTGCAGCCGGGACGGCACATAATGAGGCAAATGTTACGCCGTGGCGCAGGGAGCCGTGGACATTCAGACGGGCAGCGAAGACGCCTCAGTTCTGGATGCTGTGGGTCGCCGGGTTCTGTCAGATAGGCATAGCGGAGAAGATTGCCATCGCACACCAGGTCTATTTCTTTCGAGATGCCGGTTACAGCCCGATGGCTGCCGCAACAGTATACAGTGTCTTTGGCATAGTCTTTGTGACGGGCAATCTCGCCAGTTCCGTCTCCGACAGGCTGGGCCGTGAGCGAGTGTATCTCCCTGCCTGCGCGCTTACCGTTGCCTCAGCGGGCCTGTTGTTCATCATCCAGGACGCCACACAGCCATGGATGGCCTATACATTCGCAGTATCCTTCGGCTTTGGATTGGGAGTGCTGCCTCCCGTACTGTTTGCCACGGTCGCAGACCTGTTTCACGGCAAATCCTATGGAGCGATTCAAGGCATGATGGTTCTGGGTATCTCAACGGGTGGGGCAATCAGCCCCTGGCTCTCGGGATACCTCTACGATATCACAGGGTCATATACACCGATGCTCGTCATCCTCGTAGGAGCTCTACTGCTGTGCGGACTGCTCCTCTATGCAGCCAGGCCCTCGCACTTGAATCCCGTCCATCATCACTGAGACTCAGGAGTCTGGCGTTTACCGTGTTTGTTCAGCAGAAGGGCAGTCTGTAGAATGACGTGCAGCAGGGTGAACCGAGACTGGTTGTGAAAGCGGGATCGGCAAAGATGCATAGCATGGACGAAGAAGTATTGCAGCACGGGACGGCCCGGACGGCCCTCGCCGTTCCTCCGAGAGAAGAAGGATTCTGGGTTTCCGCGAAGAATATTGAGCGCCTCAGCCGTGTCGCGTCCCGCTCAGATCGTGGCGAGCAGGTCAATGTCTTGATACGCGGCCCTAAGGGATGCGGCAAGACCACACTGGCAAGGGATTTCGCGGCTCGCTGGAGCAGGCCTTTCTATGAAGTCCATTGCGGGGCGTTTGTTGATGCCGAGCAGTGGTTCGGAAAGGACAGGCTGAACCAGGGAGAGACCTGGTATCGAAAGGCCCGATTCATTCATGCAACCGAGACTCCTTCTTGCGTGATTCTTCTGGATGAAATCAACAGGGCTCATCCAGAGGTGTTGAATGCCGTGTTAGGGCTACTGGACTGGCGACGCTCACTCTGGAGCGACGACCTCACCTATGAGGTCCGGGTCGCAGCCGGAGTGGTCTTCTTTGCCACTCTCAATGAAGGGGAGGAGTTCTTCGGGGTGAATCCTCTCGACGCAGCAGTACGCGACCGGTTTCCACGGACGGTCAGACTCGACTATCCGCCGAAGCGAGAGGAGGCGGCGATTCTCCAGTCCCATGGACTCTCCTCTCCTATGGCCCACAAGCTGACCGAGTTCGCACATACGCTGCGCAAAGCCTCGCGTCCGGTTCCGGTTTCCACGCGGCAACTCATGGTCGCTGCCGAGGAGATATGCGAGGGAGCATCGCTACGCGAGGCAGTTGAGACGGCGATAATATTCGGCACAGAAGATATCGCCCTTGAGAAGACGGCCCTCCAGGCGCTACAGTGGGTGGAGGATGAACCCTTTGTGGCCGGACCAGATAACAGTTGAGCCCACTCCGGGTGGGGCTGGCAGGAACCTGTCTGATTACTGGCGCATAGATCGCTCGACGGACCGTTCGCGAGAGCTGTCCTCCGCCCTTGGAGGGGCGGCTGCTCAGGCTGAATTAGTACGGAGACGACTTCGACCTGCGGGCGGCCGGACGCATACTCCCGTTTCATCTCCAGTGATTCTTGACCCCAGACTGGTGAGCGGCTTTGCCGCGCCGATTCCGGGTGTTGTAGTCGATTGTCTCGTAGGCCTTGCCATCCGCGAGGTGGCACTGAGGGAACTCTCTGTGGCGAGTTCACGCTGGAGAGAGTGGCCCGACCTCAACGAACGGGATCGCACGCAGTTTGCGCGCCTGCACTGCATGCTCGAAGAGGTGTACGTGTCGGAGCGACTTGGAAGACTTTCGAAGACCTTGTCCTCGTACCTCAGGGAGATGCGAAGGACCGTCATGCCCTGGCGCATCCCGAAGGGCGTTGCGGCTGTCGATCTTCCGTTATCGCGGCATACCGTGACTGGACTCTGGCTGGGTTACAGGCTTCACGGATGGGACGCGTCGATGCTGGGCGGCAGTGATCTGCGCCAGGCAGTCACTGGCCTCGACAAGCGTGTCGACAAGTATCTTAAGGTGAGGGACGCTTTGCGTCGATTGTGTCTGGCAGGAGACATCTGGAAGTGGCTGGAATCGTTTCCATCCTTGTCTGAGGATTCAGGAGGGTGGTTCAGCGGGAGAGAAGACGACTGGGAAGGTGATGTGCAGGCAGCAACACGGCTGCGTCTGTGGAGGAATGCACGTGGAGGCGGAGACAGTAGCGGTTTGACCGACCTGACAACAATAGAACTCGAAGCAGCTGTTCCGGTACCTCCGGACATGCCCGTAGAGCCCGCCGAGTCAGGATCTGAAGTAGAAGTTGTGACTGGAGAACTGCGTGAACTTGGAATACGAGCCTCAGTCACCACAATCAGGGAAGCCCGTTTTGACTCGAAGAGTTATGAGCGGGCACGTAGAGAGACATCCCGGGAGATCGAATCCGTGCGCCGGATCTTCGCGCGCCTTGACGAGGTCAAATCGCGCTGGCGCTATGGACTGCGCAACGGAAAGCTGGACGGAAGAGCCCTTACGAAAGCTGCCGCCGGCAAATCGAGCGTGTTCAAGAGGCGTGATCGGCACCACGGACGCTCAATGGCGCTGGTGTTCCTCATTGATGTCTCGGCATCGATGCGGTCACACATGCCGGTTGTCAACCGCGCCGCCTGCGTGGTGTCTGAGGCACTTCGTGGACTTGCACCGCGGGTGTGGTACGAGGTGCTGACGTATACCAGCGGCGGGCTGCACCCCGGGGCCCCTGTGCAACTGACGAGACTGGCAGCCACAGGAATACCTCTGTCGCTGGCGGATGTGTGGACCGATGGAGGGACGCCGACCGGAGAGGCGATTGCCGCTGCGGTGCTCGTACTCAGGAGACAAAGGGCGGAACGGAAACTGGTGCTGCATTTCACCGATGGCCATCCAAAGGATACGTATGTTGTGCGACAGGCCCTGGGACTGAGCCAGCGGTCCGGAATAGAGGTGTTAACCGTATCGGTCGGCGCGCCTCAGGAGACGATTTACGGCGAGGGCAAGTGTGAAATGGCGTACTCGGTTGCGGAATTGCCCGTGGTACTCGCACGCCTGCTCCCGCGACTGTATTATCAGGCGTGAACGCTACGTGTCGTCAGAGCCATTGAGCGCGCGGCGCGCATCTTCGATTTCGTCCTCATCCGGCATCTGCGTGCGGGACTCGACATATTCCTCCAACATGCGCCTCTCTCTGTGTCGCCGCAGAAGGGTCTGTGCTCCTCTGCAAAAGAAGTGGCTCAGAGACTCGCCTCGTAACTGGCTTTGCTCTTCCACCTCAGAAAGAAGATTCTGCGGAACAGTTATTTCTATCAGCACTTCATCCAATGAGCACACTCCTCAAGGAGACTCGTGATTCAGGCTATTATAGCGCGACGTTCCTTTGCGAGGACAATGCGCCGTTTGCGGAGCGAAGCAGATTGACCGTTGGGCATGGCGACTCTATACTCTCTGGAGCAACATCCTGCCCACGCCCGGGCTGGAGACGCAAACTCTGATGCGAGGTCCCTAATGACAAGCAGCACTCGAACGACGGAAACTCAACAAGAGGAGGCTGGGGGAATCCAAGGGAAACAGACGGCCTTCAAGGTCGCTGCCGTACAGGCTGCGCCGGTCTTTCTCGACAGAGAAGCTACTGTCGAAAAGGGCTGCCGACTCATCTCGGAAGTGGCTGAAGCAGGGGCGAGGCTAGCGGTGTTTCCCGAGACCTGGATACCCGGATATCCTGTGTGGACAAATGCCGACTCTCGATGGAACTACAAGCCTTCCAAGCAGCTGTACGGCCAGCTCTATCGAAATGCAGTTGATGTCCCCGGGCCGGCGGTTGCGAGACTGTGCGAAGCGGCGCGAATGCACAGGATCGCTGTTGTGATGGGCATTAACGAACGTACACTCACTGGAACTCTCTACAATTCGATGCTGTTCATCGATTCCGATGGCATGCTGCTGGGAGTGCACAGGAAACTCGTGCCAACGTATCATGAGCGCATGGTCTGGGGAAGAGGAGACGGTTCCACGTTATCCGTGTTCGATTCAGCAGTCGGTCGACTCGGGGGCCTGGTCTGCTGGGAGCACTGGATGCCGCTGGCGCGCTACGCACTCTACGCCCAGGGCGAACAGATACACGCAGCTGTCTGGCCGAGCGCGCCCGAGACATTCCTTCTGTCGTGCCGTGCAATGGCCTTTGAGGGGCGCCTGTTCGTAGTGGCGGCCGCCAGCTATCTTACCCAATCGATGCTTCCTGAGGACTTCCCTCTCAAGAAGGAGATGGAGATATTCTCCGAGCAGCTGTGCCTGGGGGGGAGCGCAGTGATCGGTCCTGATGCGAGGTTCATTGCAGGTCCGGTCTACGACTGCGAGACGGTGGTCTATGCAGACATCGATTTGAACCGGATACCCGAAGAGAAAGAACTGCTGGACGTGGCCGGACACTATGCGCGACCGGATGTGTTCTCATTGACAGTGAACCGCCGGCGGATGGATCCGGTTACAGCAGTCGACGTATAGCCGATCCGCTACCCAATGTAGCCGTCGCGCATCAGCATCTCGGCCACGAGCACCGCGCCCCCTGCCGCCCCCATCCTGGTATTGTGCGAAACCAGCACATACTTGATTCCGTTATCGAGCACTGAGTCCGTTCGAACCCGCCCAACTGTGGTGGCCATGCCGCCACAGTTATCTCTGTCAAGGCGTGGTTGTGGCCGGAACGGATCATCGTTCACCAGAATCATGTGCTCCGGTGCCGAGGGTAGGCTGGCGATGTCGTCTCCCACTGCAAACTCGCGCATCGCCTCGATAGCGGAGGGCACATCGCAGGGCTTTCGGGTCGATACGAATACCGTCTCGGTATGTCCCTCAAGCACACCGACGCGCGTGCAGGTGCAACTGACACTGAACGGTGCCGCTTCGATTGAGTCTCCGTTCAACTGTCCCAGGAGCTTCTGTGTCTCCTTCTGTACCTTTTCTTCTTCGCCCGGTATGAAAGGAATGACATTGTCGAGAATATCCAGCCCTATGACTCCTGGGCTGCGACCCGCACCGGACACTGCCTGCAGTGAAGTCATGATGACGGAGTTGATGCCGAACGTTTCATGGAGCGGCTTCAATGTGATGGCGAGCCCGCACGTGGTGCAGTTCGGAATAGGCGTAATGAATCCCTTCCATCCGCGGCGTTTCCTCTGCGCGTCGAGGAGACGGGCGTGCGAGGTGTTCACCCCCGGGATAAGCATCGGCACGTCCTCTTCATAGCGGAAAGCCGAGGCCGTGCTGATAACCGGGACGTCGGCTGCGTACTTCGGCTCGAGTGTTTTCGCAGGGCCTGACTCTATGGCGGAGAACACCAGGTCCAACTGCTCCGTAACAAGCTCGGTCGCATTCACGACTGGCATATCCATAAGCTCTTCCACCGGAGGCTCTGCACAGAACCATCGCAGTGCCCCTGATGAAGGATCGGTGAGAGCTTTGCGATAACTCTGGCCTGCAGTCCTTTCGGACGCGGCAAGCGCCGTGACCTGTATCCAGGGGTGATTCTTGAGAGCCACAAGAAACTGCTGCCCGACTATACCCGTGGCGCCGACAATTGCTGCCCTGATCATTCGCGGATGCCTCCAGAATGCTTCGTGAGTCGTAAAGTGTAGCATACGTGATGCCACGGACAACGGGAGTAACGGTATTACGTCACGGAATGCGCCTGGCGGCTACGGCGGCCCACCACTCCAGGATATAGTAGAATTCTCGGTCGAGCGGACAACCTTCGTCAGAGGAGCAGAATGAGCACATCAAATCTGGATGCGATATTCAATCCCCGTGCTATCGCGATCGCAGGGGTCTCGACCACAGCCGATCACACCCAACTGGGAGGCAACAGCTATCTCGACGCAATGATTCGCTGTGGCTTTAAGGGGCAGCTATATCCGGTTAATCCCAAGGGTGGTGAAATGCGTGGACTCACTGTGTATCGCAGCCTGCGTGACATCCCTGGACCGGTTGACTACGTCATTTCCGCGATCCCTGCAGCCAGCGCTCTCCAGTTGATGACAGACTGCGCTGAAAAGGGAGTAAAAGCGATTCATTTCTTCACTTCGGGGTTCTCGGAACTGGGCCAGGACGCGGGCATACAGCTTGAAAAGGAGGTCCTCGCTATCGCGCGCACGCATGGCATCCGCGTTGTCGGGCCCAATTGCATGGGCGTATACGCTCCTGCAGCGGGGGTGTCATTTCTGTCCGATCTGTGCGACGAAAGCGGGCCGGTCGGCGTCATCTGCCAGAGCGGAGGTAATGCTATCTATGTCGCTCGTGAAGCAGCACGCCGAGGCGTTCGTTTCAGCAAGGTGGTGTCCTACGGGAATGCAAGCGATGTGAATGAGTCAGACCTGATGGACTACATGGCGGATGACCCTGACACTGGAATCATCATGGCGTATATCGAGGGCGTGAAGGAAGGGTCCCACTTCAAGAAAGCTATTGAGCGCGCCGCCAGACGCAAACCCGTGATAGTGCTGAAGGTTGGCGTGACAGAGTCCGGTGCCCGCGCGGCAGCTTCTCATACAGGCTCGCTTGCCGGAACCGACCGGGTGTGGGATGGACTTCTGCAACAGGTTAATGCGGTACGGACGCACACCATTGAAGAGTGGATTGACATGGCGGTTACGTTCATGTTTCTTCCGAAGCCGGCAGGTCGGCGCGTTGCGCTTCTGGGGCTTGGGGGTGGTGCTACAGTACTTGCTGGAGATGAGGCGGCGAAGGAAGGACTTGAGATTCTCGGATTTCCCGAAGAGATGCGACGGCAGACAGCTGCACTACTCGGTAGCGAAGCGGGTACCATTATCAACAACCCGATGGACCTTTCTGCGGAGGCATGGACCGTTGGCTATTACCCGGTGCTGAAAGCCTTCAGTGAGTACGAGCATATCGATCTCTCGATCGTACACCTTTCCGTGGGACTGATTGCGCGGCCACCCGAGTTGCACAGGGAGATATGGGACAAACTTATAGATGATGTGGTACTGGCCCACAAGGACTTCCATAAGCCGGTGGTCGTAGTCATCCAGATGATGACGCTCAAGGAGCATTACGAGTGGATGGCGCAAGCTCGGGAGAAGTGCTACCTGTCCGGCATCTCCGTCTACAACTCGATTCGGCACGCAGCGAGGTCGACCAACCGATTATTGCGATACCATGAGCGCAAGCGGATGATGAATGACTGATTTGATCAGGAGCGCCGTCCGAACAGCCGGTCGAGTTCTCCCTTGTCATAGCGAATGACCGTCGGTCTGCCATGAGGGCATGTTCGTGGCTGTGCGCAACGCTCGAGTTGGAGTATCAACTGTTTCATCTCGTCGACAGAGAGGTGGCGACCTGCCCGTACGGCGGCATGACAGGAAATGGTTATTGCCAGCCGCGCGTGAATGTCCTGACGACTGTGCTGCGAGAGTTCGTGCAGGATGTCACGCAAGATCGTTGCGGCATCAAAGTCTCTGAGAACCGCAGGGATGCTGCGTAGCAGATACGTACGGTCCCCGAAATTATCGATCATGAACCCCACAGTTGAGAGCTCCTCAAACGCATCAATCAGTAAGGAGTCCTCCGTCGGGCTCAACTCTATGGTGATTGGCTCGAGCAGGCCCTGAACCTCGGGCGCAGCTCCCGCCTCTTGTGCGACCAGGCTGTCGTACACTACTCGTTCATGCGCAGCATGCTGGTCCACCAGGTACATTCCGTCCGGCCCTTCTGCGACGATATAGGTTGCAAGCAGTTGGCCCAGTATGCGAAGCGGCGGAAGAGCCTCTGAACCAGGAGTGGGGGTTGCGGCAAGATGAGGTGAAGGCGTGTGCTCCATCGGTTCGCCAACCGACCAGTTGTACTGGGTGCCTGTGGATGTATACGACAGGTGTCGTGCGTCAGTTGCTACCGACGTGTTCATTAGGGCCGTCTTAAGTGCGCCCCGCACGAATCTGAAGACAGCCTGTTCATCTGCGAACTTCACCAGAGCTTTGCCGGGGTGTACATTCACATCGAGGCGATCCGGTGACATCTCGAGATTAAGCACCGTGACGGCATTTCTTCCTTCCTGAAGCAAACCACGGTATGCGTCGTCAACGGCTCGCTGCAAGAGCGGGCTGCGAATCCATCGATGGTTGATGAACATGCTTTGATGGCCCCGACCGGCGCGCGAGAGAGATGCCGGAGCAGCGAGTCCGGTGATACTCATCGAATCAGAACTGGACTCGATCCTGATCATAGCCCGGGCGAGTTCTGTTCCATAAAGCTGCACTACCACATCGCGCAGGACGCCATTGCCCGGGCTCCGCACGGCGATTCTATCCTCAAGCAAGAGGCTGAAGGCAACCGACGGGAACGCAAGAGCATACTGGCTCACCACCTGCGCGATGTGCCCGTTCTCAGTGGCCTCGGACTTGAGGAACTTAAGGCGCGCAGGAAAATGGCGGAAGAGCCGCCTGACAGCGATGGTAGTACCTTGCGCTCGCGGCTTGCTTTCACGGTGGACGACAGTGCCACCATGGATATAGAGATAAGTGCCGAGTTCGGTATCTGCGGCACTTGTCGAAACCTCGACATCGGCCACTGCTGCGATGCTCGGCAAAGCCTCTCCTCTGAATCCGAGTGAGCGCAGGTGCACGAGATCGTCCAGCGACGCTATCTTGCTCGTGGCGTGGCGAAGGAAGGCCATCTCGACATGCGCACAGGGGATGCCGGAGCCGTTGTCAGCTACACAGAGCAACTCTGCGCCACCACCTCTGCTGTCAACGTCTATCTTGTCCGCACCAGCGTCAAGAGAGTTCTCGATAAGCTCTTTGACAATTGAAGCAGGACGCTCGACAACCTCGCCAGCAGCGATGCGGGAAACCACTTCCGGAGGCAGTACATGAAGTTCCACCACAATCGAGTCTACACGGTGGCGTGTAGAGTGTCAACAGTGTTCAGGGCAGGCTGTCGAAATTCTCTACCTTTTCCAGGCGGGCAAGACTGAGCAGGAGTCGCTTGACTCCGGTGTCTTCGAAGGAGACCGTGACGACGAGGTCGCTCTTGTCCGGAAAGCAGTCCATTACCACGCCTTGGCCGAACTTCTTGTGAAACACCCAGTCGCCCACTCGAAATTCATCATCAGACATGCCAAAGGTGAGTGGTTGAGAGCAGATTGCACCAGTCCTGTCGACCGCATCCTCTTCCCACAGTCCTCGTGTGGTAATGAGGTCGGGGCTGAGACGTTCCAGGTAGCGTGAAGGCGGATTCGCGAGGCCGTTTCCAAACAGGCTCCTACGATGTGCGCGAGAGAGAAACAGAAAATGCTGAGCCCGGGTAAAGCCTACGTAGCACAGCCGACACTCCTCCTCCATATCTGCGGGGTCGTCAAACGACTTCCGGTAGGGAAGGACGCCATCCTCCATGCCTACTATGAAGACCGCCGGAAACTCAAGTCCTTTTGCCTGATGGAGAGTAATGAGTGTCACCGCGTCAGAGAAGTCGTCCATCTCGTCAACATCCGCGACCAGGCTCACCTTCTCCAGGAAAGCGGACATAGCCTCCTCAGGCGAGAAATGAGCGTACTCTGCAGCCACCCCCCGTAGTTCCTGGACATTCTGCCAGCGGTCCTCTCCGTCGTCGCTCTCCATCAGATAAGCGCGGTACGCAGTTTGCTGCAATACGTCATCGATGAGATCCGGCAGGGGCGTCTGACGGCTTCTCTGGATAAGCCAATTGAGCATCTCCAGGAATTTCGTAAGGGCGTTACTCGCCCTCGCCGCCATGTATTTCTCCTCTACCATGTGTGTCAGGGACTCATACAATGACACCTGTTGATCGCCTGCCCGAGACTGCAGCTTATTGAGAGTTCCCTGGCCGATACCGCGACCCGGTGTATTGATGATGCGTGTCAGGCTGACGCTGTCGTGCGGATTGTTGAATACCCGCAGATAGGCAATGATGTCTTTGATCTCCTGCCTGCGGTAGAAACGCGTGCCGCCCACAAGCCTGTACGGTACTCCAAACCGCATAAGGCTTTCCTCAATGGTGCGCGATTGCGCATTGATGCGATACATCACTGCGCACTCGCCATAGCGAAGCCCCTCGTAACGCACGAGTTTCTCAATGGTCTGGACCACGAACTGAGCCTCGTCCTTTTCGTTCGGGCATTCAGTAAGGACCACGGGCCTGCCCACATCGTTCTCCGTCCACAGGTCCTTCTCCTTGCGGAGTGGGTTTGCCGTAATAACCTGCAACGCGGCCTTAAGGATTGTCTTGGAGGAGCGGTAGTTCTGCTCCAGCAGCACCACCTTTGCGTCGGGAAACTCCCTCTCGAAACTCAGGATGTTACGCAGATCCGCTGAGCGCCATGAATAGATGGACTGATCCGGGTCGCCGACGACGCAAATGTTGCGATGCCTGGCTGCGAGAAGCCTGACGACCTCGAATTGCGCAAGGTTAGTGTCCTGGAATTCGTCGACCAGTATGTGCTCGTAACGGGACTGGTACCTCTCCAGGATATCCGGGCGGGTCTCGAACAGGCGAACCGTCTTGAGCAGCAAGTCGTCGAAATCCACAGCGTCACTCTGGTTCAGCAATGACTGGTAGCGTTGGTAGACTCTCTGAACGATCTCCTCGAAGTAGCTATCGACGCCTTCAGCATGCCGATGCTCAGAGAGAAGGCGGCTCTTAGCCGCACTGATGGAGGATTGGATGAGGCGGGCGCTGTACTGCTTGGGGTCCAGTTTCAGTTCAGACATGCTCTGCTTGATGAGGTTGATCTGGTCGTCGTCGTCGTAGATCACAAATCCGCGGCTCAACCCGATGGCCTGACCATTATCGCGGAGAATTCGACAACAGACGGCATGGAAAGTGCCTATAATCAGGCCTTCGGCAGAGCCGTCAAGGGACCGCACCAGTCTTTCCTTCATCTCGCGGGCAGCTTTGTTGGTGAAGGTCACCGCGAGAATGCTGTGTGGTTGGACTCCACAGGTGGAGATAAGGTGCGCGATTCGGCTGGTGATTACTCGAGTCTTGCCACTCCCGGGACCAGCGATAATGAGCAACGGTCCGTTACCAGTCTGGGCAGCCTCGCGCTGTGAAAGATTTAAAGATAGGAGCAGGTCCATAGCCACCACAAGTGATTATACCATCGCGGCTGCTACACGGGAAACCGAACGAACGGGCCTAGAAAACGGTGAGGGGAGAGTCGTCAGTGATGACTGTCCTGGCGTCTTCAACGGCGGACCTGATGTGTTTGGGCAAGGAGAACATGCCGATATGAGACCGTCCGTCATAAGAGCGAACCGCGCTCTTCAGCCGTTGCAGGATTCGCAGGTCCACATCTTCGCAGGTCAGGCCCTCAGGATGAAGGATATCGGAAGCTGCCGAGAAGCCCCACAGGCTGGAAAACGATGGCATGTGAACCTGATAGGGAGCTACACAGGAGAATACCTGGCGTATCGTATGGACGATTGCAGCAAATGCGTGCAGGTCATACCACCGGGATGATTCGGATTGGATGCTCACGATGCCTCCAGTGGAGAGGCGAGCCTTGACTGCAGTGTAGAACTCGCGCGTGTAGAGAGCCTGGGCTGGACCGGCCTCGAGGGGATCTGGCAGGTCGATAATGATGACGTCAAATGTGCGCGGACTTTCCTCAATGAACTTCCGGGCATCTCCCACGATGAATTCCGTGCGAGGATCGTCGAAGGCACCATCACTGAAAGAAGGGAGGTACTGTCGACAGACATTCACTACCTGCTCATCGAGGTCCACCATCGTCGCCTCGCTGACGGACTCGTGTCGCAGCACTTCACGAAGTGTAGCTCCTTCCCCACCTCCTGCGATAAGAACCCGACGTGGCTCGGGGTGCGCGATCATGACCGGCTGGACGAGAGTCTCGTGATAGATGAACTCGTCTGCCTCGCTCGACTGAATCTTGCCGTCGAGAACCAGGCAGGTTCCGAAGCTGCGGGTCTTGATCACCTCGACGCCCTGGTAGGCGCTCCTGCCGGAATAGAGAAACCCTTCGACGCGATGGAGTATCCCGAGATCGGGAGTCAATGCATCGTGAAACCAGGTATGTTTGGGAGGTGTAGAGTCGCTCATACTTGTGCACCGTGAGTCGCGCCTGCTTCCAGCAGACCACGACGAAGCTCGACCAAAGAGCAGTCTGTTGCCTCCAGCGACTGCATGATCAAGCGCGCCGCTTCCTCAGGTGTGACCTTGTCTCCACAGGTAAACACATCTACTGCGGCGTAGCCGCACTCCGGCCAAGTGTGGATCGAGATGTGTGACTCAGCTATATTCACCACGCCACTCACTCCGTAAGGGGAGAAGTGATAAAACGAATCGCCGACTACTGTGGCACCACAGCGGACCGCTGCGGAATGGAGGCACTCCCTGAGGAACTCGAGGTTGTCAAGCAGGTTTGTGTTGCAGCCTTTTAACTCTATAAGAAGATGTCGTCCCAGCGCATACAAATCACCTTCCCTCCTTGGAGCATTAGAAGTCGTAAGAGAGAATGCCCAGCAACGCTGGGCATACGACCGCAATTATATGGTAACGGGGAAGGGAGGTCAAGGAGACAGGCCATCTGTCTCCGCGGCGAGACTCTCCCTTAACCGGTGCAGTTCGGATTCAACGTTGCGGAGCCTCTCCTGGAGCGATACCGGGAAGTTGAGTCGCTGTCGTCCTGCCTCGCTGAAGAGACCCATGTCCGACACGAGGCGATCGCCGTATGAACCAGTGAAAGGAACATACGGGTGTGCATCGTTTTCGATACGGAGCACGTCCCAGCGATTATCCTTTCCAGTCAGGTCCGCAGCCGCTTTCCTCAGCACTATGCGATCGAAATCAACCTCCCCGTAAAGGATAGCCTCCTGATCATACACAGGCCCGGCGATGTAGTCACCCTCGGGCCCGACGATGGTGCTTCCACCAAAGAAAGTCCAACTTGCATTACCCAGACCCGCTCCTTCGCCCTCTGCAGGATCGATGTACATTGATGCAGCGACCACAAAACACTGGCCCTCAATAGCGTAGGCTCGGGTGGCGACGTCGAAGACGGCCTTGTTGCTCCGGCCGTTAGGGAAGTTCGGCCACCCGGGCCAGCAAATGCAATGGATCTGTTCTCCCTGAGCCATGAGGGAATACTTGCTGAGCGGCTGCAGATGTTCGTAGCAAATGAGGCCTCCCACCCGACCTGCTGCGGTATCGTATACGCGCAGCGACGTGCCGTCGCCACGAGCCCAGAAACAACGTTCCCGATTCGAGGGTGTGAGCTTCCTGTGTACGCCAAGAAGGGTGCCATCGGCATCGATGAATACCAGCGAATTGAACAGCATCCCTTCGTAACGGGGCACGTACTCGTTGACTCCTATACACACACACGATTGTGCTGTCCGTGCAGCGTCACAGAGCCTGGTTATCTCGGGACCGGGTATGGATACCGAATTGCGAGTAAGACCGAGAAGATTTCTTGGCCACTCCGTGGGATTACTGAGGTCGATGGACCAGTTAGGATACATCGGCACGAACGTCTCCGGAAGGACCACCAGACGAGCTCCATTCGCGCCTGCCTCACGTATGAGTGAGCAGGCTTTGTCGACCGTAGCGTCTCTATTCATCGGTAGAACGGGAGAGGCCTGTATGGCTGCGACTTTCATTGTTCCGTGATCCTCCTCGTGCAGTTGAGCAGTGGCCGTGGTACAGTGCATCATACACGGGCCCGCGTGTCAATTCTCTACTGGGCGCACGTTGGAGACAGCTATGCTTTCTGGTAAAATCAGAGGAGCAATGACTGACAGAAATGCGCTGATGGTACTTTGCACATCGAGACACGGAGCAGCCCAGATCATTCGTGCCCGGCTCGAGGATGAGGGCATCCCATCGGCACTGAGCTACGAGAGCGCCAGCATAGTCTATGGACTTACGATAGACGGGCTCGGCGAGGTTCGGATTCTCGTGCCCGAGGCTTATTACGAACAGGCCAAGGCCGTGCTTGCCGATAGCGTCGATGTGGAGAACGGAGAGGCTGAAAGCCCGCCGCAGTGAATTCCCGGCAATCGCGTAACCGCGTCACGCAGCGCCGACAAGAGCTGCAAAGGTAGGAACATGGGTTCACGTCTCGACCGTGTCACCGAAGAGCGTTCCAAGTCGATCGAGGACCTCAGGGCCAGAGGGATAGACCCCTTCCCTCATGTCTATCGCCCCACTTTCTCCATTCATGACACTCATGCATTATGCGAATGCGAGGGAGAGCGTACGAGAGTAGTCTCGATCGCGGGTCGTGTAATGGCGAAGCGCAAGATGGGAAAGATGGCCTTTCTCGATGTCAGGGACACGTCCGGGAAGATTCAGGTCTGTCTCAGGAAGGACCTTCTGGGCGATGAACGCTACGGGATTCTCAGAGATATCGATATTGGCGACTTCGTTGGTGTTGAGGGAGAGTTGTTTCTGACGAAGACTGAAGAGGTAACCGTTGAGGTAACGTCTCTCACGGTGCTCGCCAAGTCGTTCAGGCCGTTGCCCGAGAAATGGCACGGGCTGGTTGATGTGGAGACACGTTACCGGCAGAGATATCTCGATCTCGTCTCCAACGAAGAAACACGTCGCACCTTTATTCTCCGAAGCCGTATTGTGAGCGCCACACGACGATTCCTGGACGAGCAAGGCTATCTGGAAGTGGAGACGCCTGTCCTGCAAGCGACGGCTGGCGGCGCTCTGGCACGGCCCTTCATGACACACCATCACGCGCTTGACCAGAACCTGTATCTGAGGGTCGCCCTGGAGTTAGCGCTTAAGAAGCTCATTGTCGGCGGCATCGACCGGGTGTATGAACTCGGCAGGGTATTCAGGAATGAGGGGATATCCGTGCGGCACAATCCGGAGTTCACCCTCATGGAGTGTTACTGCGCGTATGCGGACTATGAGGATATGATGGATCTTACCGAGCGCCTTTTCGCATTCGTTGCTCAGTCAGTGCTTGGTACCACCCGAGTGGAGTTCCGGGGCCGCAGCGTAGATTTGACGCCTCCCTGGAGGCGCGTTGCGCTTCGCGACGCAGTCAGGGAGGCCAGCGGACTGGATTTTGAGGAGTATTCCTACGCAAGGTCTCTTCATGAGCGCATGTTGCAGCTTGGAGTGCAAATCGAAGGCACTCCCGGCAGAGGCAGACTCATTGACGAACTGATCTCCACTTTCGTCGAGCCCGGCCTGGATCAGCCGACGTTCCTGCTCGACTATCCACTCGAGATGTCTCCCTTTCCCAAGAAGAAGAGAGGGAATGATCGACTCGTAGAACGGTTCGAAGCGTTCATATGCGGTCTTGAGTTCGCAAATGCATTCACAGAGCTGAACGACCCCATCGACCAGCGAGAACGTCTGGAAGGGCAACTCCGAGAACGTTCCGGAGCTGACGACGTCGAGGTTGCGGATGAGGACTTCATAGAGGCGATGGAGTACGGGATGCCACCCACGGGCGGACTGGGCATCGGTATTGATCGACTAGTGATGCTGTTAACCGGGCAGGAGTCCATTCGTGACGTGATACTCTTTCCTCAACTAAGGGGGAAACGAGATGCTTGATATTAAGCTGATTCGAGAGGATCGCCCCTCGGTCGAGCGTGCGATGGCATTGAGAGGCGTTCCCGATGCCCTTGGCGGGGTTTTCGAGGCGGATGAGAAGTACCGGGAATTGTTGCGGCAGACCGAGGACCTTCGAGCCCTCCATAATCAGGCAAGCAAGCAATTGGGAAGGACGAAGGAGAAGCCACAGAAACTGCTGGACGAGCTTCGGGACATGGGGGAGCGCGCGGCTGAATTGCAGCGTGTCACTCGGGAAGCGAAGGAATCGCTCGATGCGCTGCTCCTCGAGCTCCCCAATATTCCTCACCCCAGTGTTCCTGAAGGAAGGGATGCCACAGATAACGTCGTCGTTGGAACGGGAGGTATCTTCCGTGAAGTTGGCTTTGAACTGGCTCCGCACTGGGAGATTGGTGAACGTCTGGACATAATCGATTTCGTGAGAGGTGTGAAGCTCTCGGGTAGCCGATTCTACGTGCTCAAGGGGCTAGGGGCACGATTGCAGCGGGCACTTATCTCGTTTATGCTGGACCTTCATACCAAGGAGCACGGTTACAAAGAGATATATCCTCCGTTCATGCTTCATCGAGAGTGCATGGTAGGCTCGGGCAATCTGCCCAAATTTGCAGACAATTTGTACCATGATGCTGAAGAGGATTTCTGGTTTGTACCAACCGCAGAGGTGCCGCTGACCAATTTACATCGGGATGAGATACTTGATGGAGCGGATCTGCCACTGAACTACACTGCGTATACTCCGTGCTTTCGGAGAGAGAAGATGGCTGCCGGCAAGGACACCCGCGGCATCAAACGGGGGCATCAATTCGACAAGGTGGAGCTATACAAGTACGTGAGACCTGAGGAGTCGGATCACGAATTGGACCGGCTCGTTGCCGATGCTGTGGAAGTGTTGCGGCAGTTGCAGTTACCCTATCGGATTGTGCAGCTTTGTACAGGAGATCTGGGATTTGCGTCATGCAAGACGTTTGACATTGAGGTCTGGGCTCCGGGATCCAGAGAATGGCTTGAGGTAAGCTCATGCAGCAACTGCAGCGATTTTCAGGCCCGCCGTGCAAACCTCAGGTTCCGTCCGCAACCCGGGGCCAAGCCATGGTTCGTACATACGCTGAACGGCTCGGCGTTGGCCCTTCCCCGGGTGTTGATCGCGGTACTTGAGAGTTATCAACAGGGGGACGGTACCGTATTGGTGCCCGAAGTGCTCGACAAGTACATGTGACGCCTCCGCGGGCGAACGGGTGCGTATGAGCCCCGATTCGTAGAACGGCGCAAGAGCGCACTCTGTATACAAAGGAGATACACACATGACCCATTCAAAGGCCCTGAGTTACTCTCACGGAAGCTCATCAACACCGCTGATCGGACTGACGATACCTGATTACCTCGATCGAATTGCAGCGCAGTATCCCAATAACGAGGCACTCGTTGACGTGCCATCCGGCCAACGCTGGACGTATGCACAGTTCAGGGATGATTGTCGCCGCGTGGCAAAGTCTCTTATGCATCTGGGTATCAATCGGGGGGACCGTGTTGCCATTTGGGCCACTAACCATCCTGAGTGGGTGCTGGTGCAGTTCGGCACGGCGATCATCGGGGCGGTGCTGGTCAACATTAATCCAGCGTATCGCACGCATGAACTTGAGTACGCATTGGGCAATTCAGGGGCCAGTGCCTTGTTTCTGATCGACCGATTCAAGTCCTCGGATTATGTCGCCATGTTTCATGATGTCTGTCCCGAGGCGAGAGAGGCGCAGCCCGGCGCCCTCAAGTCGAAGAAACTGCCTATGCTGAAGACTGCGATTCTTATGCAACCACAGGAACACCCCGGGCTCTACACGTGGGGACGGTTCCTGGAACTTGGCAGCGATATCACCGATGCCGCTCTTGATGAGCGGCAGGCATCTCTCGACTTCGATGACGTCATCAATATCCAGTACACGTCGGGTACGACAGGCATGCCCAAGGGAGCCTCTCTGACGCACCACAACATTCTGAATAACGGTTTCTTCTCCGGAGAGGGCATGTGGATGAAGGATTCAGACCGGTTGTGTATCCCGGTACCGTTCTATCACTGCTTTGGAATGGTGCTGGCCAATCTCGCCTGTGTATCCCATGGCGCGACCATGGTGATACCTGCCGAGAGCTTCGAAGCCGGTGCAACCCTTCGAGCAGTGCAACAGGAACGTTGCACTGCGCTGCACGGGGTGCCGACTATGTTCATCGCCGAACTGGAGCATGAGGACTTCGATTCGTTCGATCTTACGTCGTTGCGCACGGGAATCATGGCGGGTGCTCCCTGTCCGATCGAAGTGATGAAGAAGGTCATCACGAAGATGCACGTGTCGCAAGTGACGATAGGATATGGAGAGACAGAAGCCTCGCCGATCGCAACGCAGACGCCGGTTGATGCCTCGATCGAAGACCGCACGGGCACCGTGGGACTGGCCTCCCCTCATATCGAGCTGAAAGTAATCGATCCGGACACCGGTGCCATTGTACCGTGTGGGACGCAGGGTGAGATATGCTACCGCGGTTACAACATCATGCGTGGCTACTATAATAACCCCGAAGGTACCCGAGAGGTGATAGACGAGGCGAGGTGGCTGCACAGCGGAGACCTGGCAACAATGGACGAACGAGGCTATTGCAGAATTACCGGCCGGGCCAAAGAGATGATCATCAGGGGAGGAGAGAACATCTACCCAAGGGAGATCGAGGAGTTCCTCTTCACGAATCCAAAAGTAAGGAACGTACAGATTATCGGAGTCCCTGATGAGAAGTACGGCGAGGAGATCCAGGCATGGATTGAACTCCGTGAGGGCGAGACGTCAACGGAGGAGGAGATTCGAACGTACTGCAAGGGCAAGATAGCCCATTACAAGATACCGCGCTACGTGAAGTTCGTGACTGAGTATCCTATGACGGTCACGGGCAAGATACAGAAGTTCAAGATGCGAGAGACCGCGATAAAGGAACTCGGACTTGAAAAGGCGGCGGGGATAGAGACTGCCTGACGCGGTAACAGGCGAATACTTGTGGGGCGGGCAAACGGCCCGCCCCTTCTACGTTTGAGAAGATCTTCACGGAGAGACTACCTGGAAACCGGCTTATTCACGAGATTGGGAGGAGTATCGCCGGCAAGGGCTGCCAGAATGTTCTTCGCAGCCAAATGCGCCATGTTAGTCCTCGTTTCCCATGTGCCGCTGCCTATGTGAGGAGCGAGGACCACGTTGGGGAGATCGATCAATCCGGGCGTGACCTCGGGTTCTTTTTCGAACACGTCGAGCGCGGCTCCCGCTATTCGCTTGTCACGAAGGGCTTCGAGTAGTGCCAGTTCATCGACTACAGGCCCCCTGGCCGTATTGACAAGAAAAGCGCTGGACTTCATGAGAGAAAGACGGGCAGCATTGATCAGGTGTCGAGTTTCCTCGATGAGCGGAACATGGACCGATACGAAGTCTGATTCCTTGAGCAGGGGTTCGAGGTCGAAGTAGGTAGCGGACAGAGCACTCTCAGTCTCGGGGGCAAGGCGAACTGCATCGTAGTAGAGTACGTTCATGCCGAATCCAAGGGCCCGCCTGCCGACCGCCTGTCCAATGCGGCCGAATCCCACGATCCCGATAGTCTTACCCCAAACATCCGCTCCCAGCATTGCAAACGGTTTGAAGCCCTGGAAATGTCCTGCTCGTACGTAAGTATCGGCCTCTACAATTCTTCTGGCGACAGCCATCAGGAGTGCCCACGCCATGTCAGCAGTTGTCTCCGTCAGCACGTCGGGCGTATTCGTGACCATTATGCCTTTCTTCGCCGCGTGCTCTGCGTCTATGTTGTTGTAGCCTACGCCCCAGTTGGCGATTATCTTGAGTCGATCACCCACTTTGTCGAGCACCGCAGCATCGACTCTGCTTCCGACACAGAGGAAGGCGTCAGCGTCCGTCAGATGTGCAATCAATTCATCCGGAGTTGGAAGTCGATCAATTTCGTTTACTTCAACCGCATGCTTCTCGCGCAGGGCATTCAATGGAGCCTCGGGAAGCCAGAATGATACATACACCTTCATGTGCTACCTCCTCTTCGTCTGGAAATCGCGACCCATTATATCCTACGGGCTGTCAGTCTATAGGGACGGCGCCCTCGATGATTTCCGCACGTACCTGGGCACCGTTTCTGTCAAGCTCTATGGCGACCACATCGATGCGCCAATTGGCTTCCCGTAACTCCTTGTGTGACGCGATGTAGTCGAGTGCGCAAACCACCATCTTGCCCATCTTGCGCCGCGTGATTGACTCCTCGGGAGTGCCGAACGCGTCTCCAGTTCTCGTCCTCACTTCCACGAACACGTGACAGTCTTTCTTTCGGGCGATGATGTCGATCTCGCCGAAATGACCGCGCACATTAGTAGCCAGAATTCTGTATCCGTGTCGCTTGAGAAGCCTGCCTGCCAGTTCTTCCCCTCGACGTCCGACTTCGGCGTAGTTCATAGCAGACCGCCTGCGATACGTCGCACGGGTTGAAAGGAAAGGCGGTGAATCGGTGATACTCCTCTATCCGAGAGGCAGCGCAGGTGCATTCTTGTGCCGTATCCCTTGTGGAGCGAGAACCCATAGCCGCAGTACTGAGCATCGAGTTCATTCATTATACGGTCGCGACTTACCTTCGCCACGATCGATGCGCAGGCGATCGAAAGACAGAGGGAATCTCCTCCTGGAACTCCCTCCTGCCTCATTCGAAGCGCCGGCAATGTGAACCAGTCAATAAGTACGCAGGCAGGAGCGATGGACAGGGACTGCAACGCCTGGTACATCGCCTGGCGGGCGGCAGCTGCAACACCGATGCGGTCGATCTCACCGTTGGCGACGATACCCACGCCCACCGACAGTGCGGATTGCAGGATCAGTTCGTACAGACGCTCTCTGTTCACCTGGGGAAGCTGTTTGCTGTCACGGACATCGCTGTGCCAGGGGAGGCTGAGAGACCAATCCGCGATGACCGCCCCGGCGACCACCGGTCCTGCAAGGGCGCCTCGTCCGGCCTCGTCTACGCCCGCAACAGGCCAGGATCCTTGCTGGCGGAGCAGGTTCTCCCGGTCTGCCGTTGGCAGCACGCTATGATTCTGCATCACGCGCTCTCGCATGGGTCTTGGCCACGATTCCACCTCCAACAACTGTGTCCTTATCATAGAAGACGACTGATTGCCCGGGAGCAACTGCTTTCTGTGGGACCTGAAAGTGCACCGTTGCCACGTCCCCTGTAAGGGACACAAGTGCTGCCGAGGTTCGAGCACGGTACCGCGTGCGTGCCTGAAGCAGCAATTCGCGGCTTTCCGGCCTGACCAGCCAGGTAACCTGGTGTAGCGTTGCGGTGTCTCTCATGAGATGATGCTCCTCCCCAACAACCAATCTGTTGCGATGCGCATCGAGGTAAACGACATATGCCGGTGTGCCGAGTGCGACTCCTAGGCCGTGTCTCTGTCCGATTGTGAAGAAGTGCAAGCCCGGATGACGACCCAGGACACGCCCTTCAATATCGACGATGTCACCCGCCGCGGCAGCTACATGCTTTGCGAGAAAGGAGCGGTAGCCTTGGCTGCCGATGAAGCAGATGTCCTGGCTCGAACGACCGAGGACGAATCCTTGTTGGGATGCCAGAAATCGGACTTCGGTGCGCAACATTGTCCCGAGAGGCATTGCTACATGCGAAAGTGCTGAACGCTCAATGGAATAAAGGAAGTAGGACTGATCGGCCCTTGCATCGAGTGCTCTCTGCAGCACAGGACCGTGTGGCTGTTCTGCAATCCTTGAATAGTGACCAGTGGCCAGTTTGTCCGCACCCCTGTCGAGAGCCATGCGAAGGAGCAGGCCGAACTTAATGTCCCTGTTGCAGGTGATGCACGGGTTGGGGGTCCTGCCTGCTGCATACTCCTGGCAAAAGGGGCTGACGACCCGGGATGAAAAAGCATCCACTATGTCGAGCACCTGGAGATCGATGTTCAGGCGGGAGGCGATGTTTCGAGCGTGCTCTTCCTTCAGTCGTGCTTCGGGAGTACGAGCCATCAAGAGATGCAACCCGAAGACGCTATATCCACCGGACAGCAGCAGGGATGCGGTGAAGGCCGAATCAACTCCTCCGCTGAGTGCGACTCCTAAGCGCTGTGTCATGGTAATCGGTCCAAGAACCAGGTAGCTCGTGGAAACAACCTAGGCTGGAAGGTCGTGTGACACCGTGGACTTGTCCAGTGAAGTAGCGACTCTTTCATACACGCTTTGAGCGGAAATGGACGGAGGATTGGTGGCATCAAGCACAAACCATCGTGCGGGTTCTGCCTGCGCCAGTTTGAGATAGCCTTTTCTGACCCGCTCGTGGAATTCCAAACCTTCGTGTTCAAATCTGTCGCGAGGCAGCCTTTTCCGCGCCAGTGCACGTGAAGGATCCATATCGAGGAGCACTACAAGATCGGGAGACAGTCCTCTCGTGGCAGTGAGATTTACGGTAGAAACAGTATCAAGGTCCAGTCCGCGTCCATAACCCTGATATGCAACAGTGGAATCGGAGTAGCGATCACAGATAACAATCCGATCTTCCTCGAGCGCCGGCAGAATCACATCAAGCGTGAGCTGCGCTCTTGCCGCTGCAAAAAGTAAGAGTTCGGCCTCAGGAGCTATGGCGCCTTCGCGTGCTCTTTTCAGGCAGCGGCGCAGCTCTTCTCCGAGGGGGGTGCCGCCTGGTTCGTGTGTAAGACATGTGCTATAGCCGAGCAGTTGGAGGTTCTCAGCCAGAAGCTTCGCCTGAGTGCTCTTGCCACAACCCTCGCAGCCCTCGAACGAGATGAAGAAGCTCATAAGCTAGATACCCCGCCGGGAGCTGCCCGAGTGCGAACGCTTTCTCACGCTCTTCTTGCGTCCGCCTCCTCGCTCGTCGAGAAGGTCCTGCATCTGGTGTACGTAGCTGGATCGGGAGATCCCGGGTGCTATAGTGTGCAACCACTGGAGCAACTGTTGTACATCATTGCTCTTCAGGGCATAGATGGGAATGCCAGCGTTCTCGGCGTCGCGAACATGCTGTGGCTTACGCCTGTAGTGGGACCTGGTGGTCAGTAACAGGTCGGACGATTCAAGATCGCTGACGATCTGAACATTCAACCGCTCTCTCTTGGCGACGCCCTCAAGACGGGTCCGGTTGACCCCAAACGGGTATACTTTGACAACCTTCTCCCTCGTGAATTCCGGATGTTCGACTTCAGGCCGTAGACCCGTCTCGGTCCCGGTCTGCGCAGACAGGACCATTTCCTTGCGTATTTCGTCATTGCTGTCCACCCACCGCAACTCTGTGGGAATGAGGCGCCCCGTGAGCAATCCGTCGACTGCCTCCTGTACGTCAGCATGGACAGAGACGCGGTAGAAGTCCAGTATTTCGACTACCACATCGAATGTTGGGGGAGCTTTGCGCTCCAGTATGGATTTCTGGGTCTGTCGTCTGCGTGCCTCCTCGTCGCCAAGGGTCACCGACTGTGTGCCTCCCACAAGGTCGGACAGTGTGGGGTTCAGTACCAGATTCTCGAGATTGTTGCCGTGGGCAGTTCCGATGAGCTGCACTCCTCGTTCGGCAATGGTGCGGACGGCCTGAGCTTCAAGTTCGGTTCCGATCTCGTCTATGACGATGACCTCAGGCATGTGGTTCTCGACTGCCTCAATCATCACGGCATGCTGCTGTTCGGGAGTAGGCACCTGCATTCTTCGAGCGTGGCCTATCGCCGGGTGTGGGATATCTCCGTCTCCAGCTATCTCATTGGAGGTGTCTATGACAATGACGCGCTTTCGTGAGGTGTCGGCCAGAACTCGTGCCGCCTCGCGGAGCATGGTGGTCTTGCCGACGCCGGGACGTCCCAGTAAGAGGATGCTCTGGCCGGATTCGATGAGATCCGAAATCATGTCCACCATGCCGAACACGGCGCGACCAACTCGGCAGGTCAGTCCAATAATCCTGCCCTGGCGATTTCTCATCGCCGAAATCCGGTGGAGTGTGCGCTCGATGCCTGCCCTGTTGTCAGATGTAAACTCGCCAACCCGAGAGACGACGTAGGCTATATCAGCCTGGTCGACCTCTTTGCTGACTATGGCGCTCTCCCCGTGAGGAAACCGGGCCTCGGGAGGGGATCCGAGATCAATGACTACCTCAAGGAGCTCTGTGAACTGCATCTGTTCCCGCAGAGGTTCGCGGACGTGAGGGGGGAGAACTTCCAGTAGAGCATCCAGATTATCGGCCACTATCTGTCGCAAATAGCTTCCTACCAGCCTCTCGAGGAGAGGAGTTGCTGTTGAGGAATGCCCGTAATCTCAAGCCCAGGCATGGCCTCTCCCAGTCCTCGAGACACTCGAGCGAGTATTTCAGGATCGCGATAGTGAGTTACCGCCTCAACAATCGCCTTGGCTCTGGCCGGAGGATTGCCTGACTTGAAGATGCCAGAGCCGACGAAAACTCCCTCGGCACCCAGTTGCATCATAAGGGCCGCATCAGCCGGCGTTGCCACACCACCGGCGGCAAAATTGACGACCGGCAAGGTGCCGGTTTCCTGCAGATCGATCAGGAGTTGAAGAGGAGCACCGATAAGCTTCGCCTCCGAAACCAATTCTTCCTTGGGAAGCGATGTGACCCTTCGAATACCGTCCTGAACGGCTCGCATATGACGAACCGCTTCAACAATATTGCCTGTGCCAGCCTCGCCCTTGGTACGTATCATAGCGGCACCCTCGGCGATTCTCCTGAGAGCCTCACCAAGGTCGCGGCATCCGCATACGAACGGCACTTCGAAATCATGCTTCCACACGTGGAAGCTTTCGTCGGCGGGAGTGAGAACCTCAGATTCATCCAGAAAGTCGACGCCCAAGGCCTGAAGCACCTGTGCTTCCACGAAGTGTCCGATCCGGCACTTCGCCATGACAGGTATACTTACCGCCTCCATGATAGCACTGATGACGGAAGGTTCTGCCATTCGGGCAACACCACCAGCAGCCCGGATGTCGGCTGGCACCCGTTCCAGTGCCATTACCGCGCAGGCGCCTGCATCTTCTGCGACGCGTGCCTGATCCGGAGTCACGACATCCATTATCACCCCACCCTTGAGAGATTGGGCAAGGCCGCTCTTGGTACGGAAAGTGCTCTTCTCCATAACGATATTATAAGTCAGGTTCTGCTACGACGCAAAGGTATCGGCGACACCAAACGGGAAAGCCATCGAGTTTCGATGGCTTCCCACCGCTCAAGCGAACAATACTTCTCCATCCGGTCGCAATGGCGACAGGCGGAAACGAATCTCTAACCCTTTTCGTTGCCCGCGATAATGACGCTCACACTGCATGTAGCGGGTGTGCCACCAAGGTTATGAGTAAGACCAAGTCGTGGGTCTTTGATCTGTCTCTTGTCGGCCTTCTGCTGCAATTGCTTGTACACCTCGTACATCATGCGCAGACCGCTGGCTCCGATGGGATGGCCGAAGCACTTGAGGCCTCCGTCCGTATTGATCGGGAGTCCGCCATCCAAATGGAAGAAGCCACTCTGCACGTCGTCAGCTGCCTTTCCTCGTTCACTGAACTTCAGGTCCTCCATGATGACGAGTTCGGTAATCGTGAAGCAATCATGCACCTCTGCCATGCTTATCTCTTCACGAGGATTCTTCACCCCTGCTTCGGCGTATGCTCTATCAGCGGCACGGACCGTTTCCTCAACATGAACCCAATCGTACTTCGGACTCATGTAGCCTTCGTAGGGGCCAACCGCGATCTGAAGCGCCTTGATATAGATGGGATCGGGGCGGAACTTGCTGGCCAGATCGGCACGAGTCACAATGGCAGCGGCGGCACCGTCGCTCACGCCACAGCAGTCGAACAGTCCGAGAGGCCATGCAACCATGGGTGCGGCAAGGACTTTCTCGAGCGTCGTCTCCGACTGGAAATGGGCCTTGGGGGAGAGAGCTCCGTTATAATGGTTCTTGACTGCAATCTCACCGATGATTCGCTTGCCCTCTTCGGGACCGAGACCATATTGGTCGAAGTATTTCGTCGCCATCATGGCGAAATGGCCCGGAGGGCTGAACGTACGGCTTCGGTAGGTGTTGAGCTGTCTCCTGTGAAGTTCAAAGTCCGGAAGTCCGCTGTACCCTGAATCCTTCAGCTTCTCGACACCAACCGCGAGCGCGATATCACACGCTCCGGATGCGACTGCGTAGCATGCGTTTCTTAGTGCATCGGATCCGGTGGCACACGCGTTCTCGACCCTCGTCACCGGTACATAATCCAACTTGAGCGCCCGTGACAGCATCTGTCCCGTCCATTCGGTTACGTAGGTTCCGAGCCAGGCCGCTTCAATGTCCTTCGACTCAACGCCTGCATCCTCGTATGCTTCGTACACTGCATCGATTATCATGTCATCGGCGCTCTTCTCCCAGTTCTCTCCGAACTTGGAGCAGCCCATTCCGATGATGGCAACTTTGTCCTTAATTCCGTCCATATTTCACCTCGTTCTCGAATAATGTCTCTAGTCCCTCTTTGGTCGCGCCTTCCACCAGTATGTGTAGAATCCTCCAACGTACCTGAGGATCCGGAAGACCATTTCTATCGGCATACCGATCTTGATTTCGGCCGGATCGCGATCGGTCATGTCGCAGGTGATCCTGCCGCCTCCTTCAAAATCGACAGCTGCGACCGTCGTAGGAGGATCGGCACTGGCGCCCAGGCTGTCATGGCTAAATGTAGCAAGAATTGCTGGTTTGTCCACAAAAGCGTAGTCGTCAAAGTCGTCCTTCGATCCACATTCCATACAGACACGCTGGGCAGGATATTGGGCCGTGCCGCACTTGCGACACTTCACTCCGTGCAAATCCAGTCCGCTCTTGTTGTCGCGCCATAGTGCAACTGGAGAGGGCTGCTCCATGGGAGCAGTGGCGGCAGGCTCGGTCTCGATAATCTGGCGCCAGCGGAGGTATTTCTCGTACGTGGCGAGTATGAGCTTGGTGTTCAAATAGTAGTCGATACCGCGCGCCGGCTTGTGGGTAGCGATGCCGGATTGTGCGCTGAGTAGCAGTACATCGGCTCCATTACCATATGATGCCACCAGCAGCTTGTCACCGTTGCTCGCCTGTTCCAGCGCAGCTGCCAGGGATATGAACACCTGTGCCGTCCCGGTGTCTCCAAATTGATTGTAGAAGGTGTCCTGCACTGCTGCAGGATCGAGCTTCATGGACTTCGTAACAGCCTGAAGCTGTCGCTGATCAGGCGAGTACATCACAATCCTGGCGAGTTCAGACGCCGCGAGGCCAGCCTTCCCGAGCGCAGTTTTCACTGCCTGTGGGACGACGCGGCCGTGACCGTCGTCACGCACGAACCTGGCTTCCCATGTGCGCACGTAGCGGTCCCTATCCGATCTGAACACATCGATAATCTCATCCGCAATCGTGTACAACGAGTCGATTGAGGCCACGACATCTTCGGAACCTATGAGCAGCGCACCCGCACCGTCGCCATATGCCATCTCATTGCTACCATTGGGCAGGCCGAGGCGGGTGTCAGCGGCGAGGACCAGAACCTTCTTGAGAGAGCCACCCTTCACCGCATCCATCGCAGCTCTTAGCGCATTGGTGCCACTCCTCAATGACCCGCCGAAGTCTATGGTGCAGACGTCGGCTGCCATATTGAGTACTGCGGCTATAGTTGCCGCAGACTGTTTCTCTCTGTAAGGTGCGGTGGTGGACGCGAAGTACACACCATCGACGGACTCGATATCAATGCCACGGAGGCACTGCTGTGCTGCGGACACGGCCATCGTAAGACTGTCCTCATCGTGGCTGGCTACTGCCTTCTCTCCCTTGCCGCCGGTTCCCCAGGCGCGTCCGATCTCCGCGCGATTCAGGCGGTACAGCGGGAGATATGCTGCATACGAGACTATTCCTGTCATTTCACTGACTCCTTAATTCGTCCGGTTCAGATGATCGCTTGCCGGACTTCTATTTCTGGCTGTAGTCGTAAAACCCCTTGCCTGTCTTGCGGCCCAGATGGCCGGCTTGAAGCATCTTCTTCAATACAGGTGGAGGGAAGTATGCGGGATCCTTCGTCTCCTCATATATCGCCATGCACGCGTTGTAGTGGATATCGAGCCCCACGAAGTCCATGAGAGTGAACGGCCCCATCGGGTAGTTGAGGCCTAGGGTCATCGCCTTGTCGATATCCTCCATCGTGGCAAGGCCGCGCTCCCATTGGCGCAGGGCCACGAGAGTGTAGGGAAGGTACAGCTGATTGACGATGAATCCCGGGGCATCCTTACAAACCACGGTTTCCTTCCCTATCGCCTTGCCATAGGCAACTCCTGCCGCGATGACCTCGTCGCTTGCCATAATTGTGCGGACTACCTCGAGGAGCTTCATCACCGGCACAGGGCTGAAGAAATGGAGCCCGAGGACTCTGTCAGGCCGATTGGTAGCTCCCGCAATCTCGGTAATGGAGAGGGAGGAGGTATTGCTTGCGAAGATGGTCGCGGGAGGGCAGATGGCATCAAGTGCGGCAAACACTCTCTTCTTCTCGTCCATCTGTTCAAGGACGGCCTCGATGATAAGCTGGCAGTCCCTGAGGTCCTCCAAGCGAGTCGATCCCGTAATGCGGGAAAGAGTCGTGGAACGGTCCTCAGCAGTCGCCTTGCCTCTGTCCACGGCCCTCTGGGTTGACGCATCAATTCTCGCCATCCCCTTCTTGAGAAGCTCGTCGGTTACCTCCATCACCACAACGTCATAACCTGCACGGGCTGATATCTCCGCGATACCGGAACCCATCAAGCCGCAGCCGACTATTCCAACGCTCTTGATGTCCATGCGACTTGTTCCTCCTACCTCTTGATTCAAGCAGCAACGCACAGTTTGCAGTGGTGTTCCGTTCGAGGCCTATGCTATGAACACTCCACCATTAACGCTGAGAGTCTGGCCTGTTATGTACTCGGCTTCATCTGAGACGAGGAACCGGATTGCAGCGGCGACCTCCTCCGGTTCACCCAGACGCTTCCACAGAACCGTACTCTCATAGGCGTGTGCCAGGTTAGGTTTGTCATGGCGTGTCGAGTTCCACATGTCGGTATCAATGAGCCCGGGAGACACGCAATTGACATTGATCTTGTAGCGGGCCAACTCGACTGCCAGGTTGCGTGTGAATGCGATTATGCCACCCTTTGCTGCCCCGTACACGGCCTGCCCCAGGCTGCCAACTCTTCCCGCATCGGAAGCTACATTCACGATCTTGCCATAGTGACGTCCGATCATGCCATCAATCACCGCGTGGCAGAATGTAATGTGACCGAGCAGGTTGACTCGAATACATCTGTCCCAGTCTTCCATTCTACCCTCGGAGAAGCGCTCGACCAGATGGGTACCCGCATTGTTTACCAGGATGTCGATTCTTTCGAACTTGCCTTGGGCGGTTGCGACAGACTCGTAGACTTGCCTGCTGTTCGTTACGTCAACAATTACAGCCAGTGCCTTGCGGCCCATCGCCCTCACTTCCCCGGCGACATCTTCAGCTTCGGACGTGATATCCGCAACCACCACGTCCGCGCCAGCCCCTGCCAATGTAAGGGCAGTCTCTTTTCCGATACCGCGGCTGCCGCCAGTGATGAGAGCTACCTTCCCCTCAAGAGAGAATGGCGCTGAGCACATACGTGAACTCCTTGTTCAGGCTGGTCGTATCCTAACATATTTACCACCGGTATTCAGATGTAAGTTGAGGTTTCTCGCGGCGGCGAAGGACGTGTCGATCAATGCCTTACAGCGGACGCTTGAAGGGGATGCCAATCCGTCGAGGATAGCGATTGGGGGACGGATAAGCCTTCGTGATCGAAACGAGGCACCGCTGGTCGGGCAACTGGGGCAGACGTACTTCGGTGATGCGGGACTCTCCTCCTCCAAGCCGGCTGACTGCATTGCGCGCTTCGAACAATTCCTGCGTCATATCGCCTTTCTTGAAGGCGACGAAAAGTCCTCCGAGGGAGGTGAACGGAAGACAAATCTCAGCCAGTGTGCGGAGAGGCGCGACCGCACGGGCGACAACCAGACTATAATGCTCTCGGTGTGATGCGGAATGAGCAAGGACCTCCGCCCTTTCCTGCACCACCTCGGTGTCATCCAGATGCAGCAGATCTACCAAATGGACGAGGAACGCAACCTTCTTGCCCGTCGCTTCCAGCATGACAAGGCGGGAGTGGGGAAGGATCAGCTTCAAGGGGATTCCGGGAAAACCAGCACCGGAGCCCACATCCAGAATTGTCAGGCGGTAATCCGAGGAGTTGAGGGCATCGAGTAATTGAAGCGGTGTGATCGAATCGAGAAAGTGCCGAGTTTCAATCTGATCGGGGTCTGTGATGGCGGTAAGATTCGAATACTCATTCCAGCGTAAGAGTTCACTTCTGTACAGTTCGAACATCTGCAGTTGAGAGGAAGTGATGTCGTAACCGAGCGACCTCAGGCCATCCACCAGTTGTTCCAGCATGCGACAATCTTTCTCCGAGGGAACCGTGGCACTGGATGATAGCATCCCTGCCTTTTCCGTCTGCGACGCTCTCGTTTGCGTGTCCAGTAGTGCTGCGTTATTATGCCAGCATGGATGTTGAGACGCTGCTTAAGGAGGCCAGCACCTATCTGCCTCCTGACAAGCTGGAGTTCATCCGTTCGGCCTACTCATTTGCTGCCGAGGCACATGCGGGTCAGGTTCGTGCGTCCGGGGAACCCTTTCTCGAGCACCCTCTAAACGTAAGCTTGACCCTGGTTGAATTCCAGCTTGACGCACCATCTATTGCCGCAGCATTGCTGCATGATGTTGTTGAAGACTGCGAGATATCGCTGGACGAGATTTCCTCCCGCTTCGGCGCGGATGTAGCGAAACTTGTTGATGGAGTGACCAAGCTCAAGCTCCTGGCAAGTCGAAGTGAGGAAAAGGAATTTGACTCGAAGTCACAGGCGGAGAACCTTCGCAAGCTGTTAATGGCGACCGCCGAGGACCTTCGAGTCGTGCTTATCAAGCTTGCCGATAGGCTGCACAATATGCGAACGCTGGGTGCATTGCCGCTTGGCCGGCGCCGGGCCATTGCGCAGCAGACACTGGAAGTGTATGCGCCCCTCGCGCATCGTCTGGGCCTTCGCCGTACGAAATGGCAGCTGGAAGACCTGGCGTTTCGCTATCTCGAACCGAAGCAATATCGGCGGTTCTCTCGACTAATTGCGACGAAGCGGGCGGAGCGAGAGGGATTCGTGCACGAGGCCATTCGCTCTATCACTGAAGAGTTGAATGCGCAGGGGGTCGAAGCGCGGGTGCTGGGACGTCCCAAGCATATCTACAGCACGTACCTCAAAGCCAAACGATATGCTGAACAAGGCAAGAGCGTTGGGGACATCCACGATCTTTTCGCGCTGCGAATTCTGGTGAACACTGTCGCCGATTGCTACAAAGCTCTCGGCGCCGTGCACAATTTCTGGCATCCGATAATCGAGGAGTTCAACGACTACATCGCGAATCCGAAGGACAACGGCTATCAGTCGTTACATACCACTGTCCTCTGTAATGGAACGACTCCCATCGAGGTGCAGATCAGAACGCATGAAATGAACCAGGTCGCCACGTTCGGTGTCGCAGCGCACTGGCATTACAAAGAGGGAGGCCAGCGAGATCGATCGACGGACCCGCGAATTGCATGGCTGCAGGATCTGGCTGAGCGCCGCGACGAACTTGGCAGCGAGGAATTCATCGAATCGCTGAAAACCGACGTACTAACTGATCAGGTCTTCGTGTACACGCCCAAAGGCGAGATCAAGGACCTGCCGAAGGGAGCGACACCGCTTGACTTCGCATTTCGTATTCACACTGATTTGGGATATCGCTGCATCGGCGCAAAGGTGAACGGCAAGCTCGTGCAGCTGAACCAGCCGCTGAACAATGGTGACGTGGTTGAGATAGTGGCCTCGAAGACAGAACGGGGGCCCAGCCTGGATTGGCTGAATCCTGAACTGGGGTATGTGCGAACCTCGCACGCGCAGAATAAAGTTCGCCAGTGGTTCAACAAGCAGGAACGCAGTCAGAGCGTTGAGGCAGGACGGCAGATGCTTGAGAGTGGCTTGAAGCGTTTGGCTGTCACAGTGCCAAAAGCTGAGAAGCTCGCCAGCAAGCTCGACTATAGTCAACCGGAAGAGTTGTACCTGGCGGTAGGGCGAGGAAACATCACGGTATCGCAGATCGCGGTCAAGCTGAGTGCCGAAGTCGAGCCCCGTGAGAAGTCCATCGAAGTGTCGGCGCCGAGGCGCGTAAGTCCCGGAAGCATACGGGTGCTCGGAGTGGGCGACCTGTATACGAGGTTGGCTAACTGCTGCAATCCCTTGCCTGGTGAGGAGATAATCGGGTATATTACGCAGGGTCGCGGAGTCACTGTCCACCGTCGTGACTGCATCAATGTGGTCAACGAGGCCGAAAAAGAGCGACTGGTCGCCGTGGATTGGGGGGATGTCGCACAAGTCTATCCCGTTAAACTCCAGATAGATGCATGGGACAGGACTGCTCTGTTGCGGGATATCAGTGCGGTTATTGCCGAGGCGGGTGTCAACATCACCGATGTGGATTTTACCCGTGGGGACGGTGGAATGGCATGCCTGCATATTGATGTCGAGGTGACGAGCACGTCTCAGCTCAGTAAACTCGTGGCCAGGTTGAATGCCCTTTGGAGTGTAATGAACGTGGTAAGAAAAGGAGAATCAATTGTCAGGGAGCAAGTCAGTAGATAAGGCCACCAGAGTGCAAGAGAGAAAGAGGCTACGCAATCGTGTCCTCAGGGGGCGTACACGTACTATACTGCGACAGGCCAGGCAATCAGTTGTGTCAGGAGAAGCGGATAATGCGCAGAAGGCAACCGGGAAGGCTGTGTCGACGCTGGACCGTGCAGTGACTAAAGGTCTGTATCACAGGAATAAGGCCTCGCGCCTGAAGTCCCGCCTGGTGAGGCAAGCCAACGCGGTTGGCGCGAGCCAGCCGAGCTAAGGCCTACGTGCCAGCAATTCGTTCCCATACCATTGTTCATAGCCTGGACAAGAAGGCGCTCTCAGTCCCCCACCAATTCGGATACTGAGCCAGACAGGCCATTCTCGCTCACAATCGGTGGTATGCCATTCCCACCAGTGTCTATTGCGTCGCCAGCTTCCCGTCCAGTGTTATTGCAAAGACAACTAGTCGTACTTGACTATCGTGTACCATTCGGAGTAATCCGGATTTCTTCCAAGCGCGACCTGAGAGAACAGGTCCTGCAACCTCGCAGTGATAGGGCCAGTGTCTCCGGTGCCGATTGGCCGCTGGTCGACCGAGACAATAGCAGCCACGTTAGTTGCGGTGCCGGTGAAGAATGCTTCGTCCGCTACGTAGAGTTCGCTTCGATCGATGCTTCTCTCAACCGTCGTCAGGCCAAGTTCGTTCTTGGCAAGCTGCATCACCGTATCTCTTGTGATTCCAAGCAGGATACTATCGTATGGCGGTGGTGTGATCAGTTGGCCTTTGATGACCACGAATATGTTCTCTCCGGTGCCCTCGGAGACGTGGCCCTTCTCGTTCAGCATGATCGCCTCATCGAATCCGGACCGGTTGGCATCGGTCTTGGCGAGTGCGCTATTCACATAGATGCCTGTAATCTTTCCGCGGGGTGAAATCTGACTGTCGCTCACGCGTCGCCACGACGAGGTGCAGCACCTGATACCTCCCGTGCCGAGATAAGGAGGAAGAGGAGTCACAATCACGAAGAAATCGTCTTCAAGGTCGTGCAGTTTGACGCCGATTGCTTCCGAGGACTTGTATGCGAGTGGGCGGCAATAAAGGTTCTCCCTGAATCCAGTTCGCCGCAGGGTTTCTACCGTGAATTCAGCCATATCGTGCTCGTCATACGGCAGACAGATATTCAGGATCTTGCAGGCATCCAGCTGGCGCCGATAGTGATCCTTCAACCTGAAGATGCAGAACTGCTCGCTCTCTCCATCCCAATTCGCGCGGATTCCACCAAAACACGCAGTGCCGTAGTGTAGCGCCTGTGTAAGTATGCCGATCTTGGCATCCTTGAGGGGCATGTATTCTCCCTGGAAAAAGGCATACGGTTCCAATGCTTCGTACCTCCTCTGTGTACTCAATCAGTCAATCCCTGGTCTACAAACCCGGCGAATTGGCGGGTAGAGTCCCCACAAATCCTGCATGGCCTTCCTGACAATCCTTATCCGAACACATGAGCGAAATAGGAAGAAGCCTCCCTTGGGAGGCTTCTTCTTCGTTTCCTGTTCTGAGTTGCTGTCTCTGCCTAATCTGACGGTCGAAGAATCCTCCCGTGCGCACTCATGGTGCGCACGATAAGCATAACTGCTACGACCACAATCATTACAGCGGCTGGAGCCTTCATTAACTCAACCTGCCAAACAGAGACGGTACATTGTAAGAACACCACCCTATGGTGTCAACCCTTTTTCGCTTGAACTTTCGACACAATGAGGTCTCCCATCTCCTCAGTCGTGGTCCGTTTCGTCCCCTCTGAGTAGATATCCGCCGTCCGATATCCCTCCTCGAGCACGGACATAACAGCAGACTCGAGGGCCAGGGCTTCGGTCTCCATGCCAAGTGAGTATCTGAGCAGCATAGCCGCACTAAGGATTGCTGCGATGGGATTGGCGACACCTTGTCCTGCGATGTCCGGTGCGGAACCATGGATTGGTTCATACATCCCGAGCGTCTTCCCTGTTGGCAGACCTGACAGACTGGCGGAGGGAAGCAGTCCCATTGATCCTGCGATCACGGCGGCCTCATCGGTGAAGATATCGCCGAACATATTAGTTGTGACGACTACGTCGAATTGAGTGGGCTGCGCAATAAGCTGCATTGAGAAAGTATCTGCCAGCATGTGGGACAACTCAATATCGGAATACTCGGCACCAACCTCGGTCGCCACTTGACGCCAGAGACGCGAGGAGATGAGGGCGTTGAATTTGTCAACCGATACGACTTTACCGCGTCGTTTCCTGGCTAACTCACATGCCACGCGCACTACCCTGGCTATCTCGTTTTCCGAGTAGTCCTCGGAATCAACTGCTCGTCTGCCTTCGACAGTCTCCCACCGTTTCTTAGGCTGACCGAAGTAAAGTCCACCGGTGAGTTCTCTTACAAACATGATGTCCGCACCCCGCACGACCTCGGGACGCAGTGGACTTTTGTCGACGAGCATCTGATAAGACGTAACCGGCCTCAGGTTCGCAAAAAGGTTGAGTGTCTTGCGGAGGCGAAACAGAGCCTGCTCCGGTCGCAGGTCGACTCCGGCGTCGTCCCACTTCGGCCCCCCAACAGCTCCAAACAGGATTGCATCTGAACTCTGGCACATTGCCAGTGTCTCCTCAGTCATGGGAATGCCATGTGCATCGATTGCGGCTCCCCCTACCAGACCTTCCTCAAACTCAAGGTCGTGGCCGAATTGTTCAGCGACCGTGACCAGAGCCTTAAGTGACTGGTCCGTTACCTCGGGTCCAATCCCGTCTCCACGGAGTACTGCAATCCTGTGGCTCATGTTTTAATCCCCTCCAGTCTGCGCACGGTGTGGGCTATCAGACCTCCGGAATTGATGATGCCCATCATGAACTCCGGGTACGGCCTGGCGGAAAAAGAGAGACCTTTTGTCGTGTTGGTTATCCGTCCACTCGCGAGGTCAACCTTCAGTATATCATCGGCTTCGCACGAGGCAACAGCTTCGCTGCATTCCAGTAACGGGAGACCGATGTTGATCGCATTGCGGAAGAAGATTCGCGCAAAACTACGGGCGATAACGCATGATATGCCGCTTGCCTTGATGGCGATAGGCGCGTGTTCCCGCGACGAACCGCAGCCGAAATTCGTGCCCGCCACTATCATGTCCCCCGTCGAAGAGCGGCTTCTGAAGCCGGGATCGATATCTTCCATACAGTGTTCGGCCAGAAGGTCAGGCGCTGAGACATTGAGATACCTCGCGGGGATAATGGCATCGGTGTCCACGTCGGCGCCGTAGACATGTGCCCTACCTTGCAAAATGGTCATATCGATTTCTCCACTCCACCCCCTGAGATATCAGCGGGATGTGTTATTCGACCGGTAACCGCGGTAGCTGCCGCTACGGCAGGTCCCGCCAGATACACCTCGGACTGTGGGCTACCCATACGCCCTATGAAGTTACGATTTGTCGTCGAGAGACAGCGTTCTTCCGGTGCCAGAATCCCCATGTAGCCTCCCAGGCACGGTCCACAGGTTGGAGTACTGACTACTGCGCCCGCATCAAGGAAGATGCGCACGAACCCTTCTTCGATTGCCTTCGTATACACTTGCTGCGTCCCCGGAATAATGATGCACCTCACTGATGGATGCACGACATGTCCTTCCAGCAGTTTCGCCGCAACTTTCAGGTCGTTCAGTCGCCCGTTCGTACAACTGCCGATTACCACTTGGTCGATTGGAACACTGTTCGCCTGGCGCACCGGCCGCGTATTTGACGGAAGGTGCGGAAATGCGACCAGTGGTTCGATGTCCGAAGCCTCGTATTCAATGATTTGCGAGTAGTCAGCGTCCGAATCGGTCACGTAGGTCCTGTACGGGGCAGTGCCCGTACGCTGTGGGTGTGCGGTTGTGTACGTGTGTGTGATGGCGTCAACCTGGAATATACCGGCCTTGGCGCCGGCTTCGATGGCCATATTTGCCATGGTGAATCGCCCGTCGATATCCAGCCTCTCGATCGCCTCCCCGTGGAATTCCATCGCTGCGTACAATGCACCATCGATACCGATGTTGCCTATTGTGTGAAGTATGAGATCCTTACCGCTTACCCACGGGTTCAGTCGGCCATGAAACACAAACTTGATGGTAGGGGGGACCTTCATCCAGATGTCACCGGTAGCCATCGCCACCGCAATGTCGGTAGAACCCATTCCCGTGGCGAATGCGCCAATTGCGCCGTAGGTACAGGTGTGAGAATCGGCCCCGATCACCACCTGTCCGGGCCCCACGAGACCCTCCTCCGGGAGCAGCACATGTTCGATTCCGGCCCTCCCGGCCTCGTAATACACGACGCCCTGCTCCCTCGCGAATTCGCGAAGCTCCTGTGCCTGGATCGCCGAGGCAATGTCTTTGTTGGGGACGAAGTGATCCGGTACCATGACGATTCGAGCCGGGTCGAACACCCGCTTGACGCCAAGCTTGTGGAACTCCCTGATAGCCAATGGGCCAGTGATGTCATTCGCGAGCACCATGTCCACCGCGACATTGGCAAAGTCGCCGGGCGAGACATTGTCTCGCCCGGCATGTACGGACAGAATCTTCTCGGTGATGGTTGCCATTACGATGCCTCGTGGACACGATATGCGGGTTCTTCCGTCGACTCCTTCACGCCTGCATGTTGTCGGGAGAGAATGAGCCTGTTAAGTGCATTCATGTAGGCCTTGGCGCTGGCTACGACGATGTCAGTGGACGCGCCGCGTCCGGTATAGAGCCCTCCGTCGCTCTCGATGCGAATCAGCACCTCTCCAATGGCGTCGAAGCCCTCGGTGTTCGCATTGATAGAGAATTCGACCAGCGTGTTCGGGATACCGATTATGCGATTGATAACCTTGTATACAGCGTCGACCGGTCCAGTACCGAGCGCTGCGTCGGCCAGAGTCTCACCGTCCGGTCCGATGAGTCGCACTGCTGCTGAATGGAGACTGTGGTCGCCGCAGGACACATCAACGTGGTCCAATTTGTAGACCTGTGTCTCCTGGCGCAATTCTTCGCTCACCAGTGATATGAGGTCGCGGTCGGCGATTTCCCGCTTCTTGTCGGCGAGATCCTTGAACGCTTCAAAAGCGTGGCTCAAGGCATCATTGCCAAGAGTGAATCCCAGTTCAGCCAGCCGTTCGCGGAACGCGTGCCGACCGCTGAGTTTGCCCAACACAAGACTGCTCGCCGGAATACCAACTGACCGGGGGTCCATGATCTCGTACGTGGTGGATTCCTTGACCATTCCGTCCTGGTGGATACCGGACTGGTGCCGGAATGCGTTAGCTCCAATGATTGCTTTGTTCGACTGCACGAGAAAGCCGGTGAGGTCGCTTACCATTCTGCTTGTCTTGTAGAGTTGTGTTGTATTGATGTGAGTCTTAAGTCCGAATGCGTCCGACCGGGTTCGCAAGGCCATCACCACTTCCTCAAGAGCGGCGTTTCCGGCACGTTCTCCGATACCGTTAATGGTGCACTCCACCTGACGCGCTCCCAATCGGACAGCTTCCAGGCTGTTCGCCACGGCGAGCCCGAGGTCGTCATGGCAGTGCACACTGAGACAGGCCTTATGTATGTTTGGCACGTTTTTCACGATGCTCCGTATGAGGTTGCCAAACTCGTTCACTGTGCTGTAGCCAACGGTATCGGCGATGTTCACTGTGACCGCACCAGCGTCGATAACAGCCTCCAGCAATTGATAGAGAAAGCCTGGTTCAGCCCGCGTTGCATCCATGGGAGAGAACTCGATGTCGTGTGTGTAGCTCTTCGCTCTTGCGACCATCTCCCGCGCCATCGCAAGAGCCTCCTGGCGGCTCTTCTTGAGCATATGTGCGAGTTGGATATCTGAGGCGGAAAGGAACACGTGGATGCGCGGGTGTGCTGCGTCCTGCACTGCTCTCCAGGATTCATCGATTGCGGCCGGCCTGCAATGGGCCAGGCCACATATAACAGGCTGACGGACCTCTCGTGCGATGAGCTGTACCGCTTCGAAGTCGCCCGGCGAACTTATCGGGAATCCGGCTTCGATAACGTCCACCCCAAGTCTTTCGAGTTGGCAGGCGATAGCCAGTTTCTCCCTGGGAGTGAGACTCGTGCCGGCGGCCTGCTCACCGTCTCTGAGTGTTGTGTCGAATATGATCACTCTGTCTGATCCAGCCTCATCTACATACGATGTGGATGAGGCCCGGTCACCTTCATCGGTTGTAATGTCTACTTCTTCGTCCATGGCATCATTCCTCTCAGTTGCTCACCGACAACTTCGATGAGTTCCTGCTGTTCATTTCGTTTCATTGCATTGAAGTGGGGTCGACCCGCCTGATTCTCGAGCACCCATTCGAGAGCGTATGTCCCGTCCTTAATCTCCTTGAGAACGCTGCGCATCTCTTCCCTTACGGACTCGTTAATGATGCGTGGTCCGCGCGTATAGTCACCAAACTCAGCGATATCGCTCACCGAGTAGCGCATGTACTTCAACCCGCCCTGATAAATGAGGTCGACTATGAGTTTCAACTCGTTAAGGCACTCGAAATAGGCGATTTCCGGTTGATAGCCGGCTTCCACGAGCGTGTCGAATCCTGCCTTAATCAGCGCGGTCACACCACCGCAGAGCACAGTCTGTTCACCGAACAGGTCCGTCTCCGTCTCTTCGGCAAACGTTGTCTCGATGACGCCCGCACGCGCGCATCCGAGGCCGCTGGCGTACGCCAGCGCAACCTCCTTCGCCTTTCCCGACACGTCCTGGTGTACCGCCATGATTGCTGGAGGGCCTGCGTTTTCCAGATAGATGGCACGGAGCATGTGCCCCGGACACTTGGGCGCAACCATGCTGACGTCAACGTCCCTTGGAGGTACGATCTGGAAGAAATGAATGTTGAAACCATGGGCGAACATCAGTGTCTTCCCCGGGGTGAGATTAGGTTCGATCGACTCTTGGTATATTGCGGCATGCTGGTTATCCGGGGCCAGGAGAGTAAGAACATCGGACTTCTTCGTCGCCTCTGCGACACTCATCACCGCGAAGCCATCAGCCTCAGCTGCCTTCCATCCTGCGCCCCCGGGCTTGCTGGCTACCACTACCTCACATCCACTGTCCCGCAGGTTCTGCGCATGCGCATGTCCCTGGCTGCCATAGCCGATTATGCCGATAAGTGTCCCTTTAAGATGTGAAAGGTCCGCGTCGCTGTCGTAGTAAACCTTGGCCATCTCGAAATCCTCCAATTTCCGTCTTATTTGATGCTGGACTGTGCACCCCTGGTCAGGGCAGTTCGTCCGGTACGCGCCATCTCTGTGATGCCAAAGGGAAGAAGCAGGGTCAGAAGGGAATCTATTTTGTCCTCGCCGCCGGTTACTTCGACTGTCAACGAATCAGGTGCAACATCAACGATCTTCGCCCGGTAGATGTCGACCATCTGCATTATCTCGCTGCGGTCATCGGACCCGGCGGCGACCTTGATAAGTGCAAGTTCTCTCGACACTGTATCCAGACGTGTAATGTCCGTAACGCTGACTACGTTGATGAGTTTGTCGAGTTGTTTTGTAACCTGTTCGACTTCGGCATCGTTGCCTTTGACCACGATAGTCATGCGCGAGAGGCCGGGGCGCTCACAGTGGCCGACTGAGAGACTCTCAATGTTGAATCCGCGGCGGCGAAAGAGCCCGGCAATTCGTGTCAGGACTCCCGGTTCGTCCTGAACAAGAGATACCAGAGTGTGTTGTCTGTCTTCCATGGAGGTGCTCCTAAGAGGCCATTGCCTGTGTCCTTTCCGGAACCTCGATGATACAGTCAAGGCTCTCTCCGGGGGCGACCATCGGGTACACGTTCTCTTCCGGGTCTACGACGAAGTCGATGAGGAACGGGCCTGGATGGGCAGTTGCACGGCTGAGAGCGAGGCCAATATCCTCTTCGTTATCAACACGCACCGCGCTGATGCCGTAGGCGTCCGCGAGCTTCACGAAGTCGGGTGCATGGAGGGCCACATCGACGTAGTTATGCTGCTGAAAGAGGTCTTGCCACTGCCGCACCATACCGAGATACCCGTTGCTGATTACAGCTATCTTCACCGACAGTCCTTCCTGAACAATGGTGGACAGCTCCTGCATCGTCATCTGGAAACTGCCATCCCCGGCCACGACCCAGACTGCATCCTGCGGCGAGGCCATCTGAACTCCGATCGCAGCAGGCAATTCAAAGCCCATGGTTCCCAGCCCGCCGCTGGAGATGAAGCCGTTCAGTCTCGGCGAGGCATACTCCTGAGCGGCGAACATCTGATGTTGTCCCACGCCCGTGACGATGGTGGTGCGATCATCGGCCGAGCGACACACCTGGCGGATTGCAGTGCGGGCGGACAATGTCCCGGGTGCCGCGGCCGGCGCCAGCGGGTGCTCCGACTTCCACTCGCGGAGCTGCAGGAGCCACTCCGGTCTCTCAACCCTGTTCACCAGCGGAGTAAGCTGGCACAGGATCTGTCTTGCATCACCGACAACCGATGCGAAGGGAACTATGTTCTTGCCGATCTCTGCTGGATCGATATCGATATGTACCACCACTGCCTTTCGCGCGAAGTCTCGCGTCCTCATGGTCGCGCGGTCACCAAACCGTGTACCTATCGCCAAAATGAGGTCGGCCTCCTGGATGGCCATATTTGCAGCCACGGTACCGTGATGCCCAAGCATTCCGAAGTGGAGGTCATGTCGAGGAGAAAAGGAGCCGAGGCCAAGCAGCGTATGAACCACCGGTGCCTGGTACTTCTCGGCGAGACTTCTGAGTTCCTCGTAAGCCTGGGAAATGATCACTCCCCTTCCCGCAATAATGACCGGGCGTTCAGCCTGGTTGAGCAACTCCGCTGCATTTGTCACATGTGACGGGTTAGGTTCCGACACAGGTTTGTAGCCTGGTAGATCGACAGTCTCCGGGTAAGCGAAATCCGTCATCGCCGTCTGGACATTCTTCGGAATATCGATAAGCACCGGCCCTGGCCTGCCGCTCTGCGCGATGTGGAACGCCTCCTTGACGATTCGCGCAAGGTCGTTCACGTCGTGCACCAGGTAGTTGTGTTTGATGATAGGCAAGGTGATTCCGGTGATATCGCACTCTTGAAATGCGTCCTTCCCTATTAGTCCGGTCGAAACCTGTCCCGTTATTACCACGAGAGGAGTGGAATCCATATAGGCGTCAGCGATTCCGGTAACCAGGTTCGTAGCTCCGGGTCCGGAGGTTGCGACACAAACTCCCGCCTTATGCATTGCCCGGGCATAGCCGGCGGCGGCATGGGCGGCAGCCTGCTCGTGGCGGACAAGAATCCTTCGAATCTGGGGGTACTCCGAGAAGGCATTATACAGCGGAATGACAGTGCCACCCGAAATGCCGAAGATCACTTCAACCCCTTCCCTCAGCAGGGATTCGCAGAGGATCTGTGCGCCTGTCCTTTTCATGCTGCTCCTTTCTTCTCGTTGCTGCGCTCTTGTGTGACGCTGACAAAAAAGAGAGGGGCTCTCCGCCTGGGAGAGCCCCTCTGCTTTATCGTGATCTAACGGTATGAACTAGCCGGTCAGCCTCCCAGACGCACGCATGGTGCGCACAATAATGACGATGCTAAGGATGAGTCCGGGGGAGACTATTCGTGCCGTTGTGTTCATATGATATCAGTCAGAATATTAGAGGCTTGTGATTACACTTGTCAAGTGGTTCGCCGGAACGAATCGCGGTTTCTCTTGTGCTCTCCCAGCGTTCGTATGGAGTCGGGACCATATTCTCTGTGCACCTGGGCGATGGCGTGTTCCAGACGACGTAATCTTAGCGCCTCTTGAGAAAACATGTCGAGTTGCCGCTCCGGACCGGACAGTCGGGATGTCTTGACACCGATCAGGCGAATGCGCCTTGTCTCGTTCTCAATGACCGCTTTCAACAGGTCTCGTGTCGCAGCAAGAAGCTCCGAGGCTTCGCTCGTATGCTCTTTCAGCGAGCACTGCCTGGTGATAGTCTGAAAGTCTTCGAAACGAATCTTGAGGGTAACGGTTCCGGTACGCTTTCTCTGTGCACGCATGTCGTGAACAACCTCCTCACACATTGCGCACAGGGCAGACTGGAGGAATGCCGGGTCGCGAGTATCCGTCTGAAATGTCGTCTCGCGACTAATCGTCTTGGGTTCACCCCGAGGTTCAACGCGACTGTTGTCGATGCCTCGCGCGTGGGCCAGAAGCAGGAGGCCGTATCTACCGAGTTTCTGGTATAGGACCTTATGAGGGATGGCAGCGAGTTGTCCGATACGGCGGATTCCCATGTCTTCCAGGCAGTCGGCAGTCTTCTTGCCCACACCTGGCAGTTTCCTCACGTCCAGCGGTGCGAGAAAACCGGCCTCGTCTCCGGGAGGTACAAGCACGAGACCATCGGGCTTGTTATGGTCCGAGGCCACCTTGGCGACAATCTTGCAGGTAGCGACTCCTATCGAAGTGGTAAGCCCCAACTCTTCCCGGACGCGGCACCTGAGGGTCGTCGCGTACGTGAGTGCCTGTTCTGAGTCTTCAACAACGTTCGTGACATCAAGAAATGCTTCATCCAAGCCTCGTGGTTCGATATGGGAGGACATGCTTTCAAGCAGTGTCATGAAGTGTCTCGAAGCATCGATATACCGAGAGAAGTGTACGGGAAGGAACACAGCCTGCGGACAGAGCCGCTGCGCCTGTACGAGTGGCATTGCCGAGTGCACGCCGTAACGCCGAGCTTCATATGAGGCAGCTGAAACAACACCACGAGACCCGGGAATGCCGCCGACTATCACCGGCTTGTCTTTCAGTGAAGGGTTGTGAAGTCGCTCAACCGACACGAAGAAGGCGTCGAGGTCCACATGGAAGATACAGCGGGACACGGCAAGATTGTAAAGCGGAAGCGGCGTTGACGCAACATAACGCTGAGATTAACCGGTGGCCCGTATCAGCCTTCACAGACCCGGACGATCTCATGCAGCCGGACGCGGAACTCGTGACGGGGCAGGAGGATTACACGGCCACAGCCGAGGCACTTGAGGCCGATATCGGCTCCAATCCGGGTTACTTCCCAGTTCCGGCTGCCGCAAGGGTGCTTCTTGCGCAGGGCGACTTTGTCGCCAGTCCTGACAGTCCTGTCGTCTCCATCCTGCTTGTCCGACATCAGTTTCACCCGGCAACTCTGTGCAAATTCATCTCATCGCGCAGTCTGATGGCACTCATCCTCGCGGCAGTGGCGAAGTCGGAGCCCGATGAGGCGTAGAGCACCGCCCTCGACACGTTGATAATGGCATTGGCTCCTGACTCATCGGTTCCGAAGCGCACGACCGCCTCCATGTCTCCTCCCTGAGTTCCGACACCAGGCACGAGCAGGCACATGGTTGGGCATAGCTGACGAATGCGTGCAAGTTCCTGAGGATACGTGGCGCCTACGACAAGACCGATGTTTCCGTGAATGTTCCACTCGAGCGCCTTGAAGGCCACGTATTCGTACAGAGGCTGCCCTTCGATCTTCAGGTCCTGGAAGTCCTTGGAACTTGGATTTGACGTACGACAGAGGAGAAACACTCCCCTGTCAGCATACGAGATGAAGGGCTCTATGGAGTCCAATCCGAGGTAAGGACTCAATGTTGTGGCATCAAAACCGAAAGAGTCGTATAGCGCTCTGGCATAGTGCCGCGCTGTGTTCCCGATATCTCCCCGCTTCGCGTCGCCGATAATGGGGATGCCGGCTGGTATGCACGAGATTGTCTGTTCAAGCGCCCGCAATCCTTCAAGCCCATGTGCCTCGTAGAAAGCAAGGTTAGGCTTGTAGGCGCAGACGAGGTCGCTGGTGGCTTCGATAATCATGCGATTAAACTGCGCAATTGTGAGTCCACAGGGAAGGCGCTCAGGGTCGGGGTCCAATCCTATACACAGGAGGCTGTTATTCTCTGCTGCAGCTTCCCTGAGTTTCCGCTTGAACCCCATGTCCTGAATTCTCCTTGCCTAGTAGTTGACAATAGTGTTGATGCTCTTTGCAATCAGTTCCCCCCGCTGGTTCACCGTCTCCGCCTGATAACTGAGAATAAACATCTCTCCGAGACGTCCCTCTCGGCGCTTGACGTCGGCGAGGCTAACGCGCGAGGTGATGACATCCCCTACCCTGAGCGGTGCAAAGAACTCCCAGGTCTCCTCACCCTCCAGCACGTTCTTGCGGGGAAGGGGCACGTTCGGTGCCGGGATAGGAACGACGCCTGACTCGGAACTGCACTTGGTGATGGTCATCAGTGCGCAGAATATGTAGGGAGGAACTATCGGGCCGTTCCAATGTGTGGATCTGCCATAATCCTCGTCATGCCAAAGCGGATTCGTATCCTGTACTGCTTCGACATAGCGCTGTACTACCTCCCTCTCTACATGCAACACATGAGGAGGCGACTCAGTGCCGATATATCGCTGCATATCTTCAAGGGTCAGTTGTGTGTGTTCCACGGTTGAATCCTCCTCCCTGCAGAGTCAAAGGTCCGGCTACTTTTCCCCTCGTGCGGGCAGCATAATGGCAGCCGAGCCTTGCGTAGTTCTTGTCCCATCCGGCCGCTCCGTCCAGATATTCACTTCGACAAGGTGCTCGTGCCCCTCAATACGTTTACCGGTTATCACTCCACGCACCAGCATATCCTCGTCCACCGGGTCCGTGCCTTTAAACCGGCAGCTTAACTTCTTCAGCCAACCATCCGGCCCAGCCCAACTGGTCAGGATCTCCCCAAAAAAGGATGCCTTGAGGCGGCCATGCACCACCACATCCTCCAGTTGGTTCCTGCGCGCGAACTCTGGGTCGTAGTGAATCTCGTAGAAATCGCCAGACGCTCCGGCCCACATGACGAGTTGGCGACGGGTAGGATGTTTCTGCAGCGTGGGGATTTCCAAGCCCTCGAATACGTCTTCGTAATATACCTGCTGGCTCACTGTGTCCCTCCCTGGTGCCTGCTGTGCTATTGTAAGCGGCGCAGTACCACTCCGCAAGGAGTGTACAGCAGGTGCCGGCGCCAAACAGGGGCTACGCATGGATTACTCCAATGTCGAGAAATACTTGAATACGTACGTCGACTACGAGGTGATTCCCGGATTCGGATTTGCTGAGGCGGGCTACAGCCTCAGTCATGTGTGCGAGTTGCTGCGCCGTCTCGGCAATCCTCACGTTGGTCCTTTGACGGTCCACGTTGCCGGCAGCAAGGGCAAGGGTACCATCTCGGCGCTGATTGCGAGTGCGTTACATGCGTGTGGACTCAGAACCGGCCTCTATACTTCGCCTCACCTGCTTCATCTTGGCGAACGAATCAAGGTGAACGACGCATGTGTGTTGCCGGAACAGCTAATCAACGCGTGGGAGGCGATGCAGCCCCACATTGACGATATGGCTGCCTCCGGAAACTGGCGAACGTTCACGTATTTCGAGTTGATCACTGTGCTTGCGTTCCTCCATTTCCGCTCCATGGGTGTTGCTGCGCAAGTGGTTGAGGTAGGACTTGGAGGGAGGCTCGACGCAACCAACGTTGTATCTCCGGATATCTGCGTGATAGCACCCATCAGCCTCGAACACACTTCAGTGCTGGGCAAAACGATAGAAGAGATCGCCTCCCAGAAGGCGGGCATTATCAAACCCGGCGCGTCAGTTGTATCCGCTCCACAGCCGGATGGCGCAAGACGGACTATTGAGGCTGCGAGTGCTGCAATCGGCGTAGTGCCGCTGCTTGTCGGGGAGCATGTCACATTTGAGACAGTGGCTCATTCTCTGGAGGGACAGGCGGTGCGTGTCAAGACGCTCAATGCTATACATACATACCACACCCGCCTGGCGGGCACATACCAGGCTGAGAACATAGCCACGGCGGTGGCGGCTCTCGAAGCTCTGGTAGCCCGCGGGACAGCCTTGAACTGGGAGTGTGTCATCCGCGGATTCGCGGATACGAGCTGGCCCGGTAGATTTCACGTTCTGGCTCGTGCCCCGCTTCTCATACTTGACGGGGCGCACAATCCGACCTCTATGCGGCGATTGGCGGAAAGTCTGCTGGCGCATGGCTTGCAGAAGAATCTGGTTTTCGTGCTTGGCATGTCGGGAGACAAGGATGTACGGGGAACGGCGAAAGAACTGGTACAGCTGGGCGCACGGGTCATTCTGACCAGGTCGCATCAACCACGTGCCCTGGAACCGCGAAGTATCGCGCTGAGAATTAATGATCTGGGGCTGGAGATAGCTTCAGAACGGGAGATGTTGAGAGCCCTGTGTCGCGCAAGGTGCTCGGCAGGCGAGCACGGCAGTGTTTGCGTGGCAGGATCGCTGTACCTCGTTGCAGAGGTGCTGGACTGGTGGCAGAAGGATGACACAGCCAGAAGCCGCTGGGCGCTTGGCCCAGACGCAATAACCTGCGTGGCGGGCCAATAGTTCGGCTGCTATTCCTCCAGGAATGACTCCAGCGCTTCGGCCGGAAGTTCAGTTCGGAACATCTCCTGCAACGCCATTACGTGACTGCAGGTGTCCCAGTGGCCGAAGAAGTCGCACGTGCAGTGCCATCGGCCGTCTGTATAGCGAATCTTGTGGTCGGCATTCTCGCCATGGAAATCGGCTGTAAGACCGCTCAATGTCACACGGCCCGGCTCTTTCGCATAGCGTCTTGCCTTTTCTATCTTGCCGATCAGACTCGACCTCATCTACACGTCCTCCTTGTGGATGTCATTGGGGCGAGCGACTGAAGTGCAGCAGAAGGTGACCGGAATAGACCCTTCACCATAAGCGAAGTATACCCGAACAGGTAGAGAAAACCCAATGATGCGCCTATGTGATTTGGGGGAAACGGACAAATGCCCTGGTGTTTTCTCAGAATTCCCCTGGAAGAGGGTTACCGGGTGTAAGGAGAGATTCCACATCCTCTCTGCGAAAGCGTCTGTCGCGGCGTGGACCTATGCGATAGGCGGGCAGCAGGCCGGTCTCGGCCCAGTTGCGCACTGTGTTGGGGTGAACGTTTAGGAACTTGGCTGCCTGAGCTGTGGTGAGAAGTGCTGGTGGTTTCTGACGATCGAACAGTTCTCTTGTCATTTCTGTACTACACCTGATGATAGATGAGTTTAGCTCTATCGTGTAGCCTTGTCTATCACCAAATGGTCATGTTCGCAAGGTACAAAGGTATACATTATGAGACGGCAACCTTCAGCATGTTGTTGTTACATTTGATTCCCGTCACTGCAGGGAACCGCCGCGGTCTTTGCCGACTCTGTCTGTCGTAAGGTACAATTCAGCAGCTTCGGTGGGCCCGGGTGTGGCAATCCCCATGAGAGACCGTCTATCTGAGATTCTGCATAATCACGCTGCCGACCATGTCGATATTCGCCTGGAAGAGCGGACGGATACTCGTATTGTGTATCGCGGACCAAAGCTTGAAGAGGCGAGCCTTCTGAGCGACAGTGGTGGTTGTGTCCGCGCACTGGTCGATGGTGGTTGGGGGTTTGCTAGCTTCAATGATATCAATGCGATCGAGGGAAGCGTTGCCAAGGCAATCACGGAGGCGCGTTACTCAAGCGGCGATCCGCTGACTCTGCCCGACAGGGATTCTGTCGAGGCGAGTGTCACTTCTCTGCCATCGATCAATGTGGCACACGTATCCCTCCGAGAGAAGAAGGAACTGCTGGATGAGTACAACGACATTATCATGTCCAGTCCCCACATACAAAGCTCCCACATCCTCTATACAGATACCGATCGCACGGTCCGCTATGCAGCATCCGATGGCAACTACATCGAACAGAAGGTGCCGGACCTGTCCCTACGGCTTACCGCCATCGCCCGGGAAGGAGACGAAGTACAACAGGTGGGAGTGAGTCTCGGTACCGTGGGCGACTTCGCCCCCATGTCAAGGCTGCACCACGAAGCACGTGATATCGCACGTCGTGCGGGGGCATTGCTCGATGCTAAGCCAGTGAAAGGTGGCGAGTATACGGTTGTACTTGACCCGATTCTTGCTGGAGTATTCACACATGAGGCGTTCGGACACTTGTCCGAGGCCGACCTTGTGTATCAGAATCCGGAACTCAGGGAGTTGATGGTACTGGGCAGAAGATTTGGGGGGCAGCAACTCCATATCGTGGATGACGCGACATTGCCGTCTCTCCGGGGCAGCTATGCGTATGATGATGAAGGTATGCCTGGTCAGAGAACATACCTTATCCGTGAAGGCCGTCTGGAAGGAAGATTGCACTCACGGGAGACGGCCGCGCGCATGGCGGAACTGTACTCGGGTAACGCACGGGCGATCAGTTTTCGGCACAGTCCTATAGTGCGAATGAGTAACACGTACATCGAGCCAGGCGACGTAGCGTTAGCCGACATGCTTTCCGATATCGAAGAGGGCGTATACGTCAAGGACTGGTATGGGGGCCAGACCAGCCTGGAGATGTTCACCTTTTCCGCGGCAGAAGCCTATATGATTCGTAATGGGAAGCTGGCAGAGATGCTGCGGCCGGTGGTTCTCAGCGGGAATGTGTTTACTACCCTCGCGCGGATCGATGCCATAGGTAATGATCTGGACATGAATCAGGGCGGCGGTTGTGGCAAGGGAGGACAGTCACCATTGCCGGTTTCCAATGGTAGCCCGCACATCCGGATCAGCCGCTGCATTGTGGGAGGGCGGTAATGGAGCAAGTGCTCGAACTTGCACTCAGACAGTCGCAGCAGGCGGAAATCTACGAGGTGCGCTTCGAGAGCACTCTTGTTCACTTTGAGGCCAATCGTGTCAAGCAGCTCGAGAGCCGCCAGAGCAGCAGTGTCGCGCTCAGAATTGTACGTGACGGAAAGCTGGGATTCGCATCTGCTGCAGGATCGGTAGATTCGACTCGCCTGGTGCAAATGGCAGTTCAAACATCTGATTTCGGTTCCAGTGTTGAATGGTCGTTTCCCGGCCACCTATCTCTGCCCACAGTATCAACCTATGACGAAAGAGTCGCCGCAATTGAGGCATACAGGCTTATCGACATCGGCCGCGGCGTTATCGATCAGGTAAGGACGCACGACAACCATATCCAGTGCGAGGGGATGGTGTCTGCTAGCTCCGGACTCGTCCGCATCCTGAATAGTTCAGGCCTTGATACAAGCTACCCCAAGTCGAGCCTGGGGCTTTTCATGGAAGGAATTCGTGTCAGTGGCACAGATATGCTGTTTGTCGGCGACAGCATGAGTTCGTGTTACCTTTTTGATGAGGCCGATGAAGTGACGACTACTATGCTGAAGCAACTGGACAGGGCTTCCCGTGCCGCCCATATCAATACGGGTGTCTATCCGGTTCTATTCACGCCGCATGGAGTGGGGGCTGCGTTGCAGCCGCCGCTGGCGGTAGCATTTAACGGTAGGAATGTTATTGAGAAGTCATCACGACTGGCTGGTCGCCAGGGCGAGCGGTTATTTCATTCCGGAGTGAGCTTGCGTGATGATGCCACCATCGACGGTCGTGTCTCAAGCGCTCCTTGTGACGCAGAGGGCTCACCTTCGCGTCCTGTTCGATTGATCGACAACGGTGTAGTGAGCGGTTTTCTGTATGATTTGCAGACGGCGGCGGTTGCCGGCGTTGAAAGCACCGGCAGTGGCCACCGCTCCAATGCCCGCAGCCAGGTTCGGCCGGGAATCAGTGCGCTTGTGCTGGATTCGGGTAATGCGACGTTTGAAGAGATGCTCTCGAGTATAGATGAGGGTCTCCTCGTGGAAGAACTCATTGGGTCTGGCCAGGGAAATCTGCTGTCTGGCGATTTCGGCGGCAATGTCCTGCTGGGCTACAAGGTGGAGAAAGGCGAGATAGTCGGCAGAGTCAAGGATACTATGATCTCCGGCAACCTAATGGAAGCCCTGGGAGGCGCCGTAACTATTGGCAACGATTCGCGCTGGGTAGGAGGGAGCCTCTGGACGCCGTCGCTTTTGTGCAGAGACGTCTCGGTATCCACCACAGGAGGTGAAGCGTGAGAGAACGCAAGGGAAAGAAGGGAGTATCGATCAGCTTGACAGAGAAACCGCAGGTCGATCATTGCGTAATGCTTGCATCGTGGCCCGGCATTGGCAATGTATCTCTCATTCTCGCGCAGTATTTGAAGGAGAAGCTGGGTGCACGCGAAGTGGGGGAGATAGACCCGGTGGATTTCTTCGAACCGGTTGGTGTAATGGTGAGGGAAAATGTGGTGGAGGAGCCCCGTTTTCCTGAAAGCAAGTTCTACTACTGGGAGAAAGAGGATAGGAGCTTGGGGGTAGTGCTATTCATCGGCGAAGAGCAACCGAGATCCAGAGGCTATGAGATGGTTGAGACAGTTTTGGACGCTGCAGAACAACTGGGCGTCGGCCGGATTTTCAGTTGCGCCGCTGCGGTAACACGGATTCACCATTCCGAGGAAACGAAGGTGTGGGGGGTTGCCACGCGAACTGAGCTTCTTGACGAGTTCAGTAGATACAAAGTCGTGCTGAGAGGCACTCTGCGCATCGCCGGCCTGAACGGCCTTATTCTGGGACGCGCGAAGGAACGAGGCATCGATGGAATGTGTCTGTTGGGGGAGGTGCCCGGCTTCGCGACACAGATGGCGCATCCGAAGGCAGCGCTTGCTGTGCTGAGCGTATTTGCCGAAATGATCGGGATCGACATTGATACCGAGGAGTTGGAAGGACTTTCAAAGCAGTCAGAGATGGAAATGGATGTCATCTCCAAGCAGGCGACTGCGGCGTACATCGATCAATTCACCGAACCCATATGGGAGCAGAATCAAACCGAAGAAGAAGAGGGAGGAGAGGAGGATGAGGATAGCGACCAGGATTTCGGTCGTAATTGACCACTCATCATCCTGATGCTACTATCGTTACGAATGGCGGCTCTCAGTGAGCTCTATCGCGAGATGGCAAGCTGTCAGTCTTGTGGCTTAGCTCAGCATCGGACTCAGGTCGTGCCAGGCGAGGGAACGGTCGACACGGACATTCTCTTCGTCGGCGAGGCCCCCGGATATAATGAGGATCGTCTGGGGCGGCCATTTGTTGGTGCTGCCGGCGTGTTTCTGGATGGGTTGCTGGCTTCAATCGGAATGGGACGTAGCGATGTATATATCGCCAACATCATTAAGTGTCGGCCGCCCGGTAATCGCGACCCTGGTCCGGGTGAAATAGCGGCCTGCAAACCATGGCTGGACCGCCAGATGGAGATGATACGACCGAAGGTTATAGTGACGCTTGGTCGGGTTTCCCTTTCCCGTTTCAGACCGAACGAGAGTATCAGCAAAGTACACGGCAAACCAATCCGTATGGGGGAGTTTGTGTTGTTTCCGATGTACCATCCTGCCGCAGCACTGCATCAGGGCGGCTTAAGGAACACTCTCGAATCCGACATGCTACTTCTCCCCAAGATTTTGAAGGAGCTGCGAAGTATTGATGCGGTGCCCCGCGGGGATGACAGCCATCAGCAACTTACTCTCTTCTAGAATACCGTAATGTCTGAGATTAGGCCGCAAAACAGCCCCCCTCACGGTACGAAATCATCGAGACGTCCCGTACGACGTCGCGGTGCACGCAAGAAGGCCGCGGCTCGGCGGATTCGAGTCATACCTCTGGGTGGGCTGGGCGAGATTGGCAAGAACATGATGGCGCTCGAATATGGCGACGACATCGTCGTCATCGATGCCGGACTGATGTTTCCGAGCGAGGACATACTCGGCGTTGATATTCTCATACCAGATTTCACCTACCTGTTGGAGAACCGCGAGAAAGTTCGCGGGATTGTGATTACCCACGGGCATGAAGACCATATCGGTGCGCTTCCCTATCTGCTGCAGTCGTTGCGTGTGCCAGTGTACGCTTCCAAGTTGAGTGCAAGACTCATCTCTGTTCAGCTGAAGCAGAAAGGCTGCAAAGTCAAGCCGGATGTTCACGAAGTGGCGGCAGGCGAGAGAATCACACTGGGTTCGCTCTCGGTCGAGTTCTTCGCTGTGTGTCATAGCATCCCGGATGCCATGGGCCTGATTGTGCATACGCCGCTGGGAACGATTGTACATACTGGCGACTTCAAGCTTGATCACACTCCCGTTATAGGCCAACCCACCGATCTCCATAGTCTTGCCCTGCTGGGCACACGGCAGGTTCTCTTGCTGATGTCGGATTCAACCTATGTCGAATTACCCGGCTATACGCCGTCTGAGCGTACCGTGAGGGAGAATCTGGAACGGATCATCTCCGATGCTCCGGGCAGGGTGATTATCGCCACGTTCTCTTCACTAGTGGCCAGAATACAGCAGGTGCTGGAAGTTGCGGCAAAGAACAAACGTAATGTGCTGGTAACCGGCCGATCGATGGAGAACATTGTGAAAGTGGCTTCGGAGGCAGGATATCTGACGATTCCCCCGAAGACGCTGGGCAATTATGATCAGATACACAACCTTCCGCACGATAAGGTCGTTATCCTTACAACGGGTACCCAAGGGGAACCTACGTCGGCATTGGTGCGTATGGCGAACAGGGAGCATCAACAGGTGCGCATAGTGCCCGGAGATACGGTGATAATGTCTGCCACGCCGATACCAGGAAATGATGAGTTGGTCAGTAGAACCATAGATAATCTGTTCCGGCTGGGAGCTAACGTTGTGTACGGTTCGTTATCCCGCGTGCATGTGCATGGACATGGCAGCGAAGAAGAGTTGAGAACTATACTCAACCTCGTGAGGCCGAAGTACTTCATTCCCGTTCATGGCGAGTATCGCCACCTGGCCAGGCACGCGAAGCTGGCACAGCAGATGGGCGTTTCGAAGGCAAATGTCTTCGTGCTGAACAATGGTGATGTACTCGAACTGAGTGAGAGCGGGGGGAAGGTTATTGACAAGGTGCCTGCAGAGGGCATGGTGGCAAGCGGTCCGATGACGGGAGCGCTGGATCCCAGCATGCTCCGTGACCGACGCCTTCTCTCGAGAGATGGAGTAGTGGTTGTCACCGTCGCTTTCTCTCCTGACGATGGTAAGCCTATTGGAGAGCCAGCCATAGTGAGCAAAGGTTTTGTGAACACACGAAATGATGGGGACATGATCTCCGGCGCACGAATGGCAGTCAGCGCAGCTATCGGGGAGGGACGCCGTACGGGTAAGGACCGGGCCGAGCTCGAAACAAAGGCGCGAGACGCCCTCTCGAAGTACTTCTACGCGAAGACCCACAGGAAGCCCGTGGTTATTCCTGTCCTTACCGGTCTCTGAAGACGAATGCGTGCACTTCGGGAATCGGACCCTGTCCAGACGGATCGTGGTACATGGCTAAGAAGCGCAGCAACAAGGCCCGAAACACTTCCCGCGGGACAGAAGGGAGGCCGATGGGGAGGCAATCGCCCGGCGTTCCGCTCAGGATTGCACTCCGCCTCGTATTGGTCATCGCCATTGGAGTGGGCGCTGTGCTATACGGTCCGCGGCTTCTGTCTGTCGGTGCCGAGGTCTGGGGAAGCCTGCTTGTCTCGTTCGGCCTTGGCCTTGTACTGCTGGTGATCGCTCTCGGCATCCTGATCCGCCTTATCTGGAACGGATTCAGTCCTCTGCGTAATCACTGGAATGTCTTTCTTGGAGCTTTCCTTGTTGGCCTGGGGGTCTGGGGATTGCTCGCCCTGGTCAGGGTGCCCGGCACCATATTCTGGACGGTGACACTCGGCGGTCGCGTCGGCGAGGCCATACTGGGTCCTGACGGACTTTGGGCTATAGCGCGTGTCTCGGCACTGCTGATTGCCGGGCTTGTGACAATGGTTCCGCAACCTCTCATCAAGGCGACCCGCTGGCTTCTTCGGCCACGGCCTCGTGTAGCCAAGCAACAGGTAACGTCCAGCTATGCAAGCGGATGGTCTGGCTTAACAGGACGCTCGGTGTTGCCCGAAGATGAATCATCCCAAGCGGATCGACGCAGCAGTACGCCGCCTGGCCACCCTATGAAGGTTCCAGATGCGCTGCCTGATCTTGTGCCCGATAAGAAACGGACGTTTCGCCTTGGTCAGAAAGAGCCCGCTGAACCATCCCCTGGCGCAGTTCCAATCGCCGAACCCATGCGGGAACCGATAGTGACGATGGGGGGCTGGCAGATACCGCCGGTCGATGTGCTGGACAAACCGAAGGAACTCGAACTCAACCGCGAGGAAATCGACAAACGTGCCCGGCTCATCGAGGAAGCACTCGATAGCTATGGCGTCGAAGGAAAAGTAGTGCAGATCAACAGTGGTCCTACGGTCACGCAGTTCGGCGTTGAGCCCGGCTGGATTCGCAAGTACCGCAAAGTGATCGATGACAAAGGCGATGAGCGGCAGGAGGAAGTATCCCGAACCCGGATACGCGTAGATCGTATCACCGCGCTGGGTAACGATCTTGCCCTTGCGCTGGCTGCTCCCAGCATACGAATAGAGGCGCCTATCCCCGGCAAGTCTATGGTTGGCATAGAGGTGCCGAATACGGCGTTCGGATCTGTGTCTCTCAGGAATGTCATCGAAAGCACCTCATTTCAGAAGATGCATGCCAAGACGAAGTTGGCTCTGGCGCTTGGCAAGGGGGCTGGCGGCGAATCCATAGCCGGCGACCTCACCAAGATGCCGCATCTCCTGATCGCGGGCTCGACAGGAAGCGGCAAGACGGTCTGCCTTGATTCCATCGTCTGTTGCCTGTTGATGCACAACAGCCCTGATGACCTGCGGATTCTTCTCGTAGACCCGAAGCGTGTGGAATTGGTGGCATTTAGCGAACTCCCGCACCTTGCCTCTCCAGTGGTAGTGGATACCGATAAGGCAGTGAAGGTGCTGCGGTGGCTTAATGTAGAGATGGACCGGCGTTATCGAGAGTTCGCAAAGGCTAAGGCACGCAATATAGAGTCATTCAACAGAGACCGGACGCCTGGTGAAGCTATGCCGTATCTTGTGCTCGTGATAGACGAACTGGCGGACCTTATGATGGCGGCGTTCGACGAAGTAGAACATTCACTGTGCCGCTTGGCCCAGCTTGCCCGGGCTACTGGTATCCATCTTATCGTCGCTACTCAGCGCCCATCGGTCGATGTGGTGACTGGACTCATCAAGGCCAACTTCCCCACTCGTATCAGCTTTGCAGTGACTTCTCAGGTGGACTCCCGGACCATTCTGGACACCGTTGGAGCAGAGAAGCTGTTGGGACGTGGTGACATGTTGTATCTGCCGAGCGAGGCGGGACGGCCGAAGCGCCTTCAGGGTACGTTTGTGTCCGATGCTGAGATGGAACGGTTGGTGCAGTTCTGGGCCGGGCAGCGAAGGCAAGGCAAGACTATTGTCGACCTTGATCAGGTGGAGGATGCCGAGAGGGCAATCCAGAAGGCTGCGGCAGCGGATCCCATGCTCGCTGAAGCGCGCAAATTGGCTACTGAGCATACACAGATATCCGCATCGTTTCTCCAGCGGCGGCTTCGAATCGGCTACCCTCGCGCAGCACGCATCATGGAACAGCTTGAGATGGAGAATACGGGTGAAGAATCAGAAACGGAAAGGCGACTCGAACCGGAGAGCTAAGCTCCGTACTTATTGAGCTTGAGTGCGTTCGCCATTGCGAGCGTCATTAGTTCGGCTGCAAGAATGTGGCCGAGACCCCCCGCCAGGCAGGCCTGTTCCCCAAACTCCTGCACAAGATCGCGGCGGCAGTATCTGGCTTGTAATGCTACAGGGACGGGATGCCAACTGTGCATCGCCAGCGCAGCAGGCGTTGAGTGATCACCGGTAACGATCAGCACATCGGGATCCAAGGCAAGGATCGAAGGGATAACGGCATCGACTTCTTCGACAGCCTTGACCTTGGCATCGAAGTCACCGTCCTCGCCTCGTGCGTCGGTTCTCTTGTAGTGGACGAAGAAATAATCGTAGCTGTCCCAGTTCTGTGTGAGCACCTCGATCTGATCGTGGAGTGTATCGCCTGTGGGAAGAATATCCATGCCCACCACTCGTGCAACGCCACGATACATCGGATAAACTGCGATGCACGCCGGAGTGAGATGGAACACATCGGAGAGTGATGGGAAGTCCGGATGCTGAGAAAATCCCCTGAGGAGCACCATGTTTGCGGGTTGCCTGGCCGAAAGCAGCGCACGGACTTGCATGACGACATCGTTAATCAGGTCGGACGTCGCCTCAGCCGAGTCATCGATGGCCTGGGCCTTAAGAGGTTCCAACCCTTCGTGTTGCGGGTCGGTATCTGTTACCTGTGCAGAAAGTCCCTCGGCTCGGAGTCGGACGACAAACCGGTGTTCCTTGCCCGGGAAAAAGGCTATGTCGGCTCCGTTGGCATGAATCTTGTCATTAAGAAGAGTGCATAACTCAACTGTGGTCTCGCTTGGAAGGCGTCCTGCCCGTCGATCGGAAATGCGGCCGTGTTCATCGATAGTACAGAAGTTTCCTCGAGCTACTACGTCGCCTGCATTCACCTCGATATCAAGGCCGAGTGCTTCCACAATGCCGCGGCCAATGTTGTATTCACGCGGGTCGTAACCAAATAGCGCCAGATGCCCTGGGGCGCTGCCGGGAGTAATTCCCGGGCTGACGGTATATGTGACGCCGCAGATGCCGGCATCTGCTACCCCGTTGAGGTTAGGCCGATGCGCGGTCTCAAGTTCGGTCCTGCCGGTTTCATGATCAGGCAAACCGCCAACACCATCCATCACAAGGACGACGATCTTGGATGGTGTCACCTGGGCGAGCTTCCGCATATCATCGAAGGAAATCATCAGCCCTATTGTAGACACTTGCATATCGCGTTGACAACAGGAGACGGGCGGAAGTAGTATGGTCACGCGATGAAGAATGAACTGCAGATGCCGGTACTTGCCATCGATATCGGAGGAACGAAGATAGCGGCTGCCGTTATATACGGGGATGGCGAAGTGGGTGCGAAGGCGCGCGATCACAGCCCCGAGACTGATGATGATGTGGTGCTGGTCGATGCAGTAGAGCGAGTTGCCCGCCACGCGCTGGGATCATCGGGACTGCAGATCCATGACATGGGGGGGGTTGGCGTCTCTTGTGCAGGCATCATTAACGTTCGAGACGGCATTGTCGTTTCCTCGCCGAACGTGGTTTCCCTGCGGAGAACACCTCTGCAGGCTATGCTGCATGAACGTTTCGGAGTATCCGTAAGACTGGCGAACGATGCAACTCTTGCTGCGCTGGGGGAGTGGGAATTCGGGCTTCACAGAGCGGTTCAGGACATTGTGTATGTAACCGCGAGTACTGGCATCGGCGGTGGCATTATTGCCGGCGGGCGGTTGATCGAAGGTTCGTGTGGAGCAGGAGGAGAGGTGGGACACATGACAATAGATGTCAACGGCCCTGAATGTCCATGCGGCAGGTTCGGCTGCTGGGAAGCCCTGGGTTCCGGAAGGGCCCTCGCCGAGCGAACGGTCAGCCGGATCGAGGCAGGAGAGCCAAGCATCATAGGCGAATTGGCCGGTGGAGATATGTCGAACGTGGATGCACAGTTGGTGTCGATTGCCGCCCGCCATGGCGACGGCCTCGCCCGCGAGATGATTCGAATGACAGCCTTCTACCTGGGAGTAGGGTTAGGTAACCTCATCAACATATTCAATCCTTCGGTGCTGGTACTCGGCGGAGGACTCACGAAAATCGGTGAAGCGCTACTCGAGCCTGCGGAGAAAGAAGCCCGCGAGCGAGCATATGTTACTTCAGCTTGTGACGTGGACATCATAGCTGCACGGCTGGGAGATGACTCACCCCTGCTTGGTGCGGCGGTGCTGGTTCGCGGAAACGCAACACCTGAAGTTTGATCGTGAACAAGGCTTTTTGCCGAGCGCGAGCATTCTGGCAAAATATCCCTAATACGGTGGAGAGGAGGCAGGGAAGATGCCTGGAGCAAGTCTTCTATTCGGCGTGGCCAGCCTTGTGTTCGGAATCATAGTCATGATCTTTCCGAAAATCCTCAACTACATAGTGGGTATTTACTTCATCCTGGTTGGACTGATACTGATTCTGGTGGGCTAGGCATCCGGCGTAAGGGGGTTTCGACTCTTGGAGTACGGGGAGAGTGGCCAGGTTAGTCAGGCCGGGATCCTGGGCAACCAAGTCTATTGGGCGTGTGAACGGAAAATGTTGCAGCGATGATAGGAGGTGTAAGAAATGGCGATGTATATGACGATGGTTCGATTCACTCATCAGGAAGCGCGCGGTATCTCGAACTTCTGTAAGGAATGGCAGGACAGCGCGAAACGGATCGAAGGACTCGGCATCAAGCTTATGGGCTCCTATGGAATTCTGGGTCCGTATGATATGGCTTTCATCTATGAAGCTCCGAGCGAGGAAAAGGCGGCTGGAGTACCCCTGTCGATATCGTATCTTGACCCAGGAATCCAGACCGAAACGTGGACGGTGATTCCGATGGAGGAGTTCGCTGAAATCACGGGCAAACTCGAGTGTTGATGCCTGACCCGCACCAGTTGTGAACAGCGTGCAAGGGTTTACCTTGCACGCTGTCAGCACGGCAAGGGACGATGAAATACTTCGCGTATGGGTCCGATCTCAACCTGCGGCAAATGCAGCAGCGCTGTCCGCAGGCGGAGCGGCTATTCAGCGCGAGATTGC
>SKVJ01000074.1 GCA_007129495.1 Dehalococcoidia bacterium | reverse complement strand
TGTGTCGCAGATCGTGAAAACGTATGTGCTGCAATGCCGCCATTTCGAGGACGCGGCCCAATGCCCGGGTGACGTTGTGCCTGTTCAGCGGCTTGCCGGTGGAAGTTGTGAAGACGAAATCATCAGGTGCCAGTGCTGCCCCGATCGCGGTTAACTGACTCTCGGTTGTCTGCTTGTACCGTTGCATGAATCCGACCACTGGCGCCGGCAGGTCGACGTGTCTGACCCTGTCATTCTTGGTCGGTCTCCGCTCCCATGATGAGCCTTCACGGTGTAAGGTGGCGTCAATCACTATGATTCCCTGCTCGAAAAGGACATTCCGCCATATCAGTGCCATTAATTCACCAAGGCGTGCACCACTGCCGAACGCCAGCACGAAAAGCGAGTAATACTCACTGTGCGACGCTGCGTCCAGAAATCGGAGGGACTCTTCACGGCTCAGTGTTGCGATCTTCACGCGCTGCGGCTTGGGCGGTTTTGCCTGCTTTGCCGGATTCCGGGCGATGACGTTATTGTCGACAGCGTGCTGCAAGGCCTCGCTGACAATCACATGGTGATACTTAACCGTCCGGGCGGACAGGCCACCGTTGCCGTCCTTGCGTCCATTCTTGAGTGCCTGCACATAGTAGTGTTCAAGGTCGGCCGCACGGAGCTTCAGTAGTGGAATGTGACCAATGGCGGGTATGACGTGCAGCCTCAACTGCGACTGGTAACTCTCGGAGGTCCGGGGCGACGGCCTGAGCGCGGCGTATGTCTCAGCCCACTGCTGGAGGTAGTCTCCCGTGGAAACCTTCGACGGCTCCACATAGAGTCCCTGCTCGAGCGAGGTTAGGATCTCCCTCAAGCGGCGCTCGGCGTCCTTCTTATTGCCTTCGACAGTCTCTGTGTGGCGCTGGCGTTTGCCGGAGTCATCGCGACCCTTGTCGACTACGATACGCCACGTCTTCTTACGTTTGCCGCTTCCTTGTCTCGTGATACTCATTGCTTAGCCTTCCCTATCCGAGCCGCCAGCGTGTCAAGTATCCGATGGTGTCTCTTCATAATTCCGTTGAAGGTGTCGTATATTGGGGCGTCTCTGTACCGTGGGGCGTGTTTGGCATTCCATTCGAGCCGCATCCGTTCGTATGTTGCCGTGCACCCGCTCCCGTAGAATGGCCCGCCGATAGCCTTCCCCAACAGGTACAGTTGCCTGTCCGTGGAATCGAGCGCTTGCCGGCGCTTAACCTTCAGGAGGCCCCGCAGCTCCTGGTAAATGTCTCGCAGTTCGGTAAATCTGAGGTCCCTGGTCCGTTTATCGACCTGCGCCCGGGCGGGCGTCAGTGTCTCCCCTGACGGCATACACTGCGTCTGTATGTTGTATGTGACGCTGTATGCGGGCAACAGGGGGGTGGTGTCCATTAACACGTACTGCACAAGTGATAACTGAGTGAAGCCGGTTGCGCGCTCCATGACGCGCGTCTCGTTGTCCAGCCAGTTCAACGACGTAAATCGAGCCGGGTCCTCACGTATCTGGGGCAGGGCGGGTGCACTTGACATTTCGGTTCCACCTTAGCCATCATGAGCATACTTGTTGGGGTAGTCGATGAATGGTGCTGTCTGTGTCAGCCGCTGGCGAGATGTCGTTGAGGAAGGGGCTGCTTATTCTCTCAGCCGCCATCATGGTGGCTCCCTTGTCTCTCGCCGTGTCCGTAGCCGCCGCTTCGTCATCCGCTTCGTATGTCCTAGACGAGGCACAGGAGGGGGCCACAGAAGGACACGTCGTCGATAGTACCGGCTCCTGCTGGCAGGAGTTCAAGCCCTCGTTGGGATCTATCGCCCGCATCGATCTTGCGATCGAAAAACTCGGCGCTCCCGGCAACCTCAACGTCAGTGTCAAAGACGCAGCAGGTGCATCGCTGTGGCAGTACACGGTCGCAGAATCCAGCATTGGTGCCAGCGGATGGCTAACGATACCTGTTCTGCCTGTGGTACCGGTGCAGTCAGGTAGCTCGTACTACATTCATTTGTCGGCCGCTGGCTCTCTGACCCGCGCGGACCGGTACCTCTGGTACGGTCGACCGGACTCCGGATACGACCGTGGAATCAGTTCAATGGAGAGCCTGAAGCCGGGATTCGACTTTGCATTCAGGACGTGGGCGGCGGCCGCCACACCCGACCTGGTGGTGACTGACATCTGGGAAGATGGCGGTACCATCTGGTGTGAGCTGATGAACCAGGGGAAGGGAGTGGCGTCCGGAGGGCACTACACTTCGCTGATCATCAATGGTGAAGAGGTCGCGAGAGCGTATGTCCGTCAGGACTTGAAGCCGGGGAGTCACATTGACATCAGCTTCGGCGAATACCTGTGGATATGTACTCCACCAGGCGACGTGGTCACTGTCCATGCAGACAGCCTGAACCATGTAGATGAGAGCAATGAAGCGAACAATCGCCTGACAGAAACTCTCGAGTGCGACACATCCCGTCTTGAAGTCGTCGCAGGTCCGGAGGTCTCCAGCATTACCGAACACACAGCTGTGATCTCATGGCAGACCAACAGGTCGGCCGACAGCACCGTACTCTATGGCACCCGTCCCGAGAAATACGAGACTGAGGTCAAGGAGTCCGGTTTCGCTACGAACCACCGGGTATCGCTAAGTGGCCTCACTCCCTCCACCGCGTACCACTTCGTGGTGCGCTCGGGAGATGGTGTTGGCGGGGCCGTCGTAAGCAAGCCTCAATACTTCCGCACTACGGCGTCACCTGCTGATGAACTGCCTGATATAGCTGCGCTCACCTTTGATCGAGCGACAGGACCATTTGAGTTGTACAAAATGGTCGCACAGGTCTCCAATCCCGAGCGTGTGCACAAAGTCGAGTTCTTCTTGGGAGGCAGGCTGATCGGCACAGACTACGGAGCGCAAGGCGAGCGTGCTGAATACAGCGCTTGGGTGGACCCTCACTCGCTGGGGCTGACGCGAGAGGAGTTCTTCGCCTCTCACAACCTGCGTGCCGTGGCACACGATGACAGTGGAAGGTTCGTCGAATTGCCGCTCACAGGGGTAGAGCTTCGGCCTGAACCACCAAACGGCATTCTCGAGATCATTTCGCCACATCCGGATTACACGTTCTTCAGTCCAAGCGCTGACATTGCCCCAGGTACGGGTATCAACATAGAGGTATACGCTGCCGAGTACGAATACCAGTGCCTGATGGCAGATTCGCTGGTCGCGTCGGCACTTGTACTGCAGCAAGCTCAAGAACCTGATTCAGACACTCACGACTCCAACCCGCGCAACCCATTGCCCGAGTGGATACCGGTATTCGAACCGCCCACATGCCGTGACGTGGCACGCGCGGTGCAGGAGATTGAGCTGTTTATAGATCTTGACCTTGATGGCACCGCCGAACTTGTGGATAGCTGGGTGCCTCCCTCAGAGACGCGCACGTCATACACATACCGCTGGAACCTGGAAGGTCTGGATCATGGTCGGTACTATATCGTGGTCAGGGCACGGCTGAGCGATGACACTCTGCTCTACGACACGCGTCACGTCGAGATCGCCACTGAAGGCGTCTCTCTCGAGCGCGAGGTTGTCCCCTATGGCAATTTCTACCAGATATCGCTCACGGTAGTGAACGAGGGCAGCGAGTCACTCAACTTCGATACCATCGTGGATAATCTCACCAGCTTCCAGGCGATCGCTCGCGACGGGCCGAACTACCGTGTCTATCCCGACTACTGTGTAGAGACGCAGCAGTGCGTGGTCACGATCGACTTCTTCACCGAGGATGCCAGCTGGAGGGTGCCCCTGGGCCCGGGAGAGAGCGTAACCGCCTCCTATCTCGCGGTGCCGGTCAAACAGGTGGCGTACGTCGATGGTTTTCGGTTCGGTGCCGACGATGTGATCGTTTCGTATGATGGCCGTGTTCCGTACACGGAAGAGATATTCAGCCGTCCGGTAAGCCCCCACATTCCGCCCTACGATCTGCTTGACGGGATGAACGGCGCGGATTACCTCATCGTCACGAATCCCGAGAGGCTGTTTGCACATGCTGGGTCTGGTAGCTTTGCGGAAGCCCAAGCGAACACACTCCTCTCCACGATGGCCGATCTGGC
>SKVJ01000073.1 GCA_007129495.1 Dehalococcoidia bacterium | reverse complement strand
CTTCGCCTCGCCGCACCCGCGGGCCGGTGTGGGAACCGGCCCCTACACGGACCCCGCCCCGTGGGTGTTGACAGGGAAGGACGCAGGACATATACTAAAAGTATCCAATGGAGTCTCACAGGTCTGTTGTATAGGCGAAGGGATATATCAAAAGTAGGAAGGCTGCGTATTTTATCGGGTCTTCGGCCAATATATGTGGTGCGGTGCGATGATGCTGCGTCCGTACCAGCGCGAGGTTGCCAGGGCCGTGATGCAAAGCGTGCGGCACGCTGAAGGCCTGACGTTCTCGGTCGAGATATCCCGCCAGGGCGGCAAGAACGAGCTGTCCGCCCACATCGAGCTGCTCTTGCTCACCCTCTCCATGTCCGAGGGTGGCAGCGTGGTCAAGTGCTCCCCCACCTTCAAGCCTCAGACCGTAATCTCCATGCGCCGGTTGAAGGACCGGCTGGACGATTACGGCTTCGGCGGTATCTACCGCTCCGAGATGGGCTACATCATCGCCCTCGGGGCCGGCCGGGTAGTCTTTCTCTCCGCCGAGGAGCACTCAAACGTGGTCGGGCACACCGCCGACCTCCTTCTCGAGATCGATGAATCCCAGGATGTGAGCAGGGAGAAGTACAGCAAGGATTTCCGGCCGATGGGCTCATCCACCAACGTGACCACGGTGCATTACGGCACCACCTGGGATGAGTCCACGCTTCTGGAAGAGATCAAGCAGATGAACCTGGAGCTCGAGAAGCGTGACGGCGTGCGGCGGCACTTCCGGTATGACTGGCAGGCTGTGGCAAAGCAGAATCCCGCCTACGGCGCCTACGTCCGGTCCGAGCGCGACCGGCTCGGTGAGGACCACCCGCTATTCCGGACGCAGTACGCGCTTCTGCCCATTGCAGGGGGTGGCCGGCTTCTTACCCGGGCGCAGCTATCTTCCATGCTCGGCGAGCACCAGCGTCTTCGCACTCCGTTACAGGGACACACGTACGTGGCTGCCGTCGACATCGGGGGCGAGGCGCAGGAGTCCGCAGACGGCGCCGCAGTGCGGGAGCCGGACTCCACCACGGTCTGCATCGCGGCCGTTGAGACCCCGGCCGACAGAGGCCGCGGCCATCCCTACCTCTACGTGGTGGAACAGGTTTCCTGGACCGGAGTGCCACACGCGCAGCTTATTCCCGCGCTGATGGGGCTGTTCAGGACGTGGAGGCCCGCCGGCATAGTAGTTGACGCAACGGGCATGGGACAGCCGGTTGCAGGACTCCTGAAGCACGAGTTCGGCAACCGGATACGACCCTTCGTGTTCACGGAGCGGTCCAAGTCCGACCTCGGCTACGAGTTCCTTTCGCTGGTCAATGGCGGCCGCATGAGATTGTACGTGCAGGACGGCTCGACGGAGCACCGCGCCACCATGCAGCAGCTGGAGTGCGCCCGGGCTGTGTACCGGGCCAACCGTACCCTGGGGTTCTACGTGGACCATTCGGACGGCCATGACGACTTCCTTATGAGCCTCGCGCTATTGGCTATCGCAGCACGGGACTACACGCCGCGCGTGGCGCGCGGGGCGGAGCGCTCCGAGCACCTCCACCAGCCCCAGACCATCCGGACGCCGCGTGTGGCCGTGCAGCGTCCACTCTTCACTTCGTGATAAAGGAGAGACAATGGCAGCAGTCAGCATATCCGCAGAACAGGGAACCAGCGGCGAAGTCGGTGCGTTCATTCCCTCGACCCTGGCGCGCAGGGACAGCGAACGTCTTGCCGCGTACAGCCGCAACCTCGACTTCTACCGGGGCAACCAGTGGGAGTCCCAGTGGCGGCAGCGGCGGCTTGTGTTCAATTACGCGCGGGTGGCCGTCGACAAGGTTACGAGCTATCTCGTCCATGGACTTGGCGCGGCCTGCTATCCGGCTGAACCTGACCTGCTGCTGCGCGACGCCGGGCTGAAGCTTCGCATTGAACGTGCCGAATCGGTACTGCAGCAGGTGCGTGATGCCCATGGACTGGATGCCCTGGACTATGAGACAGAGATTGACTGTGCCGTCCTGGGGGATGCCTGCTACAAGGTGACCTGGGATGCCGACGCCGGATGCATTCGAGTCACCGCCCCTCCCGTCAGCGGCATCTACGCGTGGTGGGCAGGCGACGATCCGTCGCATGTATGGCAGGTAGCCTCCCGCTACCGCCTGTCCCGGGAGGAACTGTCGGGCCTTTATGCCATTTCCATCCCGCGGCGTGAAGCGCACGTGACCGAGCAGTGGACAGCGCAGGAACTCTCTCTGTACGTGGATGACACGCTGCTCAGCCGGAAGCCCAACCCGTATAGCTTTATCCCGTTCGTAATCTTCCCCAACCTGCGCGAGCCGAAGCAGTTCTGGGGAACCTCTGACATACCGGCGCTGATGGAGCCGCAGCGTGAGCTCAACCGTGCAGTGTCGCAGCTTTCGCGCATCCTGGAGTTCTCGGGCAATCCCATCGCGGTTCTGGAGAACGTGGATGAGGCGCAGGACATACAGACGCGTCCCGGCCAGACGTGGGCGTTGCCTGATGGCGCCAGAGCGTACCTGCTGGACCTGCTGCAGGGTGGTGGAGTGAGGCTGCATATCGACTACATCGAAGCGGTGTACCGCACACTGCACGATCTCAGCGAGACGCCTCGGGCGGCATACGGCGGCACGGATAAGGAGCTGTCCGGCGCGGCACTGGCCATGGAGATGAATTCGCTGATCCAGAAAGTGAACCGGAAGCGGGTTATCCGCAGCACGGTATACCACCGCCGCGACGCGATGATACTTCGTCTGGCGGCGCAGTACACGGGAATGGATGTCAGCGGCATTACCCACCGCACCACGTGGGGTCCGGTATTGCCGGAGGATTCAACCCGCATGGCTCAGGAGGAACAGGGACTGGTGCAGGCAGGCATCCACTCCCGCCGCACGGCGATGGACCGCCTCGGAGTGCGGAGTCCCGATGCCGAGTTCCGCCTCTGGTGCGAGGAGCGTGAGCGGATCCTCGGGATGAATCAGCAGTACAGGGTGAAGGGACACGACCCGCGGACAGAGTGAGAGAGCAGCGCGCAGACCGTGTCAGGACCCTTCATAAGGCATAACGAGAGGAGGAAAACGAGTGCACACCGGACATGAAGACCCCGGAATTCCCGGCAACGGCGGCTCAACGGCAAAGGAACGGGGCGAGCTTGACATGCAACTCCGGCAGGAGCAGCAGGAACGCCAGGACTTCGTAGCGGCGCTCACAGAGCGCGATGAACGCATCGACGAGCTTACCGTACTGCTGGAGCGATCGCGCGACGCCATGGTTACGAAGCAGGAGGAGTATGACCATGCGTGGGCGGAGATGGCCGCCCTGAAGCAGACGAAGGATGAAGCGGTCGACGCCTGCCGCGACGCGCTGCGGATGGCGCATCCCGAACTGCCCGGCGACCTCATCGAAGGAGAGACGGTCGAGGAACTGGCTGCCTCGGTGCAGGGCGCGAGGTCCCTGGTCGAGAATGTAAGGACTGCGCTCAGCGCAGAGAAAACGGCAGCGAGGGTGCCCGCCGGCGCACCGGTCAGCAACGGCCCGGATCTGGCAGGGCTCAGTCCACGCGACAAGATATCCGCCGGAATTCAGACCCGGTCCAGGTGAGAAGGAGGAACTGACAGCACATGGCACTGACACTCACAGAAGCGGAGAAGCTTTCCAATGACGTCCTGTTGCAGGGCGTGATCGAGACCATCGTCAAAGACTCCCCCGTACTGCAGATGCTCCCATTCATCCAGATCCAGGGCAACGGGTTGACGTACGCTCGGGAGTCCATCCTGCCGTCCATCGCGTTTTACGATGTGGGCGATACCTGGGCTGAGTCCACGCCTTCGTTCGCGCAGGTGACGAGTACGCTCAAGATAATGGGTGGTGACGCGGACGTTGACAACTACCTGAGATCCACCCGTTCGAACATCAATGACCTTGAGGCGGCGGTGGTGGAACAGAAGGCGAAGGCGCTGCGGCATACCTTCGAGGAGTACTTCATATACGGCGACTCCGCCGGCAACTCGAAGCAGTACGATGGTGTCCGAAAGCTCATCGACACAGGAACGGCATCCGCGCAGGTGGTGGCCGCGGGCGCGGCCGGTGCAACGCTCACCCTCACGATGGTTGATGAGCTTATCGATGCCGTAAAGGGCGGCAAGCCGGACCTGCTGCTGATGTCCCGGCGCAGCCGCAGGAAGATTCAGAACCTTGCGCGTGCCGCCGGCAACAATCTGCAGGTGGGGTATGGAGTCCTGGGTGAGCAGGTGCAGCTCTACAACGGAATACCGATTGGAGTGTCCGACTGGGTTCTGGACACGCATGCGGTGGGCAGCAGTCTCGAGACGGGAGTCACCGGTGGGGTGTGTTCGGCAGTGTACGCGCTGCGCTTGGGAGAGGGCGCTCTGTGCGGGCTTTCCAGTCCGGAGATGCTGCAGATCGAGCGCGTGGGGCAGCTTGAGACGAAGGATGCCACCCGCCACCGCATCAAGTGGTACGTGAGCCTGGCGCTGTTTTCCACAGTGACCTGCGCGGTGCTGATAGGGGTGAAGGACTGACGCCGCTTTGCTGCGTCTCTGCCCGGACGGGCATGGGTGGCACACGGACGGCGCCCCCAACCCGGCGGGCCGGTGTGGGGACCGGCCCGTACGCGGACCCCCGCCGCGTTCGGATGGGCATGGACGAATATGGGGCACCAGCGATACACGAATAGACAAAGGAGGAACGAAGGACCATGCCGGTAGAGATGTCTGGAGTTGTGACACTTGTCTTTGAGAAAGACCTTGCCGCCGGGGCGCTGGCCGCTACGGATGCCGCCCTGGCGCCCGTGCAGGGTGCTGGGTCGGTTGCGGTGCTGCATGCCATCCAGGATGGCTGCGTCCGGGGCGTGGACTGCGAGATAGAGTCCGCACAGTCTGACTTGCACGACGTCATATTCAGCGTGTACGTCGGCGGCACCCGCCAGGAGGTGTCGGAGGTGACCGTTGCCGGTGCAGGTTCATCTGCCGGCGCCACGTACGGCACCGCACGGTTCGACCGTCCGGGCATTCCCGTGGCTGAGGGCGACGCCATCGTCGTGAAGGCGAAATCGACCGATGCCGTCAACACCAAACCCGGTGGCGTGATGGCGGTCGTCTACCTTCAACTCGGCGAGAGCGGCATATAGGATCCAATGAGAAGGGGGGAGGGCCGGTGTGCCCTCCTCCCGGTGAGGAGGAATATATGGAAGAGTATCCGCGTGTTATGTATGGACACGACAGCAGTGGTGATCCGCAGTGCCCGGCTGTGGATGAGAACGGCGTGCTGAACGTCCGGCTGTCCGCGTGGGAAGCCGGTGAGTTGAATGTGGCCGCGACCAGCGCGGCGAGCGTATCCGGCTGGAAGACGGCGAACATCGTTGTTCAGGAAGCCGATAACCTGTCCGGCGCGGTGGACCTTGGCGACCACTATCGCTATATGGCGGTCATCGTCCCGGCGCTTACCTCGGCGCGTGTAGGGATTCACGTTGCGATGGCATTGGACGGCACGTACGTGCCGTTGGGCAGCGGGACCGCCGCACAGACGGAGCCGACCACCGGTGGCTATGCCACGATATTCGACACAGGCGGATGGCGCTACGTGAAGCTAAGCACGTCGGCAGCGCAGGCGATCGACCGTGAGTTCACTCTCCAGGGAGTAAGGGGCTAGGCGATGGGTATACAGATTCACAATGGCCTTGAACTCTGGCGGAGCCGCGTCTATAACGAAGGTGAGGCGCTGCGCGCAGGCGCGTGGTACGGAGCGGCCGGCAGCAATACCCACACCCTTGCAGCGAACCGGCTTTACGGCGCGTACCTGGCGGTGCCGCGGGATGTAGTGGTGGACCGCATCGGCTGCTCGGTGTACACGGCAGACAATGAGAAGATCGTCCGGCTGGGCATATACGAGGACCGGGATCGTGACGGATACCCGGATTGCCTGGTACTGGATGCGGGCGTGGTGGATATCTCGGCTGCGGGCGATAAGGAAATCACCATCGGTGAGGCTCTCGGCGCAGGGAGCTACTACATCGCCTTTCTGAGTGACGGTGCGCCGGCGCTGTATGCGAACACAGCGCCGCGGACCAGGACGCCTGTGGGCATGATACAGGCGAAGCCGAGCCTGTACACGCAGACGTGGTGGATAGACCATGCTTGCGGCCCGCTCCCGGACCCGTTTCCCGGGAGTGCGGTGGCGGATTACCGGGAGTACCAGGTTGGGATCAGGGTGGCGTGCGTCCTGTAGGTGCAGAGATGGATGAATACGGACGGGCATGGACGGCCGACACCACCCCGCCCCACCGGGCGGGCCGGTGTGGGAACCGGCCCCTACACGGACCCCGCCCCGCCCAGCCGGTTGGGCTGCGTTGACAAAAAAAGGGGGAAGGGGTGGCAGCTACCCTTCCCCGAAAGGAGAGGAGGACCCTGTGGGATGGTTCTGGTATCGCATTGCACGACCCCACATCCACGTAGAACCACAGGTTCCTTAGCCGTATGCTAATCGCATGCGATGAGTATGTCAAGGGTGATTCCGATGATTTGTGGATGTTCTACGATTCTGTCCTCCCCTAAGTGTTCAGCGAAAATGTCCGCCAGGGAGGAGATGGCGACATCGAAGCGGAAGGAGTGGAGTCGGATCACGGATGCCGAAGGGGTGAAGGAGGGAATACAGGGTGAGAGGCGGAAGAAAGCCAGACAGGGCGAGGGAGAAAAGGCTCCCCACTCTCCTCCCCCGCCAGACGAGGAGGACGCTGTGTGACGTAGAAGCTGCTGCTTCGTGCGCCCCTGCCTCACAGGTCCTGATTATGACGATACCCCCGGCCGGGTCTGCTGTCAATGGCCTTGCATAACGAGGCGTGTTGCGGACTGCACGGAAGAACCCCACGCAGGCGCGGGGCACCGGTTCGTGGCATAAGGAGGGCGAGAGAGGAGGCTCCCCTCTCCTCTCCCGCTGGTGTGAAGAAGAAATCCGCGCACAGGGGCCGGAAGACCGGCACACCGGGCGAATCAGGGTAGAACAATGACAGATAGCGAACGCCGTTTCAACTCGTACACGATTATGAGGAGGACGAAATGTCGACAGATATTTCCGTTCTGAGGTCGCGTCTTCGCATCGACCTCAGTGAAGCCGCTGCGGACCGCTGGGCGGACGAAGACCTCGACCGCCATATTCACCACGCTATCCGCGACCTGAACCGGGCCGCCCCGCGCGAGATGGTGGACAACAGTCTCACCATCGCCGACCCCGCCAGTCATGCGCTGGATATCGCACCGCTCACCGGCCTTATCAGCGTCGCTGCGGTCGAGTACCCGGTCGGAGGTCATCCAAGGAGGTTACGCCACTTCGAACTGTGGGGGTCCACGCTCACGCTGTTGACCGACGCCATGCCGGTGGCAGGTGCGCAGGTTAACGTATTCTATACAGTACCGCATACGGCCGATGCCTCCGGCTGTACGATTCCCGACCACATGGAGGACATCGTCCTCGTCGGCGCTGCCGGATATGCGCTGCTGGACCAGCTTGCGTCGACGCACGACCGCGTCACGATAGGTGGCCGCCGCACCGCCGACCATCTTCACCGCCATGCGAGCGACCTGTTGATGCAGTTCAGGCAGGACCTCACCGCGCTCAAGCGCCAGCGGCGTCATGCTCTCAGAACCGGGGAGCTCTGGACGGAGGACGAACGATGAGAAAGCCCACCACGATCGTGCACATCGGCCTTGGCGCACTCACGGTGCCGGTGGCGCTGCACAGCATGGGCCTCGCCGTGATGCTCTTCTCCGGCTTTGCGGTCTACGAGTACTGGTCCGAATGCCACGGGCATGCGGGCGGGTATGACGACTTCTGGGAGGCGCTGCTGGGGCTCGCCATCGGCTGTCTCGTCATGGTGGCGATCGCTTTCGTGAGGTGATGCACTATGACATTCACGGATTCGCTCAGGTCAGCATTAGGCAGCCATGAAGTCGACCCACTCGTGCGGGTCGTACTGTCCCATGGCATGGAATCACTCACGTATACCCGCAGCCGCGTGCTCATGGCCGACGAAATCATTGAGCCATACAGCCACACCGCCGAGCTCCTGCTCGATAACCTGGGCGGCATATTCACGTCGAAGGACCTTCGCGGGTACCACGTGGTCATAGGATGGGGAGCAGTGAGTACTGCCGGACAGGAACACCGGGACTCGCCGCCTCTCACCGTCATACGGCAGGAGCTTGCCAGCGAGCAGGGCAGGCTCACCTGCCGGCTGCTGTGCCAGGGTGTTCCGGACGGACTTGTCGAGGACAGGGCATCGGCCTCGTATGTACCCGGCGCCACGGATACCGGAACCGTGCAGTCGCTCATCAGCGCTATCCTGTCGGCCTCGCTCTCGTGTTACAGCCATTGCAGCGGAGTTCCCTGCGTGTGGGATAGCCCGGATGCGCTGGCAACGGGCTACAAACCGCGTGACGGCTTCCGCGTCTACACGAACGGCTCGCGGCTGGCGGCGGTGAGGCGGCTGCTCGACTTCACCACCTGCACGATGCGTGTTGAGGCCGATGGAATGCTGCACCTCTTTCAGCCGGTGACCTCGGGTGCCGCGTACCAGCATGAGTTCTCACTGGCTTCCGGCTCTCACGCCTTTCTGGAGAAATCGGGACAGCAGACTCTGGTCATTCCCAACCGTATCGTCGTGCGCACTCCCGAGGACTGGCCCATCGGCTTCACGGGCTCGGCCACGGACGGGGCAAGCTACGCCCTCATGCCGAAATCGCAGTACCAGGTGGCTGCGGCTGACTCCAATGCGCAGGCGGCGCTGCTGGCGGAATCCATGCTGGCGAAACATCGCCTTCAGTCGCCGGTTGCGAAACTCACGGTGCCGCTCGCTCCCCAGGTGCAGGTGCTGGACTATCTCAGGGTGACCGACTCCCGCATCGGAGATTCGGTGGCCGGCAATGCGGGCAGGGTGCGTCACCGCTGGGCTGTGGGAAGCAGCGGGAAGCCGTTCATGTGGCAGACGGACATTGAGATGGGAGGCTGGTCAAGCGTGCGCAGTCTTGCCAACAGGTTGGAGGTCTACCCGACTCCGCAGGGTTACGAGCGCATGGGACGTCTCTCCGTGAAGGACCTCGAGGCCGAGAATATCCGCGCAGACAGCATCGTGCTGGAATGGCTCACGGACTCCGGCATGGTCGACCTTTCCAGTATCGGGGACACGCTGGACCACTTGCCTGACGGCGGCACGTACGGAAAGCTGCGTTCCACGAACATATCCGCCGGAAACATCCTGTTGTCGAGTGCCGTGCAAGTAAAGACGGGCCCGGACAGCAGGTGGTACGACGCGGGCTATATACAGATAGACCCGGACGTCGGCATCACCATCGGCGGGCAGGACCTCATCTTCGCTCACGGAGCACAGAAACACTACGTGTATCCATCCAGCTACGAGCTTGACATCATGTCTGCGTCGGGCTGTGACATCCGCTTCCTCAACGGTCCGGTGAAGCTGTCCTGCCACCTGGATCCGAAATCCGACGACGTGTATGACCTGGGATACTCGTCCCGCCGCTTCGGGGCTATCTTCTGCCACGACCTCTATGTCAGCAACCAGCCGTGGGATGCGCTGGACGACCTGTCACTGGTGCGTGCGATCAGGGCTGATGTGGAGGATGCGCGTGCATACGATCGTTCGACCATTCCGCCGATGCTGAAGGCGTCTTACCGCAAGGACGAGAAGATGTGCAGGCGGGCGGCGCAGATAGACCGTGACGATGCGGAGATTCGAGAGATACTGGACAGTGCGCTCTCGTGTGAGACCCGGCCGGAGAAGAAGGAGGAGCTGCGTGAGGTACGCGACGCAGTAGGGCAGGACCGGCAGGCACGGATCGACCGGTACGAGGAGTCGCTCGATGACGACCGCTGCATCTCGCTTGGCAACACCATCGGGCTGCTCATCGGCTCGGTGCGGCAGCTTGCCGACCATCTGGATGTGCTCACGGAGCGCATCTCCCAGCTTGAGAAGGAGAAGGCACAATGAGGACTGTTGAGCTACGAATGCATCACGTGTTAACGGTGTGCGGCTGGAGCCTGCTGATTCGCCGGGTGTACGCGTGGGCGAGGGAGGGACACTATGAACGACGTCGATTCAACCGGCAACTGCACGATAGCCACTGATAGGGCGTCCATACCGGGCGGCGAGGTTCGTTCCGTGGCCCGGCGCCGCTACTCGTGGCCGGCATTGACGAACTGGTGGCGCGGACTGTTCACGCTCTCACTGGGTCTGACATTCTGTGCCATCGCCATTGCCGAGTCCACGGGCGATGCGGAAGCCCCCGCGTGGTTCCTTGCCTTTGCGATACCGGTGCTGACCGAGTGGATAGGGGAGTGGGTACTGTTATCGAGGAAACGGGAAGTCTGACGGGTCACGCTGCCGGCCTGGGAGGCAGCAATGACTGATGTGGAATTCCGGATGAGTGTTCTTCGCCCAAAGGGGTGGTTCAGTTGCCTGCCTGTTCGATAGTCGGCTGACCGCTGTTCTCAAGAGAAGAGAGGAAGGTGAAGCCCTTCTCGCGGAACACCCTGGTACAGGCAGTTACTACGTCCGGGGAGTAGCGGCAGCCGCTGTGGAGTGTGATTTCATGGAGGGCGGTGTCAATATCCCTGGCGGGACGATAGGGCCGGTGCGAGGACATGGCTTCAACTACATCGGCAACAGCCAGGATCTTTGCCTCGAGTACGATACTGTCTCCCCGGAGACCCTGCGGGTAGCCGCTTCCGTCGAGGCGCTCATGGTGCTGCAAAACCGTCGCCGCGACCGCTTCCGGCAGAGATGTGTGCCTCAGGATGTCATACCCTGTTCGAGGATGCTCCCTGATGAGATCGAATTCGGCATTGGAGAGATTGCCGGGCTTGCTCAGTATCTCGGCCGGGACTGTGATCTTACCGATATCGTGGATGAGGGATGCGGTACGAATGACGGATGCACGGGACTCCTCCAGCCCCATCTGCCTGGCAATCGCCTCAGCGAGCTCCGCCACGCGTTTCTGGTGTCCGGAAGTGTACGGGTCCCTCGCCTCGCTTATCTGCTGAATGACGTCAAGGGTTCCGTCCAGCGCCTGCTCAAGGCGTGCGTGGCTGGCCTCGAGTTGCTGCTGTGCCCTTATGCGGTCGCTGATATCCCGGTGGATGCTCTGGAAGGCGATGACACTGCCTGATTGGTCTCTGACGGCCACTGCGGCACGTTCGCAGTCGAATACGGACCCGTCCTTGCGCTTGAATGTCACCTCGTCCGTAACAAACCCGGACTTGGTTATGCGGCGGAGGAAATCCTCGCGCTCGGTTGGGTCTGCGTAAACATGGTATGCGGTCACGTGAGGCAGTTCCTCAAGGGTGTATCCGAAAAGGTCGAGCCATGCCTGGTTGGCGTCGAGGATAATACCTTCGGGGCTCACCAGCGAAATGGCGTCCATAGACTGCTCGAAGAGGGAGCGGTACTTCTGCTCGCTTTCGCGGAGCGCACGCTCAGCTTTCTTCCGGTCGGTGATGTCCCGGAGGATATTCTGATATGCGATAATCTCAGCCCGGTCATCTCTCCGGGCGACAACCGTGCGTTCGCAGTCGAATACGGACCCGTCCTTTCGCTTGAGTTTCACCTCGTCCGTAACAAACCCGGACTTGGTTATGCGGCGGAGGAAATCCTCGCGCTCGGCTGGGTCTGCGTAAACATGGTATGCGGTCACGTGAGGCAGTTCATCACGCGTGTATCCGAAAAGGTCGAGCCAGGCCTGATTTGCTTCCAGGTTTGTGCCATCGGGTGCTACCAGGGCAATAGCATCCCTCGACTGCTCAAAGAGCGACCTGAATTTCTTCTCGCTCTCGCGCAGGGCATGCTCAGCCTTCTTCCGGTCGGTGATATCCCGGCAGACCGTCTGAATCCTGGTGATACGGCCCGCTTCATCTTTGTGAGCCACGGCGTTCCGGATGCAGTCCAGCACCGTGCCGTCCCGTGTCATCAGCTTGGCCTCGTGGTTGACGACCTCCCCGTCTCTCTCAAGGTGACGCAGGAAGTCGTCCCGCTGTGCCGGATCCACATAGTGGTCCCGTACGTTGAACCGGCCGATATAGGATTCATCATGGCCGAAGGTCTTCCGGTGCATGCTGTTCGCTTCGAGGAGGGTGCCGTCTCCTCCGACTATTGCAATCGGGTCCCTCGACTGCTCAAAGAGTGAGCGGTACTTCTCCTCGCTCTTGCGGAGTTCCTCCTCCGCACGGATCCGGTCCGTGATGTCACTGGCCACTCCCTGCAATGAGATAATGCGGTCGAAGGTGTCTTTGCGGGCTACCACCGCGCGCTGGCATGTGATGATGCGTCCATCCTTCCGTTTGAAACGCACCTCGTCGCGCACCTGTCCTGTCGCCTCGATCCGGCGCAGGAAGTCCTCGCGGTCGGCCGGATTCGCATACAGGTCGGCTGCATTGAGAGTCGCCAGATCCTCCCTCGTGTAGCCGAACATGTCCAGCCACGCCTGGTTAACCTCATGGCCGGTACCATCGGGATTCAGGCTCCAGATGGCGTCCAGGGACTGCTGGAAGAGCGTCCTGTAGTTCTCCTCGCTCCGGCGCAGCGACTCCTCCGAGCGTCTTTGTTCAGTCACGTCGAGCACGAGGGACTGGACAAGCGCGAGATCGCCCTGCTCGTTTCTTCGCCCTACCACACTCCTTTGACACTCGATGATCGTGCCATCTTTTCTCCTGTACCGCACTTCGTCGCTGACAAATCCTGATTCTGCAAGACGGCTCAACAGATCATCACGGTCAGCCGGATTGGCGTACAGGTCGGCCGCATTCACCTGCTGGAGTTCGTCCCGTGTGTATCCGTAGAGATCGAGAAATGCCCGGTTCACTTCAAGGAACCGGCCTTCCGGTGTGACCAGAGCAGTGGCCTCTCTTGAGTATTCAAACACTCCCCGGTACTTCTCCTCGCTATCGCGCAGTGCCTGCTGCTGGTGTTGTTCCCGATCAAGGTTATCCAACCAGTGTTGCGCCTCCCGTGCGGCAAATGATGCGTTCAGGTACTCCCTGGAAGGGATGTAGTAGAAGTTGCGGTAGGTATGTGTGCCATTAATCAGGAACGGATGAGTCCTGATGACGTCCCTGATGACCTCGGGATCGAGTTTCCAGCGGTCGTACTGACACATGGACAGGCATGGATAGTGAGGGAAGAAATCCCGGTTCAGTTTGGCCTCGTACTCCAGCAGGCGCTCCGTTCCGGGAAGCCTGTGCAGCAACCAGGTCATCTCTGCGGTAATACGCAAACCGGGATATCCTTCGGCGATCGCCTGCTGTGTCTCCTCGACGAGCAGCGCGATCATCCGGTCGGGGTCGAATGTTCCTCCGCGTGTATACGTTTCGCCCTGGTGCAGGATGGAGAGTTCCCCCGATTGTTCCAGAGATGTGACATCGATGTCCTGTTCGGCGAGGTAGCCTCGGATCTGATCGGCGGTACTTACGTCGACCACGTAGAGGCACTTCTCGCCCCGTTTCAATCCGCTGACGAGGAACGGCACGACCGCCGCCTTCCACTCCTCCGGTGTTTCATAGATAAGGCAGGTATGGTTATGAGGTTGTAATGATTGGAGCATCAGTGGCCAGCAGGAAACAGGATCAGGTGGGGGGTTCGAAACGCCAGGGTGCTCACTACCGATGGTTCTTGGAGCCGACGGAAGCCACTTGTCTTTCGATGGGCCCCCGGGTGAGTTTGCTATCGGTTCCATAGGTCGTATGCTTCTCGCCGCGTAATCACAGCTCCCTGCCCAGCCACGGCCAAGGTGCAATGAGGTCACCTGCGCCTAGTATACATAAATCCAGCACATAATCACATATGGTGGAACTCCCCCCGTACGAAATTCTGCGTCTGCGGTGGTGAGATGGAACGGCACTGCTGGCAGCTACGGTAACGAACGAGGGAGCGTACCTGCCCGCGAGGGGTTCTCCGGCCGGAATCACAGCATGGAGGACGATCTGCGCTACGCACTGTTGTCCTGCGCTGGCTGCTCAGACGAAGGGGCAACCTCGATTCGGTTTCGTCCGCCCTCTTTCGCGTGGTACAGTGCGGCGTCCACACGTGCGAGCAACGGATCTTCGCTGTCCTCCTCGCTCCATTGAGCCACACCAAGGCTGATTGTCAGATGGAGAGTCGTGTCGTCTCGAGCGTGCAGGGGAGTATCTTCAACGGTGGAACGAAGCCTCTCGGCAATTGTGACAGCGCCATCAATGTTGGTGCGAGGGAGGATGACGAGGAACTCCTCTCCGCCATATCGTCCCACGAAATCTGCACTGCGGACGTTTTGCTGGAGTAGCGATGCGAGTGCAGCGAGCACGCGGTCACCTGCCGCGTGTCCGTAGCTGTCATTGACAATCTTGAAGTGATCGATGTCAATCATTGCGACGCTCAAGTATGCCCGGTAACGCATGCTGTGCAGAATCCACTCTCTGAGCTTCTCAAGGATGCTGTGGCGGTTGAAGAGGCCGGTCAATGGATCG
>SKVJ01000046.1 GCA_007129495.1 Dehalococcoidia bacterium | reverse complement strand
TTGACTTCACCTTGGGTGGGTCTGCAACGAACCTCGGCACGGCGCCACAGGATGTTGCGAGTATCACGTTGACTTGCCCCGCCGACGGTTATGTTCTCCTCAACGCCAGTGCCACGGCGGTTACATTCGGTGATAGCACTACCTGCTTTTTCGGCCTTGGCTCAACACCCGCCGTCGCCGACCTGGACGAAACAAGTGTTGGCGTTCTGGATGGCACCGGAACTCAACGGAGAAGGTTCCATGTAACAGCGACCGCTGTCGTTCCAGTTAGTGAAGGAGACAATACTTTCCACGTCATAGCCTACAAGTCTAGTGTCTTTGACGCCCGACAAATCAACTTGGCGGATATTCATCTTACAGGAGTCTTCTTCCGGGAGCGCTACTAGCGAACAGTGTATCAGACTAACAAGCGAGTATTAAGAAGTTAGCCTTAATATCAGTAGGGCCACGGCTGGTCATCTGTGAAAAGCATTATCGTCATTTCCCCTTTGAAACCCGTTGCTGTCACCAGCGCTGCGATTGTCCACGCACGCCGTTATCTTCATACTCTCTTACCCCATCGTCACCTCGACATATACAATACTCATGACCTTCCCCCTGAAATAAGTACCAGAGCGAATTACAGCTCTCTAATGGACTGACGAGGACAGATGAGGACTCGTAATGGCACGCAAGCGGCACCCGCAGGAGCAGATCAGCGTAGTGCTGCAGGAAGACGAGGCCGGCACAAAGCTGCCGGAGCTGTGCCGGAGTCGAAAAGGCTACACGTAGGAGTGATTCTGCACGATGGATGACTCACCCGTGAAGCTGGTTCGCCAAGTGCATTGCCCGCGAGTTGGTGTTCAAGAACACTGGCCTAGTTTGCTCCGACAGGGTGGCCGATTTCGTCCGAAATAAGCAGCCAGCGATCCCACGATGCAGACGGGAGTTGGGAGCCGGGCGTTGGAGAAGCAGGCTGCCGGCAGCAACACCTTGAGCCGGTTTAAGACTGAGATGCTTACTACTGAGGAGAACCAGAGGGGACTGGAGCAACTGAATGCCGCATGAATCGATCAGACCATGATGCGAACCCGGTATCAGAGGAGCATCCTGGACATGGACAGCTCCGAGAGTCCCGTTTTATATGGAGGGCAGGAAGGGGCCGTCTACAATGGGCATTTCCGGTCATTGTGCTGCCATCCGCTCTTTCTGTTCAACCACTTCGGGGACTGGCGAGGGTGGCCTGCTGCTGTCGGGGAACGTCCACAGCGTCGACCGCTGTCAGGAAGTCCTTGAGCCGGTAGTCGAACGTTACCAACGCAAAGGGGTGCACCTGCTCTTTCGGGGCGACGCCGCCTTTGCCAAGCCGTAGGTGTACGAGTATCTGGAGCCTCGGGACATTGGCTACGTCATTCATCTGCCGGCAAACGATATCCTGGAACAGAAGATCAGGCCTATGCTACAGCGTCCTGAAGTGAAGTTGCCTAGGAAGCCCGTAACCCTCTACCACGACTTCCTGGATCAAGCCAAGAGCTGGAACCGGCCATGGCGAGTGGTGGCCAAGATGGGATGGCACCGCGGAGAGCTATTTCCGCGAGTGGGCTTCATCATCACCAATCTGTCGGCCAAGCCAGAAAGCGTAGTGCACTTCTACAACGGTTGTGGGACGGCAGAGCAGTGGATTAAGGAAGGCGAGTATGCGCTGAACTGGACCGGGCTCTCCTGCCACCGTCTCATTTCGAACCAAGTGCGGCTTCAGCTGTTCGTCCTGGCCTACAACCCGGGGAACTTTCTGCGCAGGCTGGGATTACCCAAGGCAATCAAGGACTGGTCATTACGCAGCCTTCAGGTGAAGCTGATTAAGATAGGGGGTTGGATTGTGCGCCGTGCTCGGCAGCTTGTGTTCCAAGTGGCTGAGGTGACACTGTCCGAGAACTGTTTGCTGCCATCCTCGAGCGAGTGAGCCGGTACCTCTGGCTCCTGACTGGCAACACTGCGGGCACACAGAGGCAGCCAGATGAAGAAGACAGGGGAACTGTCGACTTACTCATGTGGAGAACCACTTCCGGGCTGCAACACAGCTGCTCTGGAGGGCGAAAGCCAAACTCTACAGGCTGTTCTGGAGCTTCTGGATGGGATTGACGCTTGGATACGCCCGGCTCTATCCTAGAGACAGTAAGGCCCAAGAAGGGCGTGTCTGCTTACTATGAGTTGATATGAGGAATCCCGGTTGACACTTGGGTGCTCTATCTCTATCATACAAACGATTTGCCCAAGGGGCGTGTGTACTCTCTATCGTTTGATGTAGCAAATCCCGGCCAATACCGGAGGTTTGTGCGGCGGGTGCTAAAATATCGTGATTGTCCCAACATAGCGAACAGCAGAGGAATAGCATCATCATGGAAGACAAGGTCATCAGCAAGGCAGACTTCAGCAGCATGGTGGATAGACTGATCCAGGAGGGGGAGTACGACAGTATAGAAGGCGTCAAAACGAAAGATGGGAAGTACTTCTTCGGTCCGCTGACCAATAGCGGTGAACTCTGCCTGGACTACGATGTGACGCTGCTTCCTCCCAAGAAGTATTTTCTCCCGCAGCGGGAGACGGTAATCACCTTCCGCCAGGGTGAAAGACCCGCGCCGGAACCCGTCGCTGAAGCCAGTTCCGTGGTACTGATTGGAGTGCATCCCTACGACCTCAAGGCCATGGAACTGTGCGAGGCCGTCTATTCGGCTCCGCCTGCCGATCCCAACCTCATGATAAGGAAGAGCAAGACGGTTGTTATAGGTGTGGATTGCCTCAATCCCAATCCCCAGAGCTTCAGCGCCAGTATGGGTTTTGCCACAACCGAGTCCGGGTATGACCTGATGCTGACCGACATCGGCGACAGCTATGTGGTGTCCGTGGGAACTGATAGAGGAGCAGACCTGCTGGCCAGGTACGGCAGGGCAGCGGATGCAACAGCGACCGATCTGGCCAGGAGAGACGAGGTGCGGGAAATGTCTCTCGGGAGATACGAGAAGAGTCTGTCTATGCCCGCAGACGAGATTCCCGCGATTCTGAATGAGACATGGGACAGCCGGGTATTTGCCGAGAAGAGTGAGGTCTGCCTTTCCTGTGGTTCGTGCGTCATGGTATGCCCAACGTGCGTCTGTTTCGATGTCGAGGACACGGTAGCTTTGTCGCTTGATAGTGGCGAGCGCTACCGGAAATGGGATGGTTGCATGCTCACGGAATTTGCCAAGGTAGCTACGGGTGAGAACTTCCGTGAGGACAGGGAATCGCGATTCCGACATCGTATGTACCGCAAGGGCAAGTACCTTCTTGAACGATATGACCAACCAGGTTGCGTAGGCTGTGGCAGATGTGGTTTAGCTTGCCTGGTCGATATCGCACTTCCGGCAGACACCTACAATCTACTCAAGGAGGCGAGCTAGCATGGAGATGCATCTGACCCCTCAGGCATCAATCCACCTGCCACGTCCGGCCGAACTCGTCAGGGCTGAGGATATCACCCAGATCGAAAAGGTCTACGAGTTCAAACTGGCTGACGGCGCAGATCTGGGTCACACGCCGGGGCAGTTCGTTGAGGTTTCATTGTTCGGCATAGGCGAGGCTCCGATTTCCATTTCGTCTTCCCCAACGAAGCGAGGCTCATTTGAGATAGCTGTTCGTGCCGTTGGAAATGTCACCAACGCTCTCCAGAAGCTGGAAGTGGGATCAACCGTAGGTATCCGCGGCCCCTTTGGCACCGGTTTCCCGGTGGAGGAGTTTAAGAACAAGGATCTCCTCATCGTTGCCGGTGGCATAGGCCTTTTCCCGGTACGCTCGCTGATCAACTACGTCCGAGATAATAGGTCGCATGTCAACCGCTTGATTATCGTCTTCGGCTGCCGCAGACCGGAGGAAAGGCTGTTCTGTGATGAACTCGCCACCTGGTCACAATGTGAACAGACCGAGTTTCTGGAGACGGTCGATACATGTGACGACTCCTGGACGGGCAATGTCGGTGTGGTAACCAGTCTGTTTCCCAAGATCGATATCGATGCCGAGAATACCTATGCAGTCGTCGTCGGCCCGCCGGTCATGTATCGCTTTGTGATCAACGAGTGCCTCAAGAAGGGCATTCCGGAAGATCAGATTGTTCTGTCGCTGGAGCGAAGGATGAAGTGCGGCGTCGGCAAGTGTGGGCACTGTCAGATCAACGGCAGTTACGTCTGTCAGGATGGCCCGGTCTATACCTACTCAGTCCTGAAGCAAATGAAAGAGGCTATCTAGATGAAACCGAAGGTTGCGTTCTTTGATTTCACCAGTTGTGAAGGTTGTCAACTGGAGGTAGTGAACTTCGAGCAGGAAGTACTTCAGTTACTCAACCTGTTGGACATCGTCAATTTCCGAGAACTGATGACAGAGCGGTCTGATGACTACGACATAGCCATTATTGATGGAGCGATCAGCACTGACGCTGACGTTGCCAGGATAAAGGAGATTCGAGAACGGGCCAGCATTCTGATCACCATCGGGGCCTGTTCCTCATTGGGCGGAGTGAACTGCCTGAAGAATGCGTACCCCATGGAAGAGGTGCTCAGCGTGGTCTACGGCGATGCTGCAGGGTACTACAACACCATCCCTGCACGACCTGTCAGTGCAGTGGTTCCGGTTGACTACGCCCTCCCTCAGTGCCCTGTGAACAAAGCGGAGTTTCTGGAAGTCGTCAAGGCCCTGCTGCTTGGCAAGAAGCCGGAAATACCGAACTATCCGGTGTGCGCAGAGTGCAAGATGGCCGAGAACGCCTGCGTATTTGACCTCGGACGGACGTGCCTGGGTCCCGTCACCAGGGCTGGGTGTAACGCCCTTTGCGTCACGTGGGGACGCCACTGCTGGGGTTGCCGTGGCCTTGTCGACGACCCGAATGTCGACGCAGCAACAGATGTGCTGAAGGAACACGGCCTGACCGCCGAGGATATCGTCAATAAGTTCCGAATCTATACGGCCTGGACTGGAGGGTCCGAATGACTCACCTGAACATAGATGTGCACCATGTGACTCGTATCGAGGGGCACGGCAATATCATCGTCAACGCCAAGGACGGCGCCATAGAGGAGGTCAGATGGGAGGTCCCGGAGGCGCCACGGTTCTTCGAGGCGATGATGCGGGGACTGCACTACCACGACGTGAACTACGTTGTTCCCAGGATCTGTGGTATATGCTCTCTGGCCCACAATACCGCATCGATAGAGGCAACTGAGGCTGCCTTTGGTATTCAACCAAGCGAGCAGACTCTTCTCCTGCGAAAGCTCCTGTTTCACGCCGAGACGCTGCAAAGCCATGTGCTTCACGCATGCTTCCTGGTTGCTCCCGACCTGCTCAACGTTGGCAGTGTCATCCCCCTGGCTGAGTCCCATACCGAAGTAGTGGTCAGAGCCTTGCGATTAAAGAAGTTCTCCAATGATCTGGCTGATGTAATCGCGGGCAGGAAGATTCATCCGCTGACGACGGTGACCGGTGGATTCACGAAATTCCCTGATGAATCCGCGCTCAAGGCCATCAGACCCCGCCTTCTTGAGGCGATGGAAGACCTGGACAGGATGGTCGAGTTGTTCAAGTCTCTGGAGATGCCGGACTTCGTCAGGGAAACCGAGTACATCGCGCTCAAGCGGCCCGACGAGTACGCCTTTATTGGCGGCGATATTGCGTCTACAGACACAGGATCTACACCTCCCGAAAACTACCTGGAGATCACCAACGAGTATTGCGTTCCCCATTCCACGGCCAAGTTCACCAGGCACAACCGCGATTCCTACATGGTGGGTGCGATTGCGCGCTTCAATCTCAACCACTCCCAGCTCTTGCCCAAGGCAGCCGAGACTGCGGTACAACTCGGGCTTACGGCACCCTGCCATAATCCGTTTATGAACACTATGATCCAGATGGTGGAATGCGTCCATGTCGCGGAAGATGCCCTGGCGATACTGGATCACCTCATAGCCCGCGGGGTGAAGAACGAGAAGCCAATAGAGAAGGTTCAGGCCGGCAGGGGTGTCGGCGTCGTTGAAGCCCCCCGTGGCCTGCTGATCCATGATTACACGTTCGACGAAAACGGCTATCTGGTCGAGGCCAATTGCGTCATTCCGACGAACCAGAATCACATGAACATACAGAAGGACTTCGAGGCACTGCTTCCCGGCATCGTCAACAGGCCTGAAGGAGAGGTCAAGCTCCTGCTCGAGATGCTGGTGCGAGCTTACGATCCCTGCGTTTCGTGCTCCACGCACTAGTGGTGCTTCGCAAGCTGCTTCCTTTGTGTTCTGACGTCAACCGCACCTGAGCTCCTAGGGGCGGCCCGTATTGCACGTGCACCATGGCAGAGGCCGGCAGTGACAGTGGCGTGTGCTGGGGCCCCGAGCAATCGCCCGCAGATGCCTGTGTCAGCCGGCGCGCCGTCCTCAGCCGCATCAACCGCTGCACCCGATTCCTTCCTGCCCTCAGCGCTCTGCCCAATCTACGAGAGACTGTTTTCGGTCGTCCACCTGGCAGTCCCATCAGATATGGTAGCGGCAGACTCAGAACGGATTAATCAGTCAGGCTCCCAGCAGCTTGGAACACGAGTCCATCCGGCAGTCGGGTTAGCAGTGTCTCCTCTGTTCGCCACGGCAGCCGCGACTTGGTCGGGCGACTACCCGGGCAATGGAGTCTATGACTGCAAGTCAGTCCCCCGGTTTCCTTGCCTTCAGGCTGTCGCCGGCATCGTCTCTCGTCTTCTTAAGCCCGCGATGAATCTCATTCAAATGCTCGGACAAGCGCGTCGTCCGGTGGAATCCGGACTCCCTCCACAGTCGAAGGACGGGTAGGTACAGCGAGATACGCACGAAGTGGCTTGACATGTTCAAGAAACGCGGCAAGAGGACTGAGTTCATCGGCCGAGTCATTGAGTCCCTCAACCAGCATCGTCTCAGTGTCTAACTCGCCCTCGAACTCGCGCGAGAACTGAAGCACTCCGTTCAAGACGTCGACCAGGCTGAGATCGCCGCGCGGCCTGTCAATGCGTCTCCACGTATTGTGTCGGACGGTGTCATCCTTGACTGATACGCGATCGGCCTGCGTCAGATCCTGCCTCACATCATCCTGCGACAATAGAGACCCGTTAGTGCTGACCGCCAGTGGAATACCAAGTCCCTGCAGTAACCGAAGGCAGTCACCAAGCCCTCTATCGAGCGCTGGCTCCCCATCAGATACGAAAGTGGTGTAATCGAAAGATTCATTCCTTGCCTGCAGCCTCTCTACAACGAATCTGACATCTGCGAACAATTCTCCGGGACTACACTGAAGTTAGCGCCGTATAGTCAACTGATCGGTCCGGCCAAGCTGGCAGTAGACACAGGAGTAGCTGCACGTCTTGGCTGGAATAGCGTTCACTCCCACGCTCTGGCCGAACCAGCGGGAAGGAACGCGGCCGAAGGTCCTTGGGAGCGACTCGTTGTTCCGAATCAAGGGTTCCTCAAACATATATCCTGATCGTTGACGTCAGGAACCGTAAGGCTGCTAATACTTCGTTCATAGCTCATCCGTTCCAGAGTGAACCTGTCACACACGAGACTTTATCCTCGGATCGCCGGATGCCAGACCACGCACCACACGAGAACGCTCACGGCGTCTCTGAATCCGCCTGGAATACGTGCCCCGGTGATTCGATGACAATGCGGAAAAACTCCGGAGACATCCTGGTTCCGATGTGCTCCAGAGCACGCCCACGGCGCTATTCTCCAGCCTTCGGCGCTGAACTGCCTAGGTAAACCTCACCTCCACCTCTCGCACATCCCAGAGCGGCTCTATCTTATCGATGATTTCCTGTCGAATCACATTCGCGAACTGGTTCTCCTCGGGAAGATCCACCGCTACCGTTACCTTGCCCTTCTCGACCATGATACCTGTAACCAACTCGGTCTTGACGAGATCAAGTCCCACCAGCGGGTTCATCACCCTCTTCAGTCTACGTCTGACCTCTTCCACATTGGTTGTCTTGCGCTCCTTCACCAGCCCGTGCCTCTCCTCGTAATCCTCAATTGCAGCACGAAGGCCGTCGACCGCCAGAACGGAGCAGTGTGCCTTGAGCGGAGGCAAGCCACCCAGCTCATCCGACGCCTGTTTCCAGGTTATGGTCTTCGCCTCATCGATGGTCCTGCCCTTGGCAAGCTCTGTTATGATGGAGCCGGTGGCGATGTTGGACGCGCAGCCATAGGACTCAAAACTCACATCATCGATGCGCTTGGTTTCATCGTTGACCTTGAGGTACACGCTCACCATGTCCCCACACGCGGGGCTGCCCTCGGTTCCCTTAGCATTCGCATCCTCGATCTTGCCCACATTGCGTGGGTTCCTGAAGTGATCCATTACCTTCTCTGTATACGGTAAACTCATGTTCGTTCCTCCTGGTGATTGCAGAGGGCCTGAGCGCGTTGATCGGCACGGGGCATGGGTATCCCCGCCAAAACATGAACCACAGCTATTGGAGTGTTTCCAGTACCTCCGCAGCATGTTGAACACCCAACGGAGGGCTCATGAGTACCGGAACAGGCGTCTCGCCGAGGTCGGCTTTCAGCGCGAGCATACTGCCCTGCGCACAGACGACCACATCCACATTCTCAGCCAGCTTGCGAATCGAAGCGATGACCATCTCGTTGTGAGTCTTGCGGTCCCCCGATATCAGTTTCTCGAAGGCCCCAACTGAGAGCTCTTCCGTGATGGTGATCTCTTTGCACAACTTCGCCGCCATCTTCCTGATGAGGCGTACGGTCGGGCCCATGGTAGTAGGAAGGGTGGCAACTACGCCGATGCGCGACCCTGTGCGGCAGGCTGTCTCAGCCATGCGCTCATCGACTTTCACGAGTGGGATGTTGACCATCGTGGCAGCAATATCCGCCACCTCACCAACCGATGAGCACTGATTGAATATGAGAGATGCCCCGGCAGACTCGGCTTGGATGGCATACTGACAGATGCGACGCCTTACGGCGGGCGTCACTCCACCATTTGCCAGCACTTCGGGTAGCAAACTGTCGTCAATGATATTACGTACAATAACACCCGGAGCCATCTCAGCGAACAGGGCATTGAGATCGCTTACGGATACGCTGCTCGTGTGAATGATAAACACAGTCTTTGCCATCTTCGGTGAAAACCTCCTCTTCTACCTCTCAGTCGCTGTCATAACGGTGGTTGGACTAATTCGACCTGATCATTCAGCCATAGCTGTGCATGGCTTACAGACTACGAAGCACCTCGATTGCGTGTCTCACCCCGATCGGAGGACTCATCAGCACTGGGATGGGGGTTTCGCCCAGTTCCGGCTTCAATGCAATCATGCTTCCCTGCGCACACACTACCACATCCACACGCTCGAACAGCTGACGAATGGTTGCCAGAAGTAGCTCGTTATGACCTTTCGTATCTCCTGCCAGCATTCGTTCGAACGCATCGGCGCGTAACTCCTCAATGAAAGAGACTTCTCTCCCGAGGCGCTCGGCGGTTCTCCGTATCAGCCGCGTAGTGGGACCCATCGTACTGGGTGCGGTGGCCACCACTCCGACACGGCTTCCCAGTTGACACGCATCCTGTGCCATGCGCTCATCTATCTTCACGATAGGTACCCGAACCATAGCTCGTGCTACGTCCGCAGCTTCGCCCACTGATGAGCATTGGTTGAATATGAGGTCGGCACCCGCTTCCTCCGCCTGCACGGCATAGGCACAATACCTTCTTAGAATCTCCGGCGTCACACAACCATTGGCCAGGACTTCAGGCAACATACTGTCATCAATGATGTTGCGTAAGGTAACCTCCGGCGCCCACTCCCCGAACAATCGCGTAAGTTCGTTTCCCGCCAGTCGGTTGGTGTGGATGATATACACAGTCCTGCTCATATGCGAGTTATCCTCCTCGGCCGCGACCCGGCATATCGAATGTCAGACACTGTCTTTCTGTTGTTCGTGCGGCGCGAGCGGGCTGATTCTTCTAAGTTGAGCCACGATATCTGCAATAGTGGTGACGACGCCGTCCGCCTCTTCCATCGTGTTATAGCGTCCAAGGGTGAAGCGGATCGAACCATGTGCGCGTTCGTGATCGCCGCCGATACCGAAAATCACGTGGCTCCCTTCCAGGGAGCGGGAGAAACAGGCGGATCCCGTACTCACCGCGTAGCCGTGCATATCGAGATGCAGCGTTATGGATTCTCCCTCAACGAAATGGAATGTAACGTTCGCATTGTGGGGCACCCGCTTCGTGCGATGTCCATTCAGTGTGGTACTTGGTACCTCCGCGAGCAGACGGTCAATGATCCGGTCACGAATCGAAGCCAGTCTCTCATTTTCCTCCCCGGTCACCAACTCCACAGCCTTTGCAAATCCAACGGCGCCGGGAATGTTTTCGAGGCCGGCCCGCATATCGAACTCCTGAAAACCACCGTCCATCCATTTGGAGATCGGAGTCTTCCTGCGGATGAACAGTGCGCCGATGCCTCGTGGTCCATGAATGGTGTGGGCTGAGACCGTCGCCAGGTGAACAGGTATGTCCTTCAAGCATAATGGCACACGACCGAATGTGTGCGTGGCATCCACGTGAAACAGCGTGCCCTTCCGCTGGCACAGGGTGGCAATAGCAGTTATGTCCTGCACCGTGCCTATCTCCTGATTCGCGTGCTGGATGGATACGAGTATTGTGTCTTCTTCAATCGCCTTCTCAAGGGCATCCATGTCGACGAAACCGTCGCCATCAACAGGCAGGTATGTGACTCTGAAGCCTTGACGTTCTAACGCCCGCGCGCTGTTCAGAACCGGAAAGTCTTCAATCGTCGAGACAACGAGGTGCCTGCCCTTCTTCTTGCCGAGCTCGAGAGCAACACCCTTGAGTGCCATGTTATTGGACTCTGTGTCACCGGATGTGAATATGAGTTCCTCAGGCAATGCACCCAGTTGATTGGCGATCGATGTACGGGCCTCATCGAGGGCTTCACGTGCCTCGATGCCGATCGAATAGCCGAATTCTGACGTAGCAACGGCATACGTTTGAAAGAAATACGGCATCATGGCGTCCATCACCCGCTCATCGAGACGCGTGGCGGCGCTGTTATCCATATATGTGAGGTTATGCATTGCGCCTCTGGTCCGATAACTAACTAGATAAACAACGTGATTGCTGACTCTCGCGCGTCCTGGATATAGGAGCCCACTGAGCAATACTCGCTGATAAGATCCTCTCTCAGGTCTTCTCTTCTGATGCCCATGATCTCCATCGTCATATCGCACGCCATGAGTTTTCCGCCCAGTTCAACGAAATCCTCAAGCAACCTCTGAAGCGGCGCGATATTTGCCTTCTTCATACGCCGCTTGACCATCCATTTCCCGAAGCCGAGGAAATGCATCTTCGAAAGCGGACCACTCTCCAGTTGTCCCTTCTTGAGCCGCTGGAGGCCCCAGAATGTGAAAAACATGGATGCTTCCATACCCATAGCAAGTGCGCCATTCGCAACGATGAGCGCGCTGTACAGTTTGTCGAAATCGCCACTCTGAACGATTATCGTCGCCTTGTCCATCATGCTATCCTCCGTCACTTCCTGATGCGGATAATCCAGCGTTCGCCCTCTTCACTGACTCCAATAACTTCAAGTCCCATCGCCCTGGCCGCCATCGGTATTTCTTTCTTTGACGACGGATGAGTACCTGTCACTTCAACAACATCGCCCGCTTCCGCCTTTCGAAGAGCTTTCCGAGTCTCCACGAGAGGCACCGGGCAATTCTGGCCCACGCAATCAACTTTGATCTCTGTCATGTAACATCACCTCCGCCACCTCAATAATACCCTAACGGCTTGACGGCATGCACATGACGGCATTGCATGTTACATGGCATTATTGAGAATATCGGCGAAAGGCCGTCGTTGAACGTACGCAGATCGGACATGTGCCAGGATCACACGAAGGCGGTGCACACTGCAATTCGCAGGCAGAACATCTTACGCGCACTGCTGACCCGCTATGGTCAGCCCAGCCGGGTAACGGAACCGGAGACGCCAAGTTTCTTGAAGACATACTCGTCCACGAGATAACGCCGTGTTCGGGCCTCATCGAGGAACCTGTCCTCGCTCTCTTTCATGGTCTGAGCCTCTTCAGATTCCCTCCACTCCATGTAGTCTTCGTAGGCATCCATATCCTCAAACCAGATTTCTACGATGCCGTCCGCATCATCGTCATAGCCCGGACTGGAAATGGGGTGGTTCTGCGTATAGTGCAATACTCCGGGAATCTGTTCCACCGCCAGCGGGCCATGCTTGTCGAGCCAGTACGACAGAAACTGCTTGCTACTGATACCCTTCTTCCTGTATACAAGAGCAATAACCTTGATCATTCCGTACCGTCCCTCCTCTACCGCAACAGGCGATCTCGTACCATTTTAGACCATTGCATGGTTGTGATGGCAATATGCTCCCGTCGCAGGCGGCCATGCTACAGTGGTAGAGATGAAAAACGCAACGATGCATCCTGTGCGGCGGAGAATGTGATGACCCGAAGGCTGAAATTGCTGTTTCTCTGTACTGGCAACTCCTGTCGAAGCCAGATGGCTGAGGGATGGGCGCGGCACTTGAAACCAGACGAGTTCGAACCATATTCGGCCGGAGCGGAGGTGAAACAGGTCGATCCCCTCGCGATACAAGTCATGGCAGAAGCCGGTGTGGATATCTCAGGACAACGTTCGAAGCACGTGAGCAGCGTGATGCAGGTACCTTTCGATTATGTGGTGACGCTGTGCTCACACGCACGCGAGACTTGTCCATTCTTCCCGGGAGAAGCTGCGAAGCTGCATATGGAGTTCGACGACCCACCACATCTGACCAGGGACATCTCCGATAAGGAGGAGAGGCTCAAGGTATACCGACGTGTTCGTGACGAGCTTCGGGATTTCGTGGAATCATTGCCGCAGGCGCTTGAATCGGCACGGCACGAGCAGTAATTTTAGAGGCGAATGTCGATAGCCACCGCTCGACCCCATGTGACCGTACCATGATTGAGGCTTTGACTACCCACCCGCATCGGGAAGGCTGGCGCCGGGATTCCAATGCCAACCAGTCGTCTCAAACTGGTACTCATACACAACGAAGCGTCGTGTCCGCTTGAAATCCTGAAACCGATCCTCATCGTCCTTCAATTCCCTTCCCTCAGCGGTGTCGCGCCACTGGAGATATTTGCGCACATGCTCTTCGGTGTCAAACCACAACTCAACGATGCCATCAGCTTCGTGGGTGAGGCCAGGCCACTCCAACGGATGGTTCTGGACGTAGCGCCTCGCGAAGGGTATGACACGTGCGACAAGCGGCCCGTGTTTTTCACGCCAGTACGAGTAAAATTGCTCATTGGTGATACCCCTTTTTCTGTATAAGAGGGAGACAAGCTTTACCATCGTGTTCCTCCTGTTCCCTGTTCTTGCAGATAATATACGTCATCGTGTGGTCTGGTGTTCAGATGGCCGGCTTGCCGGTGAAAGAGCATCCTTCCCGTCCCCTGTGAGAAATCACAGAATCCACCGTCGGCGCACGTTTCTCAGACTGATCACGAATAACCCCATGCAGTACACACCCAGCACACCGAAGTTCAGCGCTGGCGGCAGCACGCTCGTTGCGCCAAACACAGTATGCAGGATATCCACCCCGTAGGTGAGTGGCAGTGCGTATGCCAGCGGTTGCAGAAACTCCGGCAGCATCGCAATGGGGAAGAACAGGCCACAGAGGAATATCATGGGAAACCTGACGAAGTTGGAGAACGTTTGCGCTTCAAAGACTTCACTCACCGAAACGGCTATGAACAAACCGAGGAAGGTTGAGGCCATCGCAATAAGAACTACAACCGGCAGCAGCATCCCCCAGTTCACACCCGAGAGATCTACGATGAAGCTTGCCAGCAGCACGGGTACGAACGCGTTCAATATACCGAACACGATGGCGCCCGATGTCTTCGCCAGCATAAGAAGCTCCAGCGGAATAGGAGCAAGCAGCAGTCGTTCGAAAGATCTGCCCTTCTTCTCGAACGTGACCGTTACTGCCAGAACTGAAGAAGCGCCGAAAAGAGTGGAAAGGGCCACCACTCCAGGCAGGAGCGATATCACGCTCTCCAACTCACCGCCGGAGCGGACGAAGAACATACCCGTCCACGCCAGGGGGAAGACGATGCCCCAGCTGATATTGGGGGGCTTGAGGTAGTACGATCGGATATCCTTGAGAAGGATGCTCCAGAAGGCGATGCGATACCTCATGAAGCGGCCCCCGTCCCGCCCCCCATTCTTTCCCTCTCTCTCCTCATTTCCTGAGCGGCGAGACCGGTCACTCTGACGAACACGTCTTCGAGCGAGGGACGAACTTCACGGGCCTCCGCGACATGCAGTCCATCCTGCTCGAGAAGCACTACGACGGCCCCGACCCGGATTGGTTCCCTGGAGGTCATCCTGAACTGCGCTGCTGAAACAGTTTCCACGGTGAGTCCAGGGAAAGCGCCGGACAGCCGGGCGGCAATCTCGGGGGTGGCCCTGCTGGCAGTGACTTCCACAGTGTACGTACCTTCGACTTGGCTCATCAATTCGCTTACCGAATCCTCGCGGACGATGCGTCCACCAACGATAAACGCAACCCGGTCACACAATCGCTCGGCTTCCTCGATGTAATGCGTTGTCAGAAAGACCGTTGTGCCTGCCCGATTCATTTCGCCGATGAGCTGCCGTACCTGGCGCGCACTAGCCACGTCGATCCCTGTGGTAGGTTCGTCCAGAAAGAGGACTGGCGGTCGATGCATGATGCCGGCAGCGATGGTTAGCCGCCGCTTCATGCCACGAGAGTATCCGGCAAATTTTCGATTCGCTGCTTCGCTAAGTCCGAAGTCGAATAGTAATTCACGCGCCCGTGTTTCTCGATCGCTACGCACCATGCCGTACAGCGCCCCACAGAAAGCGAGGTTCTGAAAACCTGTGAGTTCTGGGTACAGATTGCTTTCGTCCGGGACTATGCCCATCAGGTGTTGGGACGCCTTAATCCGGACGGTACAATCGATACCACCGATCTTCACGTTCCCACCGTGTGGACGGGCAAGGCCGGTGAGCATATTGATGGTGGTAGTCTTGCCGGCGCCGTTTGGGCCGAGGAGGCCGAATATCTCGCCAGAAGAAACCGAGAAGGAGATACCATCGACAGCCGCAAGATCACCAAAGCGCTTCACGAGATTGCGTACTTCCATCGCTGTGTGCGGCAGATGAGCCTGTCCGGGGTTGATCGAATCAGTCACTTCCGGATTCTACTCTTTGAGCTTAGACTGGTACAGGGGTAGGCTATTATGCGGTAAGCATCATTTTCAGGGCCGCAAAGCCGGCCCGAGGGGCGAAAACACGTTCAATGTGCGAAGGACCTTCCGGCCGGTGCCCCGGTGCCCAGAACAGTGCCGACGCAGCCTCAATCACCACAAATCCAGCAGTAGCAGCCAGATTCACCGTCTCATCTATCGTGGCAAATCGCGCATGGGAGTACACAGGGTGCCCCTCCTGTCCTTTGCGGGTATAGTGATGCCCCCACGGACCATCAGACGGAATTGTTCCGACAACCAACGTCCCTTTGGGGCGAAGCACACGTGCGCATTGCCTGAGAGCGCGGGGCTTATCCTCCACAAAGCAGAGTGCAGCGACCATCAACAGGCCATCGAATGAATGACAAGGGTATGGCAGGTCCTCCGCCACCCCGATCCGAGTTCGAATCCCACGTTTCGCAGCGAGCGCAAGCATCGATGGTGAGGGATCAATCCCTTCAGCGATACCCAGAGCAGCGGCAAAGCGGCCGGTGCCGACTCCAATCTCAAGCCAGTCACCGGCAAAGTCCGAATTAACGAGACGCAGGCCCGCCAGTTCTTCGGCAAGAACAGCGGCACCTTCAGGTGTATCGTACCAGCGATCGTAGCGAAACGCTATGTCGCCAAACGGTTCCTTCGACCTGTCATCCTGACACATCTGGGACACTCAAGCGGCACTCACAGAGGAGGCCGTGGTCACGAGGCGAGAGACTCAAGCTCGGCGGAAAGCCGTGCTGAACCGTACGCATACTTTCGCACCCGTAGATCAAGGTAAATCAGAAGATTACCGATGATACTCAATGGCAGGATGACGAGCGATGTCACAAACGCTTCAACCGAAGGAGCAATCGCTCCAAGAAGCTGCAGAAGCATCTGGATTAACCCCAGTACCAGCGAAATGATAATCAGCAGACCGAATGTTCGGAGCCACATTCCCGAAACCAGCTTCCAGCTACGCATCACCGAGGTGATCGGACCGGTATGCTCGAATAGAACAATGTAAGGGGCGAATAGCAGCCGCACAGCGAGATACACGGAAAGGACAACTGCGAACAGGAAGACCACAGCACTGTCTATCGCGCTCTCCAGCAGCAGGGCGAGGGCCACGGGCGTGGCCACCAACGATGCCATAATCAGGGCGGCACCGACCATGTACGGTAACCGCCGGAGTGTCACTCCGTAGGCCCGGCTGATGGACAAATCAGACCCTGCCAGGCTTCGGGCGGCGAGTTCGGCCACAGCACCGGTCACTGCCAGTATTCCGATCGCATAGAGCACCAGGTAAGCGATCACGGTGCTGATAGCGGCTGGAGGCTGTTCAAATGCGCCATTCTCTGGACCACCCATGATTTCATCCACGAACTCCGGTCCAAAAGCGACGATACCAGCGGCCAGTAACGGTACAACAACGAGCGCCGTAACAACCAGCATGATGCCAAGGTGCCGGCCAAAGAGTCGAAACATCAAGCCGAGAATACCGCCGAGACTGCGTGGTCCCGGACCAGGGGGAGCTTTAGTGCTTCCAATATCGATGTTCATATCGGCTCCTGAATGAAATCAATTAGACCGGGAGTCCTCGTGAACGGACCCTACCCCAGGTATGGCTCCTTGGGCATCAGAAGAAACAAGATGCACGAAGGCTAACTGCGGGTCCAATCGCCTGTCAAGCAACACAAATGTCTCACAAAGTCGACAGCTACTCAAGGCGAGTCCATCTCGCTGGCGCGATACACTGGTCCGTCTCGCGTGGAGCAGCATCGGTCGACCTATTCGCAGCGTTGCCCGAACACCCTAAACTGACATACAGTTAATGGCGTGTCGCTTGCGGTGCAGTCTGATTCCGAGGGGAGAACAGTCCGCTTCATTCTGATCACCACTGCTTGTGCTGCTATCCGGCTTCATCTCTACGGCTTTGAAGGGGGCTTACCGTCAGCCTAGCGCTGCGCGCGAGTCAATTCGAGTTTGGAAGGTTTGACATGGCGGTCATTGGAGTACTCGTCGGTTATTCATTGCATGCGATCATTGGGTTGGTCCGGGGACAGAGGACCGGTCGTGTGGATGGCTCCTTGCTAATGAGTATCATCGTATACCTCACCGCCGGCATTCTCAGAGGCTTCGTCATAGCTCCTCCTACCCCTGCCTCGGGCCCTTCGATGTTGTTCGCTATGCGTTTCCTGAGTATGCCTCTATCAGGTGCCGCTGTCGATCTACAATCTTGAGGGATGGCCCAGCCAGCTTAATCCAGCGATAATGTATTTGGAGGCCAGCAACCCTGACTGAGAGGATAGTGCCGGCCAAACCAAAGTGCGAGATGAATTACACAGTACGCCAAAGCGCACGTGCACGCCATGTATGGCTCCGGTTCTCACCTCTTGGCGAGTTGATAGTCGTTGTTCCAAAGCGATTCGACGTGAAACGGATTCCCGGGATTGTCGAACAGAATCGCCAATGGATCACAAGAGCTGCTACCAGAGTCAGGGAACGGCGCGAGACTTGGGCTCAGAAGACGCCTGCGAAACTGCCTTCGAGAATCGTCCTGCCCGCTCTTGCGCTGGAATGGTTTGTAGAGTACAGGCCTGAAGTTTCGAAACGCGTTTCTCTCTCCGAACGCATATCTGGAAGGATCGTCCTATCCGGCAACACGGATGATCGTGAAGCCTGTCATGCAGCGCTTTTCCGATGGCTCCACCGCAGGGCCCGCGATTTCCTTGTTCCCGAACTGACCGCTGTTGCCAACCAGTGCGGATTTTCGATCAGGCGCATCATGATCAGATCGCAACGTACGCGCTGGGGAAGTTGCTCTCGAAGCGGAACTATCAGCCTTAACCTCAGACTGTTGTTCGTATCTCCTGATCTTGTTCGTCACGTGATGCTGCATGAGTTATGTCACACGAAGCAGATGAATCATTCACCCAAATTCTGGTCTCTCCTCGAGCGGCATGACCCCCAGTGGCGCGATCGCCGACGTCGTCTCCGTGCCACTTGGAGGGAACTGCCGACGTGGCTTGATCGCGCACCACCATACTGAAGGACCCTAGACAATTGTCAACCATCAGTGACATCGACTTCGGCATTGCCTGCTGGAAGTGACACCACGCCATTGTCGACTGATACGACAGCCACCGTGAACACCAACTCCACAGTAACCATACACACACGAGTGCAGTTGCCCGCCATCGGTGAGCTTAGCGAGAACAAGCCACTACTTCACTAGCCGGAGCGCAATTCTTGCGCATTCAGCAAGCCTCTCAGCGATATATGCCATGCCACATGGACACCGTCACACTCGTCCAGACTTATGGCATTTATGGTTCGCGGGTCTGACTACGCCGGGGGTTCGGTACCCAGGTCGTCAGTCTCTGAAGCAACTCCTGTTGGTATGCACACCCTGTCCGTTACCAACGAGACTTCGGGCTGTCCTGCCGTGTTCGAAGTTCGTCCGGCTGAGAATCCATCGGAATAACCCTTCGAATAGCCATCGAGATATCCCTGTTGATATGCGCTACGCACTGCCTGCTCCTGCGTTGTGAGATCACGCGTCTGTTCGCCGCACGTGGTGAGTGCGACGAGCGCAATTATGAACACCAGTACGATGCCTGCCGCTGCCCCGTAGTACCGAATATTTCTCTTATCCATGCCTTACCCCTTTTCGGGAGGTTCTCTACCAGATAAACGGCCACCCTGGGTGGTCGGTTGACGCGACTATTAACGCAATAATAAGCAAACAACTATGCGCCGCGTGCTTGAACCTCATGAGCCAGACCGTTGTGTTCTCGAGCCAATTTCACCATTCCCATTGAAAGACCACTTCACCGTACTTCGCAGGTCAGTCACGCAGACGAGGATACCTACCGCTCCGATGTCACTAGTCCCATCCCTCGACCGCCATTCACAGACATACCCTCTCAGGCTGAAATACTCCGAGAATTACGCATCACCAGACTGTTCGCGTAGCTGCCGCTCATGTGCAATTCGTTCATAGCGTGCCTCTGCTTCACTGGCCAGCCGCTTCACCTCAAAATACTCTTCGCGGGCTGCAACGTTGGGAAACACGAGTTGGCGTTGCCCGACATATGGCACTTCCTCAGGTGGATAAAGGTACCGGCTGGTAAGTGACCATAGGTGTTCATCAGCTGCCTTGTATTCCTCAAGCGCCTTTTCAACGTCCAGGTCTTGCGCAACATCAAACCCATCGAAGGATTGTCGCCCTTTCTTCTCTTCTTCCATACGTTACTCCTGTCAACCGAAGTCATGTGCACTACGGAAATGGCATCGCATATGGCGCCACATCTCGGTCATTGCCAGACAATCAGACTGGCATCGACGTCCGGCAGAACACCATCAGTTGTAACTCTCCACATATTCTCACTCAAGCCGATTCTAGTGAGAGTGCAGCGATCTCTCTACGACATTGCGTTTACGCACAGTTCCACAGTCCATCTCACCACGGTACTTGTTACCCGCCACGAACGGGTATGAAATACAGCATCTACCTCGGTCGGGCACTCGGTCCATACCCACCAGCCGGTTGACCGTTTCAGTATCACTTCACATCCAACTTTCCCTTCCATAGTAGCACCATTGTGACACAACAGAGAACAGGCATGAGACCACTGAAAGATGTGCCGATCCTGGCACGGAATTGGAGGGCTTCTCCCCATACAACGCCTCTTCAGTCGTGAGGCAGCTTCGACAGCATGAATACATGTTTTCCGGCTTCGGTGGGCTCAATACGGTCGACGAATTCGATCCTCAATAGTAACTCTGGACCGAATTTCGAGCGGAACATGTCGATGACTTCTCGCTCAAGAATGCTTTTCACGTCTGGGGACGTTATCACCGAGGTTACTGGGATCAATCGCATCACAACCGTCTCACGCGTCTCCTGGACAATCTGGTACTGCCTCATTCCAAGCCCGGCCAAGCGCTCGAGAAATAGAGTCTCATAGAAGATGCGCTTGCCTCCGGGAGTAACCAGGAACATGTTGTTCCTGCCGATGAGAGTGGCTAGCCGTGGCAACGTCCGGCCGCACGAGCAGATTCCAGCCAACATTGAGCCGTTGTCCCCCAGGTCATACCGGACGAACAGCATTCCGAAATTATGCAGGTTCGTCACAACTATCCGGCCTTCAACTCCCGGCGGCACGGGAATGCCTTCTTCGTCGACCACTTCGATGACCAGGTCCTCGGCCGAGATATGCATGCCTTCGTGGTTCTCACACTCGCACGCTATCTCGAACGCCTCATACAAACTGTACTTTGAGTGCGGTTGGATTCCGAATACCTCGGATATGATGCTACGTTGGTGAATAAGAAGCTCTGCTCCGCCGGTGACAATGGAATCCACTGGAGAAACAGGTGCACCGGTGTCTTTGATAAACCCTGCGATCAGACTTACTGCATTCGGATAGCCGCGGATACCCCGAATCCCTGCATGTGCAAGATACCTGACGATATGCGGAAGGCTTTCATCAGAGAGCGTATCTACGTACACCGGCAGGGCTCTCTCTCTGCAGATGCCGACTGGATAGTTTCAGGCTTACACCTGACGCGGATTTGCCGCCCGATCCCCGCGAGATCGCACTTTCGAAATAAGGAAGAGATGCTTGCCTGCCGGAGTAGGTTCGATCCGGTCGACGACGAGGATTTCGACCCATACGTCGTCTCCCAGGACTCTGGAGAAATGCCGTTCTACATTTGCCGACAGTTCCTCAGCGCCGGTAGTCGAGAGCTCCGTTCCGGGCACGATCCGTACCACTACGTGGTCGACCTTCTCCTGAATGAACTGGAATCGTTTGATACCGAGAGGAGCCAGATTGCTGGAGCCAAGAGTCAGCGGAGACAGGCGTTTCCCCGAAGGTGTATAGATTACGTCACCTGTCTTGCCTATCACGTTTGAAATCAGGGGCAGCTCACGTCCACACGGACACGGACCTTCGATAAACGAACTCTCATCATCGGTGTCATAACGAATGAGCGGCAGCCCGTATTCATGCAGGTTGGTTACAAGCAGGCGCCCCGGACTTCCGGGCGATACCGGTTCCCCATCAGCATCGACTATTTCCACAATGAGATCCTCTGCAGCCACATGCATCCCCATGTGGGCTTCACATTCCATGGCAATATCGAAGTTCTCAAAGGAGCTGTACTTGGAGAACGGCTGCACATCAAATACCGTCGCGAGAAGCTCGCGCTGCGGCTCGAAGAGTTGCTCACCTCCCACGACCACCGTGCCGACCTCCGGGACAGCGCTGCCCGACTCCAGTATGTATTCAGCTATGATGCAAATCGCGCTCGCATAGCCAATAAGACAGCGTGGCTTGAGCTTTCGGATGCGTTTGACGATTGCAGGTAGCGTCCTATGGGAGAAACTCAATGAGTCGATGAATGTCTCCCGGGTAAAGACATCGTGGATACGCTCGCTCACCTGACCGAGAACCGAGCCGTCCATGCGCTTCTTCGTGACCCGGACTTTCGAGTCACCCAGATACACTCCTGCCCACTCGATGGCGCGCAAAGAACGTGCCAGGCCCCTGGTATAACGTGACTCGCGGGAACTGAAGAACCTTAGCGGCGTTCCTGTAGAACCTCCTGTTGTTCCTGCGATCAGCTCGTGGTGCGGAAATCCCTCTGCCAGCAGCAACTCGGTATTGGCGCGGATGATTTCTTTCGTGAGCACCGGCAGCTTACAAAGATCTGATGCGCTGCCAATGTCACCGGGACTCAGGCCCCGTTCGTGCATCAATTGCCGATAATATGGAACGTGGCTGTAGGCATGTGCCACCAGCCGCCGAAGCCGGTCCGACTGAAGCTGCTGCAATCTCTCCGCCGACCACCACTGTGACTCCTCCAGTTCAGAGAGGCTGCGCATCGTGCGCGTGCCGCGGGCGATGTCCAGCGCCGGAGCGAAAACGTGACGGGCGAGCGGGTTGTACAGCCCCATGTCTCATCTACTGTGCGACCGACTTCATCACCATTATGCCCAAGTTGTTCCACTGTAACAAGAGCACTCTCAATGGATTCCGGCCAGTCAATCGGTTACGTTCGAGAGTGTTCCTCCACATCATCCCGCCGGCCGGCAGCACGCAATCGTTGCTGTTGCTTCAGCAGCTTCTTCCTGATGCGAAAGCTCTGTGGCGTCACCTCGACCAGTTCGTCATGGGCAACGAAGTCTATCGACTGCTCGAGGCTAAGCTTCACTGTGGGCTGCAACTTGACCGCGATATCGGCCGTGGAAGAACGCATGTTAGTCTTCTTCTTCTCTTTGCAGACATTAACTACGATGTCCTGCAGCCGTGAATTAGAACCTACGACCTGGCCTTCGTACACCACCATGCCCGGCTCTATGAATGTGGATCCACGCCCTTGCGCATTGTCCAGTCCATGCGTAGTCGCCTTACCCTCTTCAGATGCAACCAGCACACCATTACGAGTAGATTGCAGAGCTCTGCGCCACGGCTCATAGCCCAGGAATAGAGTGTTCATGATGCCGTCACCCCTGGTGGCCGTGAGAAACGCGCTGCGAAAACCGATGAGTCCCTTCGTTGGTATATGGTACTCCAGACGGACGTTATCATTGAGATCACTGCGCAAGTCAGTCATCTCCGCCTGCCGCTTGCTAAGCATCTCGGTCAGTACCCCGATGTGCTTCTCCTTCGTGTCAATGATAAGTTGCTCGACAGGCTCCATCAAAGTGCCATCAATCACTTTGGTGATGGCCTCAGGCTTCGAGACCTCGAATTCATAACCTTCCCGCCGCATGGTCTCGATGAGCACAGCGAGATGCAGTTCTCCTCTTCCCTTCACCAGGAATGTGTCGGCATTCTCCGTGTCCTGAATCCGAAGGCTGAGATTTGTCTCCAGTTCCTTAAGGAGCCGCTTTCGCAGTTGTCGGGTCGTTGAGAAGTCTCCCTCACGGCCGGCAAATGGGGAGGTATTGACACCAAATGTCATCTCAACAGTGGGTTCTCCTACTTCAATGCGCGGCAGTGCCTCAATACCCTCCGGACTGCACAGTGTGTCCCCGATGGAAACCTCCTTCAGTCCGGTAACCGCGATGATATCGCCAGCGTTCGCGCCGGAGGTTTCCACGCGGGTTAAGCCCAGATACGTAAGCACCTCGGAAATCTCGTATTTGGTAGCTGTGCCGTCGGCTCCGATACAGACCACAGAATCCCGGGGCGCTATCTGCCCCCTCCAGATTCGGCCGATGGCTATCCTGCCTTTGTGATTGTCATAGTCGAGATTTGACACCATCATCTGGAACGGTCCATCCTCGATTCGTGGCGAAGGTATACGCGACACGATGGTTTCTAGAAGCGGCGCCACATCTATTCCGGCCGTGTCTGGCTCAACCGTCACCGTGCCTTCCTTGCCGCTGGCGTACAGTACTGGAAAATCAAGCTGCTCAGCGCTCGTGGCGAGGTCAAGAAACAAGTCCTGGGTCAATCTGAGCACCTCGGATATCCGAGCATCTCGTCGATCAACCTTGTTGATAACGACTATAGGCACAAGGCCACGATTGAACGCGTGGCGCAATACAAACCTGGTTTGAGCCATCGGCCCCTCGACCGAGTCGACCAGCAGGACACAGCCGTCGGCCATGCTGACAACCCGTTCGACCTCTCCTCCAAAATCCGCATGTCCGGGTGTGTCTATGATGTTAATCTTGACTCCCTTGTACAAGACAGCGGTATTCTTGGCCATTATGGTAATGCCCTTCTCACGTTCAAGGACATTATGATCCATCACCAGTTCGCCCACCTTCTGGTTGTCTCTGAAGACATGACTCTGTTTGAGTAGCGCATCGACGAGAGTCGTCTTGCCGTGGTCGACATGAGCGATGATGGCTATATTCCGAATGTCATTTCTGTAATTCATGTACTCCTCAGGAATGATCTACCTGTCACACAATCCCTTGATGCCTGGCGCTTCCGGATTATGAGTTATGACCGTATACTGCCCTCCACTCTCCGGTGGCGACGGCATGGAATACAGTCGTAGCGGATGCGATGTCAATTGTGGCAATGGCATGGCGCGGGCCGTAACGCTCTAACGCTAGCAGGCACGAACCACGACGCTTGTGTACTGCGGCCGAAACCTGGTTCGACGCAGACGGTTAGCCCTGATGGGCGAGGACATCTGCTGGAGCTTCAATTGGCGCAAGGTTTCTCTCTTCTTCACCGCGCATACATGCCGTCCCGGATTCAAAGCATGTGATTGCGCACATTGTATTGTACGGCTGCGCAGCAAGGCCGTCCAATCCCCTTCGTACGCAGAAGCGGATTACTGCTGGCACGGCATAACGAACTGATGCTCGAGATCACCAGCGGCATGCCTCAAATCGACCGGCATCGCCTTCGAAAGTAGCTGGCAAGCGGTTGTCTCTGACTGCTCGAGTACGGGAGCGAAGTACCGTCGCTTCACTATCCGATGCCAGTCGCCGTAACACAGGATTCCCTGCAGAATCAGCCCACCCAACAGGCCATAGAAAAGTGCGGGAGCTATCAGAAAAAACCCCTGCACTGCACTTGTGGCCGCCGCTATGAGAGAGAGCAGCCAGTGGTGAAGATGAATCTCGTGGTTGCGCAAAGGGATAATGATGGAACGAACTCGCCCCTGGATACCGCTTTCCGTTCCACCGCAGAACCGCGAGATGGCGAACCCTAAAGCGCATCCAAGGTAGAACAGATATCCCAAAGTTATGCCGGCGGGCAATAAACTGAAGAGTACGACTCTTTTCCGCATTATCTTGTGCCTGTTCTATCGTGCGCCACTCCGAATCAGGATGATCGCACCTCGCAGCAAATTCCGGCGGTGACAACACTGAAGACATGATTGGACATCGGCTTCATGCGGAAGAACAGGGCGAAACCCGGTCGACTTCCGGCAAGCAAGATGATTGAAACTCAGTCAGGCCACAACCACGCATAGATTAGTCTTTATTCTTCCCTCATGCAACTCACTGTGTAGGTTCTGCCCGGGAGCGTCAGCGTAATTCATCCGGCGAATAGAACGCGACACCGAGTAGACCGGGGCCGGCGACTATCTGCGTCACCGGACTGACCCGAATGATCATCGACTCGACCGGGTGGACTCTTCGCCGGATGGCACTGAGGAGATTTTCTGCTTCCTTCTGCTGTCCGGACTCCATTACGGCCACATGCAACGGTGAGTCGTGAGCGGCTGCGCTACACACAAGTTCACACAGCTTATGCGAAGCCGCGTCCTTCGTTCTTGCAAGGGCAACGGGACGCTCCCGGCCGTGCATAAGACCGATAACCGGCCTTACGTTGAGAAGAGACGCTCCCCACCCTGCCAGATGGTGAATGCGCCCGGTCCTGGCAAGATATCGGAGCGTGTCAAAGGTGAAAAACGCACTTACGCTGTCTCTGACCTTCTGGGCCACGAGTAGAACCTCATCGATGTTCTTGCCTTCGGCCGCGGCCCGGGAAGCCTCCAGCGCTACGAAGCCTTGAGCACTGGTCGTTGCGGCGGAGTCAAATACGTCAACTCGCAATCCGGCTACAGCGCTCTGAGCCATCGCCGCACCCGCCTTCGCCAGCGAAATGGTTGAGGTGAACCGCGAGAATGCAACCACATGCACTATCTCTCGAGTCACCCGGCTTATCTCTTCATACTGGCGACAGTAGTGCTCCGGAGGCCAAGGCGTCGTGTCAATTGACTGAGTTTCCTGGAATTTGCGAATCAGCGAGGCAGGCAGTTCCTCGCAGGTATCACGGTATTCCGCTCCCTCGACGTTGATTCGAACGGGAATCACATGAGTGCCATAGAGTGCAGTAAGGTCCGGTGGGAGACATGCCACACTGTCAGTAACTACCGCAACCCTATTCATTCGTATCAACCCTTCTCCACACATCTTTCAGGAGCACGAGGTCGTCTGCTACCTTAACCGCAAGCGCACATGCGCAGGCATCGACCCGTCTGGTTTGTTGCTTCAGATGCCAGCCCTGCCCATGACCGGCCGCGACTATAGCTTCTGAAGGAGGTTCTGCGTGGAAGAACTAGCCGCCGTAATGCTTCTTGTCAGCGGCATACTACTCATACTGCTGGGAATAGAAAAGACTTGGAGGCCATTCGCCTGGTTGAGTCTGAGCGGGCTGATCGGCCGAATCGCATCGATCGTCGGGGTTGTCGATATCATTGTTGCCGTTATCATGCTTGCGTAACCATGCTCATGCAGTATCGCTGTTGCTACGTTCAGGCACACGGTGCGTCCGCAGGCACTGATTGCCCCTCAAAGCCCGCCATGGCCCGTACTGTCGCCCCTTCGGTAATGCCGGCTCGCTGAGTGCTTCACTCCGTGGCATGACTGACAGCGCAGTGCAGTCTTTCCACTTCAGAAGTCCGAGAGTCCGTTGGGCGCGCTCGCTGCTCGAACAAACTGCACGTACCCCGCATCAATCCTGCGCTCCAGTTCAGGTCGAGACCCCGACACGTTTCTCAGAAACCTTCTGCGCCAATGGTCCCACCACCTCGCGTGTCCCGTCCAACAACACTGGCTCTCGGAGGCCGTTCACCAGAATCTCAAGGCGACGCGACCGCGAGAGTACGCCAATGAGAATGAGTGCAGCACCTGCTACCGGAAAAGCCGGGCTCGTCCCACCGAGCACGAATAGCGCCGCGCCGCCAATGATGAGCCATGCATGAGTCCGTGACAACTCCCGTACGCCGGCGATTTGGCTATAAGCGTGACTTACAGTTTGCCCGGCTCGAAGGATGATCAGCCGGGACGGTGTGGCGTAAACCTCAGCTCTCTTGAGTTCGTAGCGAGCTTCCACCTCTTCATCCGGGCCCAGAAGTCCTTTTACCACGGGAGGCACAAGATCCGCATCGCCATCGGAGTTGCTTCGAGGTACTTTGCTCATGGCACAGCCTATCGACAGTCACCACAGGTGTCAAACCAGACCGCTGCATCAGTTCGTGTGGTTAGTTGTGAGGCCGTTGGTTGCTTTGGTCTGCCACCGGGCATTACGACTTCAGCTTCTTGCCGGTTGCCTTACAGAAAGATTCGAGGTCTGATTGGCGGATCAGATACGCTCGTCCTACCCGGAATGCCTCCAGCTTAGTGCCATTCACTCCCCGCTTAATCCACTGATGTACAGCCTGCCGGGTCACGGGAGGCTCTATACACCTTCCCGCTTCCTCGACACTGTGGTAATCACGCGCCTCTCCGTCGCCACTCCGATCTTTTATGCCTGAGCGACCAAAGCGAAAGCGCGAAAACCTATCACTGAGGTTCACGTCTGTCAACTATACCATACTGTTGTGGAACCTGCGATGGTAATTGCACCGATTTTCGGGAGAATATGCGTCAATACCGGCGGAAATACCCAAGATTGTTGTTTCCTCTTCCCATTCCAGATGGCGAATCACGCAGACCTCCGGTGCGGCAAAGCAACACGCTTGACCGCAGCGCTATACAAGCGAGAACTTGCCGGTCAGTGCCGACTTCCAACTCGCATGTGAAGAACATGCCGCCTGAGCAAACCGAGCATGGCCTATCGGCCCCTGCCAAACGTGTCATAGGTCCAAGGTGCCCCCACCTCTATCCAAATCCACATAACTGGAAACCAGGGACGGTCAGAATAGCTCGTTCTTGACCATTGTCAAGCAGGCGTACCATGCGAGGCCGGTGGCGCAGAATCAGGATGCTGTGGCACACTGGTCAGGTTATGAGTACCGACAGCACATCCGGTCTGCCCGATTTCCTCCAGGCCCGTCGTCCATCTAGAGTCTACAGAGGTTCGTACCACGAAGACGAGTTCGTAGTTTCGGTGCTGGATTCTGCGCTGACAGAAGGTGAAGCAAAGCCCTATGTGCTTCAGCCCGGTCCTTCGCGCGGGATTCGCGACTATTCCAATTCATTTCACTGGGGCAGCGATTCTCCGGGGACGCGCCAACTCGCTGTGGCACTTCTGCTGGACGTCACTGCGGATGCAGCTATTACTATTCAATGGCATAAGTCATTTGCGGAGACATATGTTCGCAAGCTTGAAAGCTATTGGACCGTCCCCGAGATTGACATCGCTTTCTGGCTTTATTGCTTCCAGAATGCACCCCCGGCAACATAGCGGAGGAAGAAGCTCAATCCACCGAATGCAGCCCGAACCGCACGGTTCTGCGCACCCCGACTTTCTCGATATTCTCCGAATTCGGTCAAATTGCCATCTCAGGGAACATCTCTTCGCGCACTCTCCAGCGCGCATACCCTTCTTCCTCAGTCGTTGATCCTTCCAGGAATGAGAGTATGGCTGAGCATCCCCGGTTTATGACCCTTGAAACGATGAAGGACTTGACAAATCAGCAGCGCATTATTAGCATATGTCAGTAATCCAATCAGTAAATGAGGGGCGGCCATGCCAAGACCAGTGAAGCTGCGTCAAGTAGATAGCATTCCCACGGCGACTTTCTTTAAGCCAGCGGGTGTTCCGATGGCCCAACTGGAGACAGTGACTCTCGCAGTAGAGGAGGTCGAAGCAATTCGACTCAAAGATGAAGAGGGGCTGCACCAGGAGGATTGTGCGACGCAAATGCGCGTATCACGCGCGACGTTCCATACAATCCTGAAGTCTGCACGTCAGAAGATCGCCGACGCTCTCTTGAATGGCAAGGCCATACAGGTGCAGGGAGGAGTATTCGCCCTGCCCGGAGGGCGCTTTCGCTGTCGTCGGGATGGAAGTGAGTGGCACCTTCCGCCAGGACCATTGCCCGGGGTCCATTCGGTGTCCTGCCCGACGTGCCGCGGAACCGCGGTACAGCCCGTGGCGGTACCTCATGCGCCATGGTGCAGCGGACGAGTACGCGCCCGAAAGGGCTACGGCTGGCAGGGTCCCGGGGGTCCTCAAAGCCAGGGGCACCAACCGGACAAGCCTCGAGCGAGAAGACGAAGCGCGGCACAAGCCGCCGATGCATCGTCTGCGACGTCAAGGCAAACTCAGGAACACGCAGGCATGGATGCGTCAGCAACAGATCAGACAACCTCCCGAGACCCCGAGCGCCCGGCGGAGTGAGTGAGTGGACCAACTGAAGAAGGAGGTGCGAGATGCCAAGAGGTGATGGAACCGGCCCGATGGGCATTGGCCCGATGACGGGTCGTGCCGCAGGTTTCTGTGCCGGATTCGGCATACCCGGCAACATGAACCCGGGCCCAGCCTGGGGATACGGCCGAGGTCTCGGTCGAGGACGAGGCTTACGCTTTCGTGGTCGCGGCTTCGGTCCCGGATTCGGCAGGAGAGCCGGATGGTGGGCAGCGCCTTACCACTCTGCGCCACTGGGCTGGTGGTAACACGTAGTGACGTAATACGTTCGCAAGGAGGAAGGTGAAATGCCAGGAGGAGATAGGACTGGACCAGTGGGTATGGGCCCGATGACGGGTCGTGCCGCAGGCTACTGCGCCGGTTTCGGTGCCCCGGGATACACGAGCCCTGTACCAGGATCGGGACTTGGATTCAGCCGTGGTCGGGGCAGGGGTTTCGGATGGAGAGCCTGGGGTTGTCGCCCAGGATTCGGCAATCCGTGGTATGGCGCTGCTATGCCAATGGATACTTCGTACGCCGCATCATGGGGAGCCCGATCATTGTCCCGTGAGGAGGAACTCGATTACCTGCGCAATCAGGCCGGCGCACTGCAACAGGAGCTCGACACCATAAAGGCGCGAGTGACAGAAATAGAGTCAGGCGCCGACACGGGAGAAGAGGAATGAAAGTTGCCGTATCCGCCACCGGCACTTCGCTCGACTCACCCGTAGACGCACGATTTGGTCGCTGTGCCTACTTCGTGGTGGCCGATTCCGCCTCTATGAAGTTCGAGCCTGTGGAGAATCCCGGCGGCGCATCGGCTCAGGGAGCCGGTATCGTCACGGCGCAGATGATTGCTGACAAGGGCGTTGAGGCCGTGCTCACGGGCAACTGCGGTCCCAACTCCTATCAGGCGCTGAACGCGGCCGGAGTGCAGGTCATTACGGGCGTAAGCGGCACGGTGCGCGAGGCGATACAGTCATACAACGAGGGCACGTATCGTGCGGCCGATGCACCCAACGTCGGGTCTCACTTCGGCGTGGGCGCGTCGTCCGGCACCATGGGACGAGGAATGGGCGGAGGCACAGCAACAACGCTGCATGAGAGTCCATTCGTACAGCAGGATTCCTCCCTCGTTGAATTGCTCAAGGAGCTGCAGCGACAATTGGATCATCTCCGCACACAGGTACAGCAGGTTAACGAGAGAATCGACGCTCTTCACGGAAAGGACTGATGACTTGCGGCACTGGCGAAGGCGCTGAAGAGGCGCCTCGCACAGGAACATGGAGGTGCAGTGATGCCAAGGGGTGATAGGACAGGACCCAGGGGGCAGGGGCCAGGAACCGGTCGAGGCCGAGGGCGAGGATCCGGACGCGGCCGGATGGACGGCGATCGGCCCGGATCAGGACCGGGCGGCATATGCGTCTGCCCCTCCTGCGGTGAGAATGCATCTCACGCGGTTGGTCTTCCCTGCAACACAATGAATTGTCCGCGCTGCAGCGCCAGGATGACACGAGCCTAGCACGTATGATCATCTCTGTAGCCAGCGGCAAAGGAGGAACGGGCAAGACTCTCGTGGCAACAAGCCTCGCCCTCGCTCTCAAGGACACCATGCCGGTGACGCTGCTCGATTGTGACGTAGAGGAGCCCAACGATCACATCTACGTGAAAGCTCGGCTCACGCGCACATCCCAAGTGACTGTACCGGTGCCATTCGTCGATGAGTCCATGTGCACGTCGTGTGGTGTGTGTCACGACGTGTGCGCGTTCAATGCGATCGCGGTGCTTGGATCGGCTGTGCTCGTATTCAATGAACTGTGTCACGGGTGCGGAGCATGCGCACGGTTCTGTCCTGTGGGCGCTATAACGGAGGTTCCGCACGAGATAGGGGTGGTGGAAGAGGGTGCTGCTGATGGCCTCTCCTTCGTGGATGGGATTCTGACGATCGGACAACCGATGGCGCCTCCGATCATACGCAACGTCAAACGACACGCCGGGAACGACGGCGTAACTATCGTAGACGCATCTCCCGGAACATCGTGTCCGGTGGTCGAGGCGGTGCGTGGAAGCGACTTCTGTCTGCTCGTCACCGAGCCAACTCCCTTCGGACTGCACGATCTTGCACTCGCCGTCGAGACGGTCCGGGAACTCGCTATTCCGCACGGAACCATAATCAATCGCGCCGGATTGGGAGACTCGCGCACAGAGGAATATTGCCTCCACGAGGGGTTGCCGGTACTGATGACGATCCCGTTCGACAGGCGCATCGCGCAGTCATACTCCTGCGGCATACCACTCGTTGAGGCACTGCCGGAATACCGGCAGCGGTTTCTCGAGCTGTTTGAGCGTATCAGGGAGCACGTCGTATGAAGGAGCTCGTCGTTCTCAGCGGCAAGGGCGGCACGGGTAAGACGAGCATCGTAGGCGCGTTCGCCGCACTCGCGAAAAACAAGGTGTTGGCCGACTGCGACGTCGATGCCGCGGACCTGCACCTGCTGCTGTCGCCCTCAATGCGCGAACAGCACGAGTTCTGGAGTGGACAGGTCGCAGCGATAGACCCTGAGCGCTGCACCCGTTGCAGCTTGTGCGAAGAGGCATGTCGATTCGACGCCATACACAACTTCGCGGTCGGACGCGTCGGCTGTGAAGGTTGCGGGCTGTGTGCGCGACTGTGTCCGGCAAATGCGATTCGTATGAATGATAACCTCGCCGGCCACTGGTTTATCTCGGATACTCGGTTCGGCTCCCTGGTTCACGCCCGCCTCGGTATCGCACAGGAGAACTCGGGAAAGCTGGTACACCTCGTGCGGCAGAAGGCGAAAGAGGTCGCACTAGAGGAGAGAGCGGACATCACTATAAACGACGGCCCTCCCGGAATCGGCTGCGCCGTCATATCGTCGCTCTCCGGAGCCAACCTCGCGTGCATCGTAACCGAGCCATCGCTGTCAGGTATTCACGACATGGAGCGTGTGTTATCGGTGTGCCGGCACTTCGGTATACCGGCCCTCGTGTGCATTAACAAGCACGATATCAACGAACAGGGAACTCGGCAGATCGAAGAGTACTGCAACAGGCATGACATCCCCATCGCAGCGAAGATACCTTTCGATCGCAGGGTGACCGAAGCTCAGGTGGAAGGAGTATCATTGCCTGAGTACACCAGCGATACACACATCACAGGACCGATCGAACAGGTATGGAACACGGTGTGTGCGATACTGCGCGACAGGACACTGTGAGGCGCGCGGTGAACGGATCGCTGCTTTATTCGCAAGGTACGAGGAGAGAAGATTCATGAGATACGCAGTACCGGTGACAGATGGCAACCTGGCTTCGCATTTCGGACACTGTGAGGCGTTTGCCATGTTCGACGTGGATGACGCGACCGGGACCATAGTCAACACGAGTCTCGTGCCATCGCCCGGCCATCAGCCCGGATTCCTGCCGGGGTGGCTGGCGGAGCAGGGGGTCTCGGCGATAATCGCCGGCGGTATGGGGCCAAGAGCAGTCAGCCTTTTCGAGGAGAACCGGGTTCATGTAATCCTCGGAGCACCGAACGATGACCCTGAGTCAATCGTGCAGGCGTTCCTGGAGGGAAAGCTTGCAACAGGCGAAAACGTCTGCGACCACGGACCCGGCGGCATATGATGGGAGAGGATGGTGCCCCCACATGGATGCACAACTGATCCGGATACTGGATTCGATCGTCATTCCAGGTGCCGAACGCAGCGTGGTGCAACTGGGATTGGTCCGACAGGTCCAGCGCCACGATGGGCAGATTCCGATCGAGCTTGGCGATGCCGCCCTGATGGAAGACGTGAGGCAATCAATTGGCGAGCATGTACGTGCCGCAATCACCGACGCCACCGGGGAGGCCGTCAGCGTGCAATTCGTCAACATGACACCGGAGGAGGAGAACGACATCAGGCATGCCGTCGCAGTGATGAGCGGCAAGGGTGACGTGGGCAAGTCCCTCGTGACCGGGTTGCTGGCTGTCGCGCTCGAACGCGCAGGCTACCGTGTCGGCATTCTCGATGCCGACCTCACCGGGCCCAGCATCCCCAGGATGTTCGATATCGACGGAAGGCCAACGGGCAGCTCAAGTGGCGTACTGCCCACCGCGCCCGCAACAGGGAAGCCCGTAATGAAGACGACATATGCTTAGGGCCTCCGATTACAGGCCATACCCTCTTGAAGCACACACGCAGTCATAATATGACAAGCAGGGATATCCGAGCTATTATGATATGAACTAAGGTGCAAGAGAAGCGCCGGACCCGCTGGCAATCCCCCGCCGTCACCGCCCGACCGCACTCAACCTGACCCCCAGCACAAATGGAGGGCGACATGAATCTGCTACTGGTATATCCTCAGATCCCGGATACATTCTGGAGCTTCAAGCACGCACTCCGCTTCGTCTCTCGTAAGGCAACATTCCCTCCGCTTGGATTGCTCACCGTGGCATCGATGCTACCGCAGGACTGGGATACGAAGCTTGTTGACATGAACACAACCCACCTGATGGATTCCCACATCATCTGGGCTGATTACGTGTTTATCAGTGCAATGGTGGTGCAACAGGAGTCTGCCCGCGACGTCGTGAACAGATGCAAGTGGCTCGGTACTAAGGTTGTTGCGGGAGGACCACTATTCAGACCGGGATACGAAGACTTCGGCTTCGATGATATCGATCACCTCGTTTACGGTGAAGCGGAGAACCTGATGCCGCAACTGGTTACCGACCTGAAACACGGCTGCGCAGCCCACGTCTACTCTTCCTCTCATCTGCCCGACATCGCATCCAGCCCCATCCCCATGTGGTCGCTGGTAAACAGTCACGTCTATCAGTCCATGAGTCTGCAGTACTCGAGGGGCTGTCCCTTCAATTGCGAGTTCTGCGATATCGTCGTGATGAACGGCCATATACCCCGAACGAAGACTGTCCAGCAGGTATTGGCCGAGTTGGACTCACTCTACCATCACAGATGGCGGGGTGGTGTGTTCTTCACTGATGACAATTTCATCGGCAATAAGGGCAAGCTTAAACAGGAGATTCTCCCCGCCATCATCGACTGGAGCGAAGCCAGGAAGCATCCGTTCACCTTCATAACCGAGGCCTCCATCAATCTGGCCGACGACGAGGAGTTGATGAAGTTGATGGTAGCGGCCGATTTCGACACCGTGTTCGTCGGCATCGAGAGCCCTAACGAGGACAGCCTCATTGAATGCAACAAGATGCCAAACAAGGGACGCGATCTCCTCACATCGGTCAAGCGCATTCAGCGCCATGGCCTCCAGGTGCAGGGCGGATTCATCGTCGGATTCGACGGAGATCCACCTTCCATCTTCCGAAACCAGATCAGTTTCATCCAGAATAGCGGCATCGTCACCGCCATGGTAGGCGTGCTGATGGCGCCTCCTGGAACCCCACTCCATACGCGTCTGCGCAAAGAGAATCGCCTGCTGCCAAAGGGAACGGGTGACAACACAGATGGTTCGACAAACTTCATCCCGAAGATGGGGATTGAAACACTGACCAGCGGCTACAGACAAGTCGTGCGTACTATCTATGCACCGAGATACTACTATGACCGTATCCTCAGATTCCTAAGGGAATACCAGCCACTTGGCAGGAGAAGGAGAAACTTCGGCCCTCGCTACATCCGCGCACTTCTGCGATGTATGTGGATCGTGGGCATTCGCGAGCCAGGACGAAGACATTACTGGAGACTGTTTGGGTGGACCCTTTTCCGAAAACCCGGATGTTTCGCGGCTTTCACCACACTTGCAGTCCAAGGATACCATTACCGCAAAGTCGCAGAGGCCACCCTTTGCGAACGGCGGACACAGCCCGACTGACGAGGGATGCTCTGCCCGCTACCACACCACATGCATCAGGCAACCCATCGTATCACCTGCGGGCCAACATTCCCCTGCAGTCCTATCGATCATCACACAGATTGCTCGGTACTGAACCTGCGCGACCTCTCTGCATTCTATTTCCCATAAATGTTCACGATTTCTACACATTCAGATGGTAGCGTACGTCAAGAGGTTAGCAGATCGAATTCAATATACCGGCACAGCCAGCCGTCGTCTCTGGTGGTGCCGTATAACAACTTCTCCCGCTTGGCAGTTGAAAGTCAAGCATCAGGGCAATGGTTGGCGTAACGACGCGATTGTAGCGGTTTCTGGCTAACGACGACGAAACACTTGCTCAGTTGATTTGACAGAGATTTATTGTCGTCATATTGTTGACTAGATTAATCAACATTCACGGCAAAGGAGTTGAAACAGTGAAGTTAGGTACTCGTCCACGGTATGGCATGAGGGCTTTGCTCGATATTGCCACGCACAGCGGTAACAATCCAGTTAAGCTCAAAGACATTGCACAAAGACAGAACGTTTCGCTGTCCTACCTGGAACATATCGTGGGGCCGCTCATCAGTGGCGGTATTCTCAGGAGCACGCGCGGTCCGGGCGGTGGTGTTTCGTTGTTGCGCAGACCTGAAAGCATTCCACTCGGAGAGGTGCTGAACCTGCTCGAGGGACCGCTCAGCACAACCGACTGTGTGCTTTATCCCGAAAGGTGCCCCCGCTCGGAGAGTTGTACGACGCGGACCCTTTGGGCTGAGATGGCCCAAGCAATGGATTCAGTCGTGATGTCGAAGAATCTGGCAGATCTGATGCCGGGAGAGGATGGCGCTTCACAGGGCTCCTGCGTTCCCGACCCATTCAAACCACTCAATAATCCGGTTTCGATATCGGGGAAAGTTCAAGGAAACGTATTATGAGACTCACAACCATCGTGTTGAAGGATATGATGCGGCGAAAACGCCGCGTGGTCCATTCGGTATTCGGTGTCTCGATAGGAATCATGACTATCATTGCGATGCTCACCGTAGGAACCGCTGGGGAAAACCTGCTACGCGCTGAGATGGAGCGGTATGGACCAAACCTGACCATTGTGCCGGCAACCGCGAGGCTCGATGTGGAGCTAGGTGGCTTGACCATGGGCTCTGTCACAGTTGGAGAAACCATGCTGGATCAAGCCGTCCTTCCCAGGATTCAGCAGGTTGCCGACGACGCAATCCGCGCCGACATGAATATATCGGATCCCGGTCCTATCGCAATCGTGGCGCCCAGGCTCTACCTTCCGGCCTCGGTAGGAGATCGAAATGTGACGCTCGTCGGGGTCGCACCAAGAGAGGAGAAGGCTATCCGAGTGTGGTGGGATTTCTCCGAGGGCGGATACCTCGAAGGTGATGATGACCTGGTAGCAGGAGCCGTGGCAGCCAAAGCTCTCGGATTGTCTACAGGCGATACACTCGCCATTTCCGGTCATAACTACAAAGTCGCGGGCGTGCTCGGAGAGAGCGGTTCGAACGATGACTTCCTGCTGTTTGTACCACTTCCTACTTTGCAGCAGAGTTCGGCAAGAGGGCCGGTGGTGTCAACCATTGACGTGCGCGCTCTTTGCACCGGATGTCCCGTGGAAATGATCGCCCATGCGCTCACCCATGATATACCGGGCATTCACGCGGTAGCTGTCAGGCAGGTTGCAGAGGCGGAACTGGGCATGTGGCACGGCATGCGCGCCGTAGTGCTCATGCTTGCTTCTATCACACTGCTGGTAGGGCTTTTCGGTGTTATGAACTCCATGACAGCAATGGTGGCAGAGCGCAGGAAAGACATCGGTATCATGCGTGCGGTGGGAGCATCGCGGCGCCAGATAGTATCGATGTTCCTGCAGGAATCCATTGTGCTGGGACTACTGGGGGGCATAGGTGGCTATCTGGCAGGACTGTTACTCGCGATGGTCGCCGGGCCCTTGATACTGGGAGGAGTGGCGGTTATGCCCGTGTACAGTTATATACCACTAGCGATCGGACTCGCAGCGGCAGTTTCGATGATCGCTGCGCTGCATCCCGCGCTTGGTGCCTCACGCATGCGGGTAGCCGACGCGGTAAGAACGTCTTCCTAAGGAGTGCGATCAAATGCTCAAGTTGAACTGTGTATCGCGTATCTACGGCGAGGGAGCAGCACAAGTGAACGCCCTCAATCAGGTTTCACTCCTGATAGAACCGGGGGCATTCCTGTCGATTATGGGGCCATCAGGCAGCGGAAAGTCAACCCTTCTGAATGTCATGGGTGGCGTCGACCGCATCACAGGTGGCGAGATCCTGTTTGATGACGTACGTTTCGATTTGCTGTCGGAAGAGGAACTGACCTCATTCCGGCGCGGGCGCCTCGCCTACGTCTTCCAGCAGTACCACCTTATACCTTCACTGACAGTGCTCGAGAACGTAATGCTGCCACTGGTGCTTCGAGGGTCGAAGGACCTGAACGGAGCAAGGAGGGTGTTGGACCGCGTTGGACTACAGCACCGAGCATCGCACCGTCCCTCGGAGTTGAGCGGAGGAGAACAGCAGCGTGTGGCCGTAGCTCGCGCGTTGGTAAACGACCCCGCAGTCATTCTGGCCGACGAACCCACCGGGAATCTGGATCAGGCGTCCGGACGGCAGGTGATGAGCCTGTTCATGGATCTCAACGAAGAGGGCAGAGCAATCGTCATGGTAACCCACAATCCGCAGTTAGCTCGGTGCGCTCGAGAGATCGTTGAACTGAGTGACGGCCGTGTCGTCTCGCGATCACCAGTCCTCGACCGTGCGCTACCACCGGTAGCAGTGGACAAGGAGTCATCGGACAGCAGTGATACAGCGAATGCTAACATCGTGGAGTCGCGCTCGTCTTAAGGAGGAACACCAACATGTCTGCACGTTTCGCAATAGCACTGATCGCAATCTCTCTGTTAGTCCTGGCAACCGCATGTGTCCCCGGCATAACGTCCCGCAGCACGGAAACCCCACCCGTAACGGGAGACACCACCGATCCGAATTCAGTCATACACACCGAGGACGATGATCGGGGTGCTGCTCCATCAAATCCTCCGAGCGATAACTTAACATTGCCGGGCATATCCCCCAAGAGTACCCCGGGGCACACCTGGGCTGAAACCATGATCGTCGGCAATCTCGTCACTATCTCCCTGCCCGTGGCGGCCATGGAAGATCACGTGCATTT
>SKVJ01000042.1 GCA_007129495.1 Dehalococcoidia bacterium | reverse complement strand
GATCAAGATGCTCAAGAGGACTTCATACGGGCTCAGAAACGTGGAGGTGTACCGAAGAAAGATGCTCCTGGCGTTTACCCCACTCCCTGCCGCTTTCCACACACTTTGACAAAGAGCCTGAAAGGTATTGACACAGTCAATATCGGACTGGTACGGTGACTGTACGCTGTATTCGCCCCCGATACTCGGTTTCGAGTGAGGGTGGATTCCTTAGCTGGTGTTCTCGGCGGTTGGACAACTGGTCGATAGTCCGGATCGCTTGTAGTTTCGGAGAGAACTCATTCTGGTTGGGGAGTTCTGCGGTTCCCTGGTGCAGCAGGTTTGTGGATACCTCACGGTTGGTGTGTGTTGTGACACCTGCGCCTCATGGCCGTTCTTTGCTCCGTGTAACTGGTCTGGAGGTGAAATGGCTACGAGCCTTGTATGAGAAATGTATGCAGTAGACAGGTTGAGGCGTAGATGAAACCGTAAGGAGGTAAAGACGATGCTACGAAAGACCGCAATTATTCTGGCAACTGCGCTGGTAGCGGTGGCGATGCTGGCGACCAGTTGTACCCCGGCAGGTCCTTCTCCTGGTCCCGCCGATCCTGATGCTGAGCCCGATTATACATACAATTGGCGTATGACCACTGCCATTGGATCTGAGACCGATCTTGCCCAAGCCTGTTTTGAGTTGGCTGACAAGATCGGCGACCGGACTGATGGGCGCGTGAATGTTACTGTGTACGCGGATGCCGCTCTGGGCGCGTGGGATCTAACCAACGAAATGATTCAGCGCGGTGACATCGAGATGATGGCCGAAGCACTCGACGATAGCTGGGATCCCAGGATCGCCATTGGGTACTACATGCCATTCCTCTATATCGACTACGATGCTCAGCGACGACTGTGCGAGCCTGGCGCCGTTGTCTACCGCCTGCTGAATGAGGTCACCCGGGGCCTGAACTACCGAGTGTTGGGATACTTTGCTTCCGGAGTAGGAGGAACGAGTCTCACAGATGTCCCGAACGCACCATTTGACCCTGATGTGCCGAAAGGCATGAAGACCAGGGTGATGGCACTTACCGCTTGTCGGCTTACCTACGAGCGACTTGGATATATGGTAGCTGCCATACCTTTTGGCGAGGTGTACAGTGCGATCACTACGGGAATCGTTCAAAGACAGCAGGGTGGTGGTCCCATGCAGGCGTGGATGTTCAGGGACGTGAACAGCGTATGGCTTCACTACAAGGATTACATTGAACCCAACTGGTGGGCGATCAATGAGGATGCCTGGCAGAGTCTGCATCCTACCGACCAGCAGATCATCCTTGACACAATCCAGGAGCAGCAGCAGATCCAGCTGGAGTACGTCGCTGAAATGGACGAGACTTATATGGCCATGCTCCAGGACTACGGCTGGACCATACTCATCCCCACCGATCAGGAGTGGGAGACAATGGCTGCCGCGGTTCGAGAGGATGTGTGGCCAGAGCTGGTCCCACTGATCAGTGCCGAATTCCTCGATGAAGTATGCGACGAACTCGGCATCCCGCGCGTTACGTAGTGTAAGCGGGGATTAACTACCTGACAATCGCGCTGAGGGAGCTCCAAGAGGGCTCCCTCAGCCGGTGGAGGAAGGAGATAGAGTGAACAACTCATCTTTTCTGGAGAATATGCTTTTTCTTTGGATTCCACGATTCATGCGGTATCTGATGGTAGCTGCTGCGGTGCCCCTGGTGTTGCTCGTATTCGCGCAGGTATGGCTGAGGTACGTATTTCAGCTTCCTCTGCTGTGGGTGGAAGAGGTTGCGATAACTCCTGCGTTCTGGATGTACATGACCGGTGCTGCCTATGCTGCGTATGACCGTTCTCATATCAGGGTAGGTGTGGTTGACATCGCGATCAAGAACGCGCGACGTCGCCTGAAGGTGAAGTTCGTAGCATCAGTAGTTACGTTGGGTCTTGCCATGCTGTTTCTGGTGTGGGGCTTCAACTTCTTCATGCAGGACCTGCGATTTGGCCCGCAGACGGCTACCCTTAGGTACCCGCTGGTGTATGCCCGTTCCTCTTTCTTTCTTTCCGCAGGAATACTCGGGGGCCTCTACTTCATAGTAGAGACATTGGATCTTGCAAGGCAGCTATTCTGGCACAAGCCACCCCTTGCCACGGGAGGTAAATAGACTTGGAGTCCGCACTGTTCGGTATACCGTACCTGGGGCTGGTCATATGTCTGGCTATACTGATCGGCCTTCTCATTCTCGGCGTTCCTGCTCCGTTTGCTTTCATGGGTGGGGTGGTGTTTCTGATCTACACGTTCGGTTTCGATCCCGGTTCCCAGTTGCCGGTAGCATTTCACAAGATGAAATCTCTCACCCTTCTCTCACTTCCGTTCTTCATCATGCTCGGCGGATTCATGACGATAGGCGGCATTTCCTCACGCCTCGTTGCGGTTGCCGAGGCCCTGGTAGGGAGGATTACGGGTGGTCTTGGTATGGTTGCCATTGTCAGCTGCGCGATTGTCGGAGCTATTGCGGGGACCTGCTCGGCAGCCGTCGCTGCCCTGGGGGGCCTGATCATTCCAGAAATGGAGAAGAGGGGCTACACCCGAGGGTACGCTACCGGGCTGTTGGCCGTGTCCTCGGTGTTGGGCCAGCTCATTCCCCCGAGTGTGCCGATGATACTCTATGGTTTCATCACCATGACGTCGGTCACCGCGTGCTTTCTTGCGGGAATCGGTCCTGCCATTCTTACCATCATCATCTACTGTACGGTCAACTACTTCATGGTTCGTAACGACCCCAATATTGTCAAAATGCCTGCAGTGGGAATCAAGAATCAGGCGAAACAGGTGGTGGCGGCCAGTCGGCGGGGTTTCTTCGCGCTAACCATGCCGGTAATTCTGCTTGGAGGCATTTACGGCGGCATTTTCACGCCCACCGAGGCGGCTGCGGTGGCTCTGGTAGTCGCCATATTCATCGGCCTGGTCATTCATCGCGACTTGAAGGCCAGGGATATAGGTAAGGTGTTCGCAACCCAGGCAACTACCACGGGCGTGGTCGTGTTGATGGTGATCTTCGTGCTCATTCTCAGCCGCATAATGACCATGCAGAATATTCCCCAGGATATGATCCGGTTTGTCAGCGGCATCACGGATAACTACTACCTGACACTGCTCATGGTTAATGTGTTCCTGATACTGCTCGGCATGATCGTGGATGATTTTACAGGCACTTTGCTGGCAGCTCCGCTGCTCTTCCCTTTGATGACGCATTTGGGCGTTCATCCGGTACACTTCGCGGCGATCCTTGGCGTCAACCTTGGACTCGGGAATGTCACTCCGCCTATGGCGCCGATCCTGTATCTGGCCGGGCGTGTTGGCAATGTCACCATCGATGAAATGATCAAGCCAGCGCTGACGTTCATGATTTTCGGCGCCGTACCGGTAGTGTTGGTCACGACCTTCTGGGCTGACCTCGCATTGTTCCTTCCCCGCCTGCTCATGCCGCAGGTCATGGGAGTTGGAGGGTAGTGCACCGACATAGCGAGATACCGCTGGATAACGTTCAGCTTCTATCGGTTGTTGGCACAGGTAACCGCATCCGCGTTCCTGGTCGCTTCGTTGATGCTGGCGGGACCATTGTGTTCCAGACAGTGGGTAGCTATAGTAGTCGGTGCGTCAGACGGTTGTGGTCGGCGTCGACCAAGCCACTCTCCAGGACTCGGCAAGAGTAACAGTAGGAGGTCTTCGGCGATGCAGTCAAAACAAGACCGGTTAGTGGAAGAATACGTCAGGAGTCATTCCAGATCACAGCAACTTCACGAACAGGCAGTACGCCTGTTTCCGGCAGACGGTGCGACACACGCAGCGCGGGTGTTGAATCCGTTCAGACCTTACATCACACACGCGAAGGGCTCACGGAAGTGGGATGTCGATGGAAACGAGTACATCGATTACGTCATGGGCCATGGCACTCTGATTCTGGGCCACAGTCATCCGGCCGTCGTGGAGGCTCTGGAAAAACAGGTTGCGAAAGGAATTCTTTACGGCGATAACCACGAGCTTGAGATTGAGTGGGCATCACTGATTCAACAGATGATGCCTGTTGCAGAGAGGATCGAGTTCTGCACCGCCGGACAGGAAGCGAACATGATGGCGATATGGCTCAGCCGCATCTTCACTGGAAGGAGGAAGGTACTTCGGTTCGACGAGAACTTCCATGGTTGGGGAGAGGAGCTTGTCCGCAAGGACCTTCCTGGAGTGTTGGCGGAAAATGTGGATGTGATTCCCTTTAATAACCTCGAGGCAGTGCAGGAGGCACTTGCAACCCGGGAGTACGCTATCCTGATGACCGAGGGGGGAGGCGCGCACATGGCGGGCCAGGTACCGATCTCCGATGAACTGCTCTACGCGCTTCCTGACCTGACCAAGACGTATGGTACCGTCTGGCTGATCGACGAGGTGGTCACCGGCTTCCGTGACGCCCCGGGTGGATGGCAATCGCTCAAGGGGGTCAAGCCTGACCTGACTACGATTGGTAAATGTGTCGGTGGCGGTCTTCCCGTCGGAGCAGTGCTCGGAAGAGCCGACATCATGGAGGCACTTAGTCCTACGGCCCCCGCCGAGAAGCGCATCTCCCACAGTGGCACGTGGAATGCGAATGCTCCCGTTGCCGCAGCCGGTGTCGCCGCGTGCAGGGTCTACCTCGATGGTGCGCCGCATGAGGCTGCCAGAACCCAGGGAAACTACTTTCGCCAGAAGGCTAATGAGGCGTTCAAAGCGAGAGGCATCAAGGGAAGGCTCTACGGACGCACCATTCTCCACCTCTATTTCGGCCCGATAGACTTTGAGCCGGAGGATGTATCCATGGCGCCAACACATGACGTCAGGAAGATTACCGATCCCACATTCGGTCCTGTTCGTGACAGACTCGTACTGCATCTTCTGCAACGTGGCGTCGACCTTCTGACAGCGATAGGTAGTGCATATTTTGTCATGGCATCGGTACACACAAAAGCGGATATCGATAAGACAATGGAAACCTTCGTGGCAGCTCTCGATGCGATGCTTGCCGAGGGCTCGATACCTGATGCCTTGCTCGGAGGATAGCATTAAGGGGCCTGAACAAGAAGAAGATTCACTGTCACAGCCGGAGAAGGCCGGGTCTTCTGTCTTGCGAGAGGTACTGGTGGAGAAACTGGTTTGCAGGATGGTTGTCGCACCACGGCCTGCTTGCCTTCGTCAGTTGGTCAAGCTGTGTGCAGACATGCGCCTGATAGAGCCGACTGCCTATACTGGCAGGAACTGGTGTGTTTCCACCAGTTCTATTGCCCCTCGTTCTAAGTACAGGCGCGCGGTACACACAAACCTTATTGCTTCTGTCAGCAATGTGGCAGCATGAGTGGTTACGAAACAAGGTTACATCGAGAGCCGACCATGTTATGAGGAGGTAGGAAATGTCTTCAGGACAGATTGTATTGGGAATCCCAAAGGAACTTGCTCCGGGGGAGAGGAGAGTTGCGGCTATCCCAACTGCCTGTGAAAAGTACGCAAAGCTGGGCATGCATGTTGTGCTGGAATCTGCAGCTGGTGAAGGAGCCTTCTTTGTGGATGATGACTACCGTGCGGTTGGAGTCGAGGTCGTGGATGATGTAGAAACGCTTTATGGCCGGTCAGATGTGATTCTCAAGGTCAAGGAGCCTCTACCCAACCAGACCAAGGGCAAACATGAGGTTGACATGATGAAGGAGAACGCCATTCTCATATGCTTCCTTCATCCGGCTTCACCGAATAACCACCACCTTGTGTATAAGCTCAGGGACAGAGGCATCACTGCACTGACAATGGACAGCATACCTCGGATAACCCGGGCGCAGAAGATGGATGCTCTCACTGCTATGAGCACTGTGGCTGGTTACAAAGCGGTGGTAATGGCGGCCGACCGCTTCTCCCGAATGATCCCAATGACAATGACAGCTATTGGGATGTTGCCACCTGCGAAGGTGCTGGTTATCGGCACGGGAATCGTCGGCTTGCAGGCCGTTGCCACAGCCAAGAGGCTTGGGGGGGTTGTTTCTGCAGTTGATATTCGGGCTGATGCTCGCGAACAGGCGGCAAGTCTGGGTGCGAAGGTCGTTGGCTTTGACGTTCCGCAGGAACTGGCGACAGGTGAGGGTGGCTATGCCAAAGCCCTGCCGGCAGAGTGGATTGAGAAGGAGAAAGAGATTCTCGCACCTCTATTGGCGGAATCCGACATTGTAATCACAGGCGCACTGGTTCCCGGGGAGGTAGCTCCCATAATTATCACCGAAGACATGGTGAAAGGAATGCGGAATGGGTCGATCATTTGTGATGTGTCTGTGGATCAGGGGGGAAACTGCACCTGCACCAAGTTCAACCAGGAAGTGTGGGAGCACGGCGTATTGATAAGTGGCATCGCCAATCTGCCCGGTTATGTACCTACTGACTCTACCGCGATGTATGCCAACACCATCTACAACTTCGTGGAACCCCTGGTCCACAATGGGCAACTCGTGTTAGATCGTTCAGATGAAATCGTCAATAGTACGCTGGTGACGATTGCCGGCGAGATCGTTCATTATGGAACACTGAAGGCCATGGGTCAGACGCAATAGGCGTTCTGAATCCATCGCGAAAGGGTGCAATTATGCTCGTTCTTGTGATTGTTTTCGTCGTTTCTGGCCTGGTGGGGTACTGGGCCATCACCAAAGTGCCTTCACTGCTGCATACTCCTCTCATGTCCGGCACCAATGCGATCTCCGGGGTGACGGTTCTGGGGGCACTGGTGGCGGCCGCAGTGGCGGTAACCACTTCCAGCACGGGATTGGCACTGACGGCCATGGCTCTCGCGATGGTAAATGTCGTGGGTGGATTTCTGGTTACGGGAAGGATGCTCGCTATGTTCAAAGGGAAGCGGGATAGGAGGAGAGCGTAGATGCAACTCACAACTATCCTCTATCTCATCGTTGCGGCGGCAATTCTGGGTGGCATACGACTGCTGAGCTCTCCACGGTATGCACGCTGGGGCAATCTAGTTGCAGCGGTAGCGATACTCTCCGCCATTATCCTGGTCATGGCTCAGCACCAGCTTCTCACTGTTGGATCTGTGCTGATTGCATTAGCTATAGGCAGCGCAGTGGGTGCCGCTCTGGCAATTCAGGTGAAAATGATTCAGATGCCTCAACTTGTGGCGTTGTTGAATGGTTGCGGCGGGGCGGCATCTGCGCTGATCGCACTTGCCGAGTCTTCCGGGCCGCTGGCAACGGGCACTGTTCAGGTCGCTACCTTTGGAGTTACCGGCCTCGCGGTCGCTGTTGGATCCTTCACGCTGAGTGGCAGTCTGGTCGCGGCAGGAAAACTGCACGGCGTACTGAACGAGCAGGCTGTCATGTTGCCACGGCATTCGTTGTTGACCGTGGCGATCATCGCTGTTCTCGTTCTCTACTGGGCGGTAGGAGCGGCGTTCCAGGCGGGCGGACTCTGGCTCTATTCCCTCATGCTTTTGCCGTTCGCCGTGGCACTGGGAGTGGTCGTCACCATGCGCATAGGCGGCGCGGATATGCCTGTAGTAATTACGTTCCTCAATGCCGCATCCGGGCTGGCCGCGTCGTTCTGTGGCTTCGTAACACAGAATGCCTTGCTGGTGGCCGGTGGTGCGATGGTCGGAGCTTCGGGCATCCTGCTGAGTCATAAGATGTGCCGTGCTATGAATAGGAGCCTGCTGACCGTGTTCTTAGGATTCGTGAATTCGTCCTCGGAGGATACCTCCGGCAAAGAGGGTCAGAGAGGAGCCGCATCGGACAAGGCTGATGCGAGCGAGTTGTCTGTTGAGAGTCTCAGGAACGCCAAGGAAGTTATTATCGTGCCCGGCTACGGAATGGCGGTCTCACAAGCGCAGTTTAAGGTGTGGGAACTCGCTCAAGCACTTGAGGCAAGGGGAGTGCGAGTCCGATTCGCGATACATCCCGTTGCGGGAAGGATGCCTGGGCACATGAATGTATTGCTCGCTGAAGCTGGTGTGCCGTACGAAAAACTACTGGAGATGGATGCCATCAACGATGATTTCAGCACCACCGACGTTGGGCTGGTGATCGGAGCCTGCGATGTAGTCAATCCCGCTGCCAACACCTCATCAGGAACCCCGATCTCCGGAATGCCAGTGTTGAGGGTGTACGAGGCCAAACAGGTAGTAATATGCAAACGCACCCGGAAGCCCGGCTACTCGGGAGTAGAGAACCCGCTATTCTATGATGACGAAGTTCTCTTCCTTCCAGGAGATGCGACGGAAATGCTTGAAAGACTTCTGGAAGGGGTCACAGGCCAGGCAGAAACCAGGGCTGGTGAAGTTGAGGACTCCTAGTCGATACAGCTTCCCATTGGTGGTGTCGGGGCAAGTGCTTGAGCACGGGCCGGATCTTGGGTCAGGGAGCCGAGATTCGACCTCGAATACATTGCTGACCATGCGTTCGCCATTACACATTGCAGGTTTAGGGCGCCTGCCACATAGGAGGGACACTGAACATGGCAAAGATCATCAAGGGCCCACAAGCGTGGATCGCCCCGATGCCGGCATTGCTCATCGGGGCAGTTGTTGACGGAAAACCGAACTTCATGACGGCAGCCTGGGCAGGAGTGGCTAACGGGGAACCGCCGATGATATCTGTTGCTATACGCCCTGCACGCTACACCATGCGTGGTATTCGTGCCAATTCTGAGTTCTCCGTCAATGTGCCGTCGGCCTCGCAGGCACGAGAGGTCGATTATTGCGGTGTGAAGTCTGGAGCAGATGTCGACAAGGTGATGCGTTGCGCGTTCAGCATATTCCACGGAACTCTTGTGAACGCACCCATGATTGAACAGTGTCCGATCAACCTGGAATGTGTTGTGCACCAGTTAATCGAGCTCGACAGCCACTTTCTCGTGCTTGGACGGGTTGTTGAGACTCATGTCTCGGAGGAATGCGCGACTTCGAATGGAGCCATAGATTTCCTGGGGGTCGATCCTGTAGTCTTCCTTGATAAGCCAACGCGCAAGTACTGTCGAATCGGTGCGGTCACAGCCGAAGCGTTCAGTGTGGGGCTGGAGCTATAAGTCCGACATACGCGCGTGTGTCGCAGCTTACGGTCGACGTCGGCTCCTTTGAATAGATGCTAGTCCGTCATTGCGATCCGAAGGTGTGCGCCTACAATCGCGGCTGTCTCATCCTGGTCCAGGTTCAGAGAGTCAAGATAGAGGATGTCCTGCTCAATCTGGCTCTCCTCTAAATAGATGGCCGGCTCCATCTGCTTGAGTCTGCGGGCTACGTCGAGTGCGCTCCGTCCGTTGACCTTCGGGTCGATCTTCAGTTGCAGCATCGGGTAATACTCTTCTTCGTCCATACAAAGCTGTGCTTCTATTCCCTCGATGTCAGCCACCTGATCCCTTATCGACACTACAAGGGGAAGGCGTGTGGCGCAGAGTGTCGCGAACTCTTCTTCGTCGAAACTCTCGAGCGCCGTCAGCAAACCGATTATCGCCTCTTTGGTTACCTTTCCACTCCTGCCGATTCCGTGCAGTGGTTTTCCTCGCAGCTTATCTTTGGGTATGAGTTCTGACGGAGGATTCCAGTCGGCAAACCTCTCACCCGCCAGGTCGAGCATCTGGAGAAGCGCGGAACCAATCAGTTCCTTGCGCCCACAGAGAATGGCACTGGCCTGCGGGCCCCTGATGCCCTTGCCGCCGCTAATGGCCACCAGGTCGGCGCCCATATCTATATACTCATGCAGGTTCGTTATCGGTGGTACCCGCGGCGCAGCATCGATGATCACAGGGAGGCTGTGCCTATGGGCCAACTCAATCACCTGTTCAAGCGGTGGTTGCGAACCGGGCAGTGGCGCGAAGGCTATAGCAACCGTGTGTTCAGTGATGCATGACTCCAGTTCCCAACGATCCGCAGGACGAACGGTGAATGGTTCCGGAGTGTCATTGAAAACTCCGGCGGGTATAATCCTTGCGCCAGCAGCCTCAATCGCGTGGTCATATCCGGATATGTGATGCAGCGGCATGATCACCTCATTGGGCATTCCCTTCGTGTGGGGGAGCCTGTTCATGCGAGCCACATCCCAACCACAGATGCATGCTGCGGTTGCCAGCGTAAGTGCGTGCGAAGCACCACAGGTTACGATGCCAGCTTCGGCACGAGTCCGGGCAGCAATGATCCGGCTGGCCGCTGCCTGCAGGTGATCCATTGGCACAGAGTAGCGGGCTGCCTCTTCCATCGCATCGAGGACCTTCTGTCCAACGATCGTTCCACCGTATCGTGTCATCGCGCCCGCAACATTAATGACCGGTTTGATTCCATATGCTTCATAGATATTCATGTGCCCACCTCTTCTCCTCGTTCATGTCACTCCGAAAGGCCCTCTGCTGATTCATGCTCTCCCTCAGACCAGTAAGGATGCCACTTATTTAGCGATCCCCGCCGCCATGAACAGGATGCGTCTCCATGCCCTGAATGTGGTCGTAGCTCCTTGTAGCTGGACCCTCAGCCGATGTTGCGTCACTCGCCGCATCCTCACCATGCGTCGCCTTTCTTGGGGAAGCACATTCGGTTTTCTATCTGTTCTTGCCTCTGGCGAGAACCTCGATCTGTCCCTCGCAAACCCCATTTCTCATCAGGTACATAATATCCGCCAGGTTGACCACAGGACAGATATGATTGGGGATAATCTCGACCTGTTGACCGATCCGTAATCTGGTTCGTGCATCGCGCAGTGAGAGGATGCCGTGTTCTTCAGTGAGCCGTGCAATGGTGATGTCCGGGTAGCCCTTGATGTAGCCGTAACCCTTTCGACCTGAGGGCGGACTGAGCAGGTCGGATGTGAGTGTCTTCGAAGCTGCGTCGAGCACCGCGCGATCGTTCGATGGGATGCTGACCACGGTTGCGAGTACAGTCAGGGCGCAGGTCTCCTCAGTGGCGACACCTACGGTGACTTCATTGAAGTCGTTGAAGATGTACGTGCCGGGGCGGATCTCCGTCACTCCCGGCACGTATGCGATATCACGTGCGGTAGGTGTGGAGCCGACGCTGACCTCCTCAATCCCAAGTCCGGCATCGCGAAGCAACCGTGCAGTTTGCACCATGGTTTCGCCGGCCTGAATGGCGCACTGCTTTGCCCCCTCTCGGGAAGGCTCTTTGAGGGCATGACCCTCGTGAGTGAGGATGCCGACCAGGCGAACACCGGGCAGAGAGTCAATGCCTTGGGCCAGGTTGAGGGCCTCCTCGGGCATAACTCCGACACGGTCGAGTCCTGTGTTGATTTTCAGTAGTACGGGAATAGGCTTGTCAACGCGCTGCCCCAACTCCGATAGTCCGCGTGCGACCTCCAAGTTGTCCAGCGAAATCGACACGTCCGCCCTCTCCATCAGTGTGGCTAGTCGGCTCAACTTGGACTCGCCAACTATGGGATAGGCGATCCGTATGTTCCGTATACCCGCGTCAGCCATGACTTCGGCCTCGCCGATCTTAGCAACGGTAATCCCTTGGGCGCCAAGCTCAAGTTGCCGAAGTGCCAGAGACGGTGACTTATGAGTCTTGACGTGAGGCCTCAGGGTGACTCGTGCATCGGCCGCTATTGCGGCCATTTCCTGCAGGTTATGCTCCATTTTGTCGATATCGACGAGCAAGGATGGAGTATCAACGTAGCTCAGTTCAGATAGCATGGGATAACACCTCGCGCTATTCGTTTTCAGGATGTGACAATATCAACACATCGGCCTCATTGACCGATATATGCGATTGCATCGATCTCGATCCGCATTCCTGCTACTGCAAGGGCCACTCCGAACGTGGTTCGGGTCGGAAACGGCTGCGGGAAGTACTGCTCATACACCTTGTTCATGTTCTGAAACTCAGAAAGGTCTGTAAGCAGGACCGTAACCTTGACCACGTTCGCCATGCTTGTCCCCGCTGCCTCGAGAATTGCCTTGACGTTCTCAAGTGTCCTGGCGGTCTGCTCTTCGATGCTCTCAGGCATTTCTTTGGTATTCGGATCAAAGGGCCCCTGTCCCGAGACGAAGACGTAATCGCCAGTAACCAAGCCGGGTGTGTAGGGTCCGGCAGGTGCCGGAGCGTTGTCGGTCACGACTGCGCGTTTCATTCTATCCATTCCTCCTTGCCGTATAGACAGACGTTGATTCAGCTCGTGCTATTTCATTCAATCGGAACTTCTATTCCCCATTCGAGTCGCTTGTCGAGTACGCCGGAGTGAAGGTCATTGATTGTTTCGATCAGGCCGGATACCGCGGCATTCAGAAGTCGCTCACCTTTGTCGCGAGTGGCATACGTTGGATCGCCGTATACACCAGGCACCCATCGAGCTTCCTTCATATCGACCAAATCTGGTTGCAGATAGAGTTGCAGCGAGGTCTCAACTTCGGCTGCATGACCTGCGAAACCTTTGTCAGTCTCACATATCGAGCGCCATTCTGCAGCGACTCCAGGAAGGTCCCAGTATGTGTAGCCTACTACCGAGATTTCGTGCTCCGCCGTTAACTTGAGGCGCAGAGAGGAAATAATCGCAGAGTTGCCGCCGTGACCATTCAGAAACAGAATCTTCCTGAACCCATGTGTGTGCACGCACACCGCTATTTCGGTGAGTACGTGGAGGAAGGTATCAAACTTCAAAGTTATCGTGCCTGGATGCACCATGTGATGCGGAGAATAGCCAGGCCATACCACCGGCAGCACAAGCACGGGGAAACGGTCGATGCTCTCCGCCGCTCTGGTCGCAACAGCATGACAGTTGTTGGCATCGGTGTTGATAGGCAGGTGCTCGCCGTGCTGTTCGATGGATGCCACCGGTATGATGACAACCGCATCCTGCTCAACCAACGTGGCGAAGTGGTTGCGTCGCAGATGTTCCCATTGTGTCTTCTTCATTTCAGATAATAGCCCTCAGTGGGCAATCTCCTTGTCATATGCGAACAGTGCCGGTATGCCACCGGTATGAATGAAGACGACGGTGTCGGATTGCTTGAAGCGACCCTGTGCGACAAGGTCAGCCAGGCCGGCCATCGCCTTTGATGTGTATACCGGGTCGAGGAAGATTGCTTCGGTTTGAGCGACCGTACGGATGGCCTCAATCCCCTGGTTGGTCGGGATGCCATATCCCTCGCCGATGTACTCGTCGTAGACCTCCACCTCTTCAGCATCGAGGCGTACCCCGAGACCAAGGAACTCTGCTGCGGCATTGGCCTGCTCAGCGACTGTCTGGGTAGCGGTCGCCCTGTTGTTAAGTACGGCGATTCCAACTACCTTCCATTTCGCTCCGAGATGCCGGGCTCCTATCTCGAGCCCAGCCTGGGTACCGCCACCACCATTCGCCAGGACCACGTAGTCGGGCTCTATACCAAGAGTCTCGAACTGGCCGTTCAACTCGTCCGCTACGTTAACCCAGCCGACCACACCAAGAATCGCGGATATATCCGGGAGGGTATGCCGCATGATGAACGGTTGCTTTCCTTGCGACTTCAGACGCTCCGCCATCTCGTCCCATTTGTTCTTGATGAAGTCACCCTTCATCATGTTCATGTCCGCCACTTCGAGGATCTCCACCTCGGAGTCAAGGATGTTGTGGAGCAGCAGATTGCCCTGGGTCTCGGTGTGTACTCCCTTGATGAGGGCGAAGCTGGGCTTCATGCCAAGCTTCCGTCCCGCAGCCGCCAACTGCTGGCAGAAGTTGGACTGAGAGCTCGCCGTGCTGATAACCGCCGTTGCTCCCTGCCGCTGTGCCTCAGCCAGTATGAATTCGAGCTTGCGGCATTTATTGCCTCCGAGCGCAAGACCACTGAGGTCCTCGCGCTTGATGAATATAGTGGGCCCTCCCATTCTTGCTGACAGGTGCGCGGCGTTCGTGATCGGGGTGGGGTAGAATCCAAGGTTGACTCGCGGCAGTTTGCCGATTTCTGCGATCATTGTTAGTTGCCTCCTTCCTGAACTCTCATCTCTGAATTGGTCCGTTTCATGATTATCGCTCTGCTGACGCTGACTTCTAAGCTTAGCCGGCCTGTCCTGCCCGAGCGTTCACCCGAGAAAGCGGCTGTCCTGCAAGAGTTCCCGTATGTTCGTACCCGTGAACCACCAGTTCACCGTTAACAAACACATATTCGATGCCCAGAGGGTACTGACACGGGTTCTCGAATGTTGCGACGCCACTTACTGTAAAGGGGTCGAACACTACGATATCCGCCTTCATTCCGTCTCGCAGGAGACCCCGGTCAGAGAGTCCGAATCGCTGTGCTGGGAAGGATGTCATCTTCCGGATTGCCTGCTCCATCGTCAGTACTGCATCATCTCGCACAAGCTGTCCCAAAATCCTGGGGTAGGTGGCATACGTTCGTGGATTCGGATGCCCGCCTATTCTCAGGGCGTCCGAACAGAACATATGAGAGGGATGTCTGACTATGACCTGTACATCAGTCATGTCGCCACTGAAGCTATAGAAGGCGACCGCCAACTCTTCATCAACGAGGAGATCACACACCGTGTCCCACGGATCTTTGCCCAGCCTGTCCGATACCTGTTGAACGGTCAGGCCTTCGCACCACTTGTTGCTGTCGGTCCGTACCGCACTGATGACCATGGCTCCTTTCTGTCCAACCAGATGGGTGCTTTGGTCTCGCATTCGCCTTCTGTCTGTTGGATTGCGCAGTCGAGCCAGCAATTCTTGAGGTCCTCCCGAATAGTCTTCCTGCGGGCAGACGATGTCCAACATAGTGCTGCCCGCGGGCCATGGGTATGAATCGAAGGTCAGATCCACTCCTTCACGTCTTGCCTCGTCTACGAACTGAAGCATGTCACTGGCTTTACCGCGAAGTGGGATTGTTGCAAAGAAGTGTGAAATGTGGATTGGACATCCACTCCTCCGTCCGATCACCACAGCTTCTTTGAAGGGATCCCACATTCTGTCGCCGAGATCATAGCGAACATGGGTTACATGAATGCCACCACACTCGGCCACTACTTCGCACAATTGGACCAACTCATCCGTATCGGCGTAACTCCCCGGAGGATACTGCAGGCCTGTCGACATACCGATTGCACCTTCCGCCATAGCCTGACGGATCATCTCTTTCATTTTCACGAGTTCGGTACGAGTGGCCTTTCGATTAGTCCATCCGGTGGTCTCGACGCGAAGGCAACTGTTTGGTAGCAGATAGGCAACATTGGCCGATGTCTTCTGCCGGAATCGAGATAGATACTCTGGAATCGAACTCCAGTCGTAGGTGATGTTGGGGTATCCATCGAGGCCGGCATTGCGCAACAGCATCAATTCCAGGTTCTCCCTGCTTAACGGTGCGTATCCGAGACCATCGACACCAATGATTTCCGTTGTAACGCCCTGGCGAAGTTTCGGTTCGTTGCGAGGGTCCTCCAGAGCGATCAGTCCGGAATGGGTATGCGCGTCGATGAAGCCCGGAGCCACCGTCAGGTGTGATGCATCGATCTTATTGTGAGCTTGGATTTGTGATGCATCTCCGGTGAATACTCTCATGAGGTCGCCAATGATGCCGACATGCCCTTTGTATCCTACGTTGCCTGTGCCGTCCACGATAGTCCCATTGGTGATCAGTGTGTCAAACAACACGTCCTCCAGCATTCACAGTATCGGTAGGGATTCCTGGCACTGACTAAACACGCCGCGTGACAGAACGGCCTGGTGTGGCACCGGTGTGTGTGCCCTGCTCTACGACCATTTCTCCATTAACGAACACGTATTCAATGCCGAGTGGATATTGTTTAGGATTCTCAAACGTCGCAGTGGAACTGACGGTGAGGGGGTCGAACACCACGACATCCGCTTTCATTCCGTCACGGAGAATGCCCCTGTCTTTCAGCCCGAACCGTTGCGCAGGGAACGACGTCATTTTGCGAATCGCCTGTTCCATGGGGAGAACCTTCTCGTCTCTAACCATCTGCCCCAGCACCTTGGGATAGGTGCCGTATGTACGAGGATTTGGTCTGCCTCCTACTCTGAGGCCGTCTGAGCAGAACATCTGGCTGGGATGCCTCATAATGAGTTTGACGTCGTCCATGTGTCCGCTGAAAACGTAATACGAGACGTAGAGATCCTCGTCAATGATCAGGTCACAGACCGTGTCCCATGGGTCCTTCTTCAACTCATCTGCAATCTCTGCTACAGTTCGCCCCTCGCACCATCTGTTCTTCTCGGTTCCGATTGCACTTATTACCATCTCCGAGTAATTCAAGACGCTGCCCGCTCCTTGAGTACGCATCTTGGCGCGCTCGGCCGGATTCTTAAGCCGCTCAAGCAGGGCTTGCGGGCCGCCGTCATGCGCCCAGACGGGCACACACATGTGTAGTACGGAACTTCCCGCAGGCCATGGATACGAGTCAACCGTCACGTCAAGGCCAACTAGCCTTGCCTTGTCAACAAGCTCCAGAAGTCTGTCGGCCTTGCCACGTGTCGCGTAATTTGTGGCATAGTGCGTCAGTTGCACGGGACAGCCGCTGCGTTTTCCAATGTTTATTGCCTCCCTGAAAGGGTCGAGGGCACGGTCGCCCAGGTCGTATCGCACATGAGTGCAATAAACGCCGCCATGAGCAGCAACCGTCTTGCACAGTTGTATGAGTTCCTCAGTGCTGGCATACACCCCCGGTGCGTAGTTCAGCCCTGATGACAGTCCCAGCGCGCCTTCAGACATGGCCTGCCTTACGATTTCCTGCATTCTTCGGATCTCATCGGCCGTGGCAGGTCGATTATCCCATCCTATAACTTCGAGACGCGGACAGGAATTGGGCATCAGGGATCCAATATTGACTGACGTGGTTCCCTCGAATAGTTGCAAGTACTCCGCCATCGATCGCCAGTTGTAGTCGAGTGGTGGGCTTCCGTTAATCCCGGCGTAGTACCGAACCATGGTTAGTAGACTTGATTCCGATAGAGGTGCATAGCCCACACCATCCTGTCCGACCAACTCCGTGGTAATGCCCTGATAGACCTTGGGCTCGTTGAGAGGTTCGGCCAGTGTCATGAGATCCGAATGGGTATGGACGTCGATGAATCCGGGGGCCACCATACATCCAGATACGTCTAAGATGTGGCCTGCGTCGATAGAAGACACATCACCTGTGAGTATCCTGATACGGTCGGAGTCTATTGCGACCGCTCCCGGAAAACCAACGTTTCCCGTGCCATCAACGATTATTCCGCCGACCAGCAGCGTGTTGAACATATAACCTCCTTAGACTTGGGGGCTACCACGGTCCGACGATTCTTGGCCCGACAACCGCCGTTGGCAGCCAGAGGGACAGCCAAGGAAGGAATGTCACAAGCAGTAACACAGGAATTCCCACTATCAGCAAGAACATAACCATGGGCCTCACCAGTTGTTCATATGGGACACCTCCCAGACGTGAACCGACGAACATGGATATGGCATATGGTGGAGTGACGACTCCCAACCCGATATTGACGACTACGATCGCTCCAAGTTGCACGTTGTTGATGCCCAGTTCCCTGATTAGTGGGAGGATCAACGGTACAGCAACGATAAGAATCGGTATGCCATCGATGAACATGCCAAGTACCAGCAGTAGCAGGTTCATCATTAGGAGAATAAGTATCTTACTCTCGAACATTCCAATCATTCCCTCCGCGAGGGCCTGAGCAGCTCCTTCCCTGATGAGAAACCTGGTGAATACAGTGCCGAAGGCCAGGAGCAGTGTTATCATGCCAAGTGTGACCACTGTTGACTTGAGTACCACGAGGAACTTGTCTCTCTTCAGTTCCCTGTACACAAAGAGTCCTACGAAGAGCGTGTATACGACGGCGATAGCCCCTGCCTCGTTTGGTGTGAATACACCGCCATAGATTCCACCCAGAACAATGAGTGGCAGTCCTAAGGCTGCAGAGGCCTTCCATGCCGATGTTCCGACTTCCTTAGCCGAGGCCTTGAAACCGGCAGGTTGGTGCGCTACCTCAGTGGAGGGCTGCATATAATGGCCGACCATGAATCGGTTCAGTACCATATAGCCGCCTGCCAGCAACAGGCCGGGAATGACCGTTGAAAGGAAGACTGCAGCGACTGATTCTCCGGCAACGAGACAATAAATCAGGACCGGCACACTTGGTGGAATCAGGTATCCGAGGAAGCTGGCGGAACACAATACCGCCGTGGTGTACCTCCTCTGGTATCCGTAACTTTCGAAGCGCGGAACGAGCAGTGGAACAAGTGCGGCAATGCAGGGGATCGAAGAGCCGGTGAGGGCACTCATGAACAACGTTGCAACGATACCCACGTTGATGAGTCCGCCTTTGACTCGGCCGACCAGCGCGTAACTGAAGCGGATGATCCGGTCAGCGAGTCCTGCCTCGCCCATGACATTTCCGGCCAGGATGAAGAACGCAATAGCCATCAGTATGTAGCTGTTGATCGCATGGTATGCAGTCCCGGGTATGAATCCAAGAGAGCCGCCCGTGACCAGAATTCCTGCCACAGTGCTTGAGAGAAACACCCAGGCCATCGGAAGCCCGATGACTATACCTCCGAAGAACAGGACCAGCGTGACGACAACTCCGATATCCATGGCTAAGCCTCGTCCCCGGAGCGATACTGATGTATCACGTTACGAATATCCCGTTGTGCAATCACAATCAAGTGCAACAGAATGAGAGCCAGCATCACGAATACCATTATCTGGAGCCAACTGGTGTTGAACCATCTGACAAGTGTTCCATATTGCGGGTATTGGATCGCTGCCGCCATGAATCTATGAGTCGCAGGAAGTATGGACAGCGCTACAGCCAGTGCAATGAGTACCATGCAAGCCTTGTGAACGGACAATCCCCGTGGCCTGTGCCACAGGAACTTATCACGAAAGAAATCTACGGAGATGTGTCCTTCATTCCATGTGGTATATGCGGCCGCTATCAGCATGAATGCAACGAACACGTACAGGGCGAGATCACCGATGCCCATGAGTGGGTAGCGTATTAGCCAACGATTAATAACCTGGACAAAAACGAGCAGTGTGCAACCAGCAAGGCCAAGGATACACCACACGAGTTCCACCCTGTGCAGAAGACTCTGCATTGACCTCAACAAGGTCTTCATCTGGGCCACTCTTAACCTCCATTCGCTCCGGACCGCAGGAATGGCAGGTCGCGATGAATCATCGGACCTCACATCCCTGCGGTCGTGAGTGCTGTTCTAGGCTAATAAGCCAGGAGCAAGGCTAGTAATTCTCGAGGATATGATCCAGTTCCGCCAACACCTCATTCATCTTCGCTCTGCCGTCCGGATATCGGTCCTCAAACCACGGCAGACATAGCTCCTCCCAGACCTCACCCATCCGTGCCCTCTCACGGAAGACTGCCTTCTCCTCGGGCGTCGGGTAGTGGATCTCCAAGCCGAAGTCTCTGAGTACTAGTTGATACTCTTTATCTATACGCCTGTGAATCTCAAAATCCCGTTCCTCAGCGAACACCCCTGCCTTCATGATCGCATCCTGGATGTCAAGCGGCAGCCCCTGCCACAGTTGTTGATTGATGGCCACGTTATTCTGGTCAAAGCCAAAGCCCAGGTCGGTGTAGTAGGTCAGGACTTCGTAGTGGCGCTCTTCAATGAGCGAACCCCACAGGCTCCATGCCGAGTCAACAACACCGCGTTCAAGAGCCCCATATACATCCGCCCACGGAATTGTCTCGAGGGCCAGACCAGTTCCCTCCGACATATTCTGTACACAGCGGACGAAGCCGAGCGAGCCAGAGACTCTCATTACTTGGCCTTCGAAGTCGTCGGGGTGTGTGATAGGTCTCACGTTGCTGCCAACGCCGTAAGGACCCATAGGTGTGAACCACAGCAGTTGGAGACCGACTTCATCATAGACATCGGTCATGACGTCGAAAAGGATACCGTCATTCCGGTCAACCGCGACTGCCAGCTGGTCGTATGTGCTGATGGTCCAGGGCATCCAGTTCAGCATGCCTCCCGGAATCAGATGGACATAGGGACATACGTTCGCTATTTCTATGTCGCCAGCTTGAACTGCGTGGAACATCTCATCGTGTGTTCCGAGGAGGCCGTCCGGATAGAAATCGATATGCACTCTTCCGTCCGTATACTGATTGACAAGGTCCGCGAACAACTGCATAGACACATTTCGCTCTTCCTGGACCCATGAATTTGCCATGCGCCAATAGTAGTCTGGTTCTGTGGGTGCGGCAGGGGGTGCGCCGTTAGCATCGTTTGCTGGAGCACATCCGACCAGTGCTGAGGAAAGCAGCACCGCCAAACACAATGACCCCGCCAGGCCCACCTGAAGCAGCCTGTTTGTCTTGTTGAACACTTGGACACCTCCTTTTTCTCTTGCAAGCGTTCCTAAAAGGACGGGCGTGATACGAATAGAACCGGGGCAGTCATGAGATCATATTCACCCCCATTACTGTGCTGAAGAATGTCACCATATGTGAATCTGGATCGCGCCTTCTGTGCCTGTTGGGATCGAATTGAAGGCGCGAAGGCAGGTATCCCATGCCGACACCCCCTACGTAGAACGTACCAATCGGCAATGATGAATGTCAATAGGTGACGCTACCAGGCTCTACATTCTTTGAGAGCACGACCGTGTGCAGCAAGCGACTCGGCCAGATCCAGAACCTCGGCACCACTGTCGAGTAGGACTCAAGGCATGCCGAAAAATGAAAATGATTCTGCTACCATCGCGGGGACCACGTCGCACAAATGAGCGGAATCTGGCGACACTGCCGCCCCACGTTGAAGTTCAGTGCTCGCTCACTTGGGGTCACGCGTATAGGCAAGGAGGGCATTTTGAATCCACATCTATTTGATCTGACCGGTGAAGTAGCCATTGTGACGGGAGGTAACAGCGGTATCGGCAAGGGGATCGCAGCCGGGCTCGCGGGCGCAGGATGCTCCATTGTGATTGCCTCCCGGAACCTGGAGAAGAGCGGCGCGGCGGCGCAGGAGTTGGAGCAGGACTTCGGAGTGAAGACTCTCTGCATACAACTGGATGTAAAGGATCCCGAGAGCATTGAACGCATGCCCGATCAGGTGATGGGGGAGCTCGGACGCATCGATATCCTCGTCAACAATGCCGGCATGAATGTGCGCAAGCTGCCTCAGGACTTCTCGGTCGACGAGTGGGACCGGATCATCGACACGAATCTACGCAGCGTGTTCCTTTGTTCTCAGGCTGTGCATCCTGTGATGAAAGAGACCGGCGGGAAGATTATTAACATCGGGTCTCTCACTTCGATAGTCGGTTCAGGCCGTACTTCGCCATACGCGGCCAGCAAAGCAGGAGTGCTGCAGCTCACGCGAAGCCTGGCTGTTGCCTGGGCTCCCGACAACATACAAGTAAATGCGATCCTGCCCGGCTATATCAGCACGCCACTGACCGTGCAGGCCAGGAGGGACTTCCCTGGACTGGATCGGCATGTGCTTGAGCGCACACCTGCGGGCCGATGGGGTACCCCTGAAGACTTCGCCGGTCCGGCTGTGTTTCTGGCGAGCAAGGCGTCCGACTTCGTTACGGGTGACTTCCTCGTGGTTGACGGCGGCTATACACAGGGGCTGTTCCTGATCCCGGTTACTTGAGAACTGGTGGTTCAGCAATCCGTGGCATGGTCAATCACCAGAGGGTCGAGCCGCCGTCGACCAGAAGCGTCTGGCCGGTAACGTAGTTCGACGCGTCTGATGCGAGGAATATGGCAGCGCCTACGTGGTCGCTGGGTGAACCCAGCCTGGCCATTGGAATTGAGTTGACCGCCCGCTGCATGTCCTCCGGATGCTCCTCGAGGTATTTCCGGTTGAAGTCGGTGATGGTTGGCCCCGGTCCCACCGCATTCACATTTACCCCGTATGTAGCCCACTCGAGGGCCAGTGCTCTTGTAAGATGTGAGACGGCCGCCTTCGAGACGGCGTAAACCGAGCGAAGTGGCTGGATCACCTGAGAGACGTTTGACGAGATGTTGATGATCTTGCCGCTGCGACGCACGATCATGTTGCGTCCCACATCCCTGCAACAGAGGAACGTGCCCTTGACGTTCACGTCCATCACGAACTGCCACTCATCCTCGGTCAGATCCTCCGCTCGCTTTCGTACGATTACCGCCGCACTGTTGACCAGTATATCTATCCGGTCGTGACGCTCAAGGACTGAGGCGGTGAGCTGCGCCACCGATGAACCGCTGCTCACATCTGCAGCAATCGCCTCTGCACTGAGTCCTCGGTCGATAAGTGTCTGGGCGGCCGCCTCTCCCTGCTCTGCGCGGCGATTCGCGATGACGATGTGCGCGCCGTGACCGGCGAGTCCTTCAGCGATTGCGTAGCCGATGCCCTGATTACCGCCGGTGATAACAGCGATCTTCCCTGTGAGGTCGAAAAGGTTCATGTTGTGCCTCCTTCTCGGTCGGCGTCCCTTGTACGTACCGGGGGCTTGTGCTGCTGTCTATCCCTGGACGCCGGTAATCATAACAGTCTTCGCTACGAGATGTGCACACTCGCTGACGTGTTTCGCACTACTCTGAAGGTGATCCGTTATTTCGTTCTGCCGGGGCGGCAGCCCGACTTATCATGGAGTCCACTGGCCGTACCAGCAACGCGAGGATGGTTGCCACCGCAGTCACGCCGCCGCCTATGGCGAACGAAAGCGTGTAGTTGCCGAACAAATCGAAACCATAGCCAGTTACCACCGGACCTACAGCGCTTCCAATGCCTACAGAGCAGGTGATAATGCCCAGGATGACTCCGTGAGCGCGAAGGCCGAAAAGTTCCGCCACCGCATGAGAGAACAGGGGCACGGTTCCACCGTAGACAAAGCCGAAGAGAACCGCGAAGGCTATGACGGCCCAGGATTGGGTGGTGAACGCCAGAAAGAAGAGACTTGCGGTGAGTGCGCCCAGAACCATCGTGAGCGGCCCCCTCGCTCCCAATCGGTCGGCGATTCCCCCAACACCTATTCTCCCGGCGACGCCCATTGCCCCGATTATGGTCATGATCGCAGCAGCACTGGCCGGCGTGAGTCCGAGACCCCTCGCATAGATCACAATGTGTACCATGACCGATTGCAGCGCATATCCGAAGCCTGTGAGCGCAAAGCAGAGCAGCCAGAACTGCTTTGTGTGCATAGCCTCGGACAGCACCAGTCCTGTTTGAACCCGCTGTGCCGGATTTCGTTTCCTGGCCTTCTGTATCTCTCCGAAGGGCAGGAGCCCCTGCTTCGATGGATCACGTCGCAGCAACTGAGCTGCCAGCAGGATGACCACCGCCACAATCAGGCCGAAGGCCGCGTAGGACACACGCCAATCCCACGTGTAGATGAGCCAATTCGCAACGGGAGGCATAACCATTGTACCCACACCCGTGCCGGCCATGACGATGCCGGTCATGAGGCCCCTTCTACGGTTGAACCAGCGCGCGACGGTCGACATCAACGGGACAGGCGCACCGCTGAATCCAGCAGCAATCACAATTCCATAGGCGATATACAACTGCCAGACGGCAGTTACCTGGGACATCAGGATGAATCCGCATCCAAGGACTGCGCCTGAGATGCTGACGACGATGCGCGGACCGAACCGGTCGTTCAGCCGTCCACTGGCGATGGCCATCGCTCCATTCAGTACTACAAATGCTGAGAATGCACCGGATGTCACAGCCCGGCTCCACCCGAATTGTGACTGTAACGGTTCGAAGAACACGCTGAAGCTGTAGATAGCCCCGGATGACACTGCCATCACCAGCGAGGAGGCGATCACAATGATGTATCCGTAGAACATCCTCCCGTCCGGTCCGCTCAGTAATATATTCCTCATCGCACCACTTCGTTGGGGTCGCAGGATGACTCGGTATCCGGAGTCAACGGCCCAGGATTCCGCGCGCTGTCCTGCATACTTTACGTGCTCGGGATGCTTCAGTCTATGTCAGGCGGTTTTTGTTGCTCCTGGTCAGACCTGCGTGAATCACGTTCCGCATTGTGAGCCGCAAGTGTGTTTCGGTGATGGTGCGCCGAATGCTTCCCGGGAAATGCCCTGACATCCGTTGCTATCGAACTTTTGAATAGCGTAATGTGAGCAGTAACAAAGCTTTGGGAGGACCCCAGGAATGCAGCAAAAGGCCACTCCTTATGCGTATCTCGATACCCCCTGTGTGTTAGTCGACCTCGATCAGCTTGACGCCAATATTCTTGAGATGACACAGCACGCGGCGGATGCCGGTGTCGGCCTGCGGCCCCACACGAAGGTGCACCAGTCGGCGTGGATTGCGAAGCGGCAGATCGAGGCAGGTGCTTGTGGCATCGAGGTGGGCACGATCGATCAGGCCGAAGTGATGGCAAACGAAGGACTTGATGACATAGTAGTTGGACACCCTTTCTGCGGCAGGCATAAGCTCGATACGCTAAAGAGAATTGTCATGAATCCCCGCAATACGGTCTATGCGGTCGTGGACATGATCGAGCATGCCCATGGAATCGCCGAGGTGGGGCGGGCTGTCCGACGTGACATACCAATCCTGCTGAAGATAGACACGGGAGGAAGCGCGCGCTACGGTGTGCCACCCGGTGAACCAGCGGTTAAGCTCGCCTTTGACCTGACCCGGATTGAGGGCGTACATCTAGCCGGCATCTATGCTCATGAAAAGGGTGCAACGAACACGGAGAAGGGGCTGTCGGGCAAAGCGTTCGAGGATGCCACTATAGTTTGCGATACAGCCAGGGCTATGCGCACGGCCGGAATCGAGGTTGGTCATGTTTCGGTCGGCGCTTCACCAACCTTCCGCCATACCTGCAAGTTCATCAGGGAGGGACGATTCCCTGAAATTACCGAGATCCATCCCGGCAACTGTGCGATAGGCGACATCGGCTATATGATGAATGGCGGTAATCGTCGTGAGGCGTGCGCTGTTGCTGTGCTTACTTCCGTCATGAGCGTATCGCATGATACGTATGCGGTTCTGGATGCGGGAGTGAAGACCTTTGGTGCCGATTCCCTGATCGCGAAGCGGGAGACACCGGACTTCTTCTGGGAGGGTATGCCATCGTATGGTTCTGTACAGGGCAGGCCGGATCTGTGGCTGGGAAGGTTGAATGCGGAGGGCAGTTGTATCCACTACAGAGATCCCGGCGAGAAGTTGAGCCTCGGCGAACGACTGGTGATAGTCCCGAACAATGCGACACTTGTCATGAACATACACAGCAAGCTCTATGGGGTCCGAAACGGAGAAGTTGAGCGGGTCGTCACCGTGACGGGTCGCGGCGCGGGAAGCTAGCGAATGAACGTGGCGTGGTGCTGTCGGACCGTAGTCACGGACAGAAGCATAAGCAGGGTAAGTGATCCATAGCACGCGAGGCTGTTCTCATTGACAGCGTATGTGCATGCTGCTACCGTGCAGCACACCTCGGTTCGCCGGGCAGCGGATGTCCCAATCTCTGTTCGGGAGTGTACTCATTGTGATAGAGGTGAGACATCAGGACAGACCAGGGAGCACTGCACTGGAGGTGCAATTAGCTGGAGTTACATTCGTGGATCTGGTGCGTTCCAGATTGGGCAGCGCTGGGGTTGGGGCGGCTTCGAAAGAGAGCATCTGGCGACATAACAACGTAGCACTGCATGTTGATATAGCGAAATCAATGAAGGAGGAGAATCATGGGAGCTGAACAGAAGCTAAAGGAAATGGGATTGATGCTTCCGGAACAGGCGACGGCGGTTGGGAATTACGTTCCAGCCGTCAGGGTTGGGAACCTGCTGTTCGTATCGGGTCACGGTCCGTTCAAGGATGACCAGATCAAAATAGCGGGCAAGCTCGGCCGCGACCTCACGGTGGAAGAGGGTTATAAGGTCGCCCGGAACGTAACGATGAACTGCCTTGCCTCTATCAGGTCGGTACTTGGCGATCTCGACAAAGTGAAGCGCTTTGTGAAGCTGCTTGGCATGGTCAATTGCACCGAGGATTTCAAGGAACAGCCAAAGGTCATTAATGGATGCTCTGATTTACTTGTCGAGTTATTCGGCGACTCCGGCAAGCATGCGCGATCTGCTGTAGGGATGCAGGCGCTGCCCTTCGAGATTCCGGTGGAGATCGAGATGATACTCGAAGTCGAGTAATCATCGGCGCACTACGGCTGTCGGTTTGTAACGAATCCAGCGGCAGAGCGCGGCTGACGCGCGCTGCCGCTGGCAGGAACTGCCGACAATCAGTACCTGAAGCAAAGCTTCGAATTCAACGGGCACATCAACTGCTTCCTGAACACATCAATGCGGATCCTGCACGACACGATTTGCTACACAGTTATGTCTGACAGCCCCAGTATGTTGCCTTCAGTGTCCTTCAAGAATGCGAGATGGTGTTCAGTGCCTCTGTCTTGAAAGGTCCAAATGCCATTGACTGTCTTCAACTGTGGCATGTCATACTCTTCGAACTCCACACCTTTCGCACGGAGATCAGCTACGGCAGCGTCGAAGTCATCCACAACCAATGCTGCTGCAGTATGATCGGCTTTCGTAGCACCACGTTGGTAGAGATAGAGCTTCGCGCCTCCGTCGCCCTTAAGAGTCGCACCCCCTATGTCGTCTTCATCGACAACTTTCAGCCCGAGCTTTTCCTGATAGAAACTCTTTGCGCGTTGCAGGTCGACTGCCGGTAGACTTGGGTATGCTTCCACAATTTTGAACACCTCAACACCTCCTTTATCGATTCACATAACCTATTCTGTTCTGTGATCTCTTAGTGATCGCTTACGGCCATGAGAGGAGTCCACGTTCATCAACATCTGCCGGGTGCCACTCGAGAGATAACCCGCAGGCCTGAATTCTAGCTTCAGAATAGAATCTGGATACCTGGTAGAAGTCGCGACCGAAGCCACCCCCCGAATCCCTTGCGACCTGTAGCCCTCTTTCTAGCAGCCTGACAGGGAGTTGTCAAATCATGAAGCGCGGTTGGTTGTAAGCTGCTTTGATTGCCATTTAGGGTGGCGCATCTGAGACAACCGGTGCTGGCAACCCCCTTAAAGGCAGGTTGCAGTCCTGTTCAAATTACTTCATTGCAATTAGACTTAGCGCTTCTTTGCGCGCTACACTGTATGCCACTCGAGAGAGAGAGGCAGACAGGGGATGATGTGGTAAAGGTGAGGTGACGATGGAGGGACATCAGGGTGGTTATATCGCCGTGGGGACTGCCGCCGGTTATGGGATTCGGCTTGGGACGATCGGTAATGTAGTCTCCCCAGCGTGTCGGTCGTATTATCCGCGAGCATGTGACTGCGATCGTCTAGCTCGCCCGGAACGCTTCTACTCTGATTCATCTCACACACGATTCAAACATTCACTGCAGGATTGGCAGAGGGCATCTTGGAGCCTCGGGTACATCCCCGGGTTCTCAACAATGCGCATAGGAGGTGACGTGAATGGAACTTGAATGGTTCCGGGACTTGAGTATCACGGTCTTTGGATTTACAGCCACAATCATTTTTATAGTCATTGCGATTCTATTCTTTCGACTGTACCGCATGGCAAGAATCGCGCTTAGCGAGCTACGCCAGGCATCTGTGATCGCCCACGATACGGCGGCAGCAATGCAGGACGGTATGCAACCGGTTTTTGACCTGCTGGCCGCGGTACGGGGTATTCGCGACGGTTTGCAACGCAGTAGACGAACACACAAGTGGAGGAGGTGACAGAAAAATGGGACATGAACAGAGATCGGGTCATGCATCTGGGCTGCTTACGGGAGCACTAATCGGTGGGGTGCTCGCACTTCTCTATGCTCCGAAGTCGGGTCAGGAAACACGGAAGCTCCTCAAGAGCAAGGCAGAGATTGCACGTGAAGAGGCTCACGAGGTGGCGGAACGCGCCAGAAGGCTTGCCGAAGAGAAGGTTCACGGGCTCTCCTCAGTTGAGCGGAGGATAAGGAGGAAGGAAGAGATGGACAGCAAGACACTTGGTAAGGGCTTCCTTGCTGGAGCGCTGGTTGGCGCTGCTATCGGTGTGCTTTATGCCCCAAGAGCAGGAAGGGAAACGCGGGGTATAATTAAGAGCAAGGCTGAGCATACTGCCGAAGAGGCCGTTCATGTCGCGGAGTACGCGCGTGACCTTGCAGCAGAGCGCTTGGACAAAGCGAAGGCGGCTGTGGTTTCCGCAAAACGGCGGGCTGAGGAAGAGGCCGAAGCCCCACAGGGTTAGTTAGCGACTCGACTCTCACGCAGAGATTGCCTATAGGCTTCACCCCTCGGTTAGCTAACCGAGGGGTGAAGCCTTGTTCAAGGGAATACGGGCTCGTTGGAGGACTGACTTGAACTCGGTCTACTCTCTAAGCAGACGGCACTATCGGATCCTCATCGTCATAGCAGTTTCAGTTCTTGTTCTTTGGTTTATCTGGAGCTTCGGCAGGATACTAACTCCCTTCGTGCTCGGGTTATTCATCGCCTGGATGCTACAGCCTGCGATAGTCCGAATCGAAACGCGTTTGCCTTTTCTTGGCAGACACCAGCACGCAAGGCATGTAACTGTCGTGGTACTTCTGTATCTTATCGTTGCGATTGCTATAAGTGGACTTATTGTCTATGCGGTGGCTGTTCTTGGACGGTCTCTACTTGCCATGATTGAGGAGGCTCCTGACCTGATACCCGCCGGCATCGCAGCGATCCAGCAGCGACTTCAGTCATTTATCGATATTCTCCCTCCGTTTGCGCGCGAGCAAGTGGCCGCCTTTGTGTCGCGCATACAAGCAAGTGGAGGTGAGGCAGTGGCAGACTTCATTGCCGGCGGCATCGGGCGTATACGTGGCTCATCAGATATGATTCTCGGGTTTGCATCCCTGCCCATATTCCTGTTCTTTCTGCTTAAGGACTGGGACAAACTACGGAAGAGCTTCTATGGAGCTTTGCCACGGTGGGCATCGATACATGTGGAGAACGTGTCTAGAATCGTTCGCGATGTAACTGGTCGGTATGTGCGTGCCCAACTCCTGTTGGCCGTGATTGGTGGCTTCGCTGTGTACATCATGCTTACTCTAGGAGGGATTCAATTTGCTGTGCCTCTCGCGGTCTTAGCCGCGATAGCGGAGTTGGTGCCGATTATCGGACCATGGCTTTTGAGCATAGTAGCGATACTTGTGATTCTTGCTACAGATCCAGGAATGGTCATCTGGATGGCACTGGGTTACATTGTCATACGGATTGTTTCTAACAACGTTCTGGAACCGCTTGTGCAGGGACACCATATGCGACTCCACCCAGCCCTTGTTATAGTCGTAACGATACTGGGGGCATCCATAGCAGGATTGCTTGGCTTTGTCATCGCTCTACCGGTGACGATGACCGTCGTCGAGGTTGTCAAGTACGCGAGACGGCAGATTCGTGATGCATCCTCCGGCGATCTACACGCCGACGAGTACTACTAGCGAATTCAAGCAAACTTCGTAGCGATATTATGGGAGTCCTTATCCAGCCCGTTACCTGCATTTCGGTGATGCCGGCTGGCTTGAGCCCTGGGTGATTGTGTAGAGTTTGACAAGTGAGTTCCTGACGTATTAGCCTCTATCTCAGATCGATAATTGAATACTCTCAGGGGAGCCGCATGGCTGAGAGTCCTCTTTCTGAGGAGACCCTTGGAACCTGATCTCGATAATTCGAGCGTAGGGAAGAGTCCTCTCCATTTGCGCTCGTACTCTCAGATGCTGGTTGCGGGGCTTCATAGGCATATCGGCTCCTCTTGAGAACAGGAGGAGTTTTCTATGCTGCCAGAAGTCGGAAAAATCGACCGGGCCAGTTTCGACAAGACCATCTTTCCGAGGCTGGGAAGACGCGACTCCAGTGTTCTGATAGGCCCACAGCACGGTGTAGATGCTGCCGCTATCGAGCTTCCCGATGGCAAGGTCATGGTAGTCGCTGAGGATCCCACTTTTGGAATGCCGGTCCTCATGCCCTACTTCGGCTGGGCTATAGTACACATCTGTGCCAGCGATGTCGCTGTTCTTGGAGTGAAGCCGCGCTACATGACCATTTGCCTTATGTTCCCACCCGGCACGGAAGACACTGTACTGGAGGGTATCTGGAAGCAGGTTCATGACGAATGCGAGAAACTGGAGATCGCCATCGTCGGTGGTCATACCGGGATCTACCCGGGCATTGCCTATCCCCTGAACGGCGGTTGTGCTGTCATTGGCATTGGCGAAAAGTCCCAGTTGACACCGCCCTCATATGCGAGGACGGGTGACCGCGTTGTGATGACCAAAGGTCCCGCGGTACAGACGGCAGGCATCCTGGCCTTGCAGGCAGAATCAGCGTTGACTGAGGTGATTGGACTGGCACAGACAGAGAAGGCTAAGGCTCGATTCCTTGAGATATCGGTGGTGAAAGACGCGATGATTGCTGCTCGGTATGCCCATGCCATGCACGATGCCACCGAGGGCGGTCTGCTGAACGGCGTGTACGAGATTGCGGCAGCTTCCGGCACCGGAGTCACCATCTACGGGGACAGAATCATTGTTCCTGACGAGATCGCAGGCGTATGTTCTTATTTCGATATCGATCCGCTGATCTCTATCAGTGAGGGTACTCTGGTGATTACGGCGGCTCCCGAAAGAACAGGGGAATTGATAGACGCACTTGGACAAGAGGGCATCCCAGCCTGGGACATCGGGGAGATAACTGACGGCGAGCGCGTGTTGATAGATGCGGAAGGCCGTCGTAACCAACTGAGTCCGGTTGCAGTGGACCCGTTCTGGAACGCTTATTTCAGCACTCTGGAGGGATAATCATGGATGAAAAGGATATGGTGCTCGGCAATCTGGTCCGCGCGGTCAATACTCTGCGTGATTGCCCCGAGTTTGCCGCCCTTGTTCCCGAAGTGAGGGTCAACCTGGTATTCGCCCTGCCCGATGCAGAGGATCCACGTGACGTTGCGGCCATTGAGGGCCGAATTACTGCGGTGAGAGGCATACCCCATGCATCGGGCATGCCCGAATTTGGCGCGTCCGACCACATGGCCCGTCTCATTCTCGAGGTGAGAGACTCCCAGCCGGACATCAGGGCTGGTATCAATTTCAAGTGTGATGCGGAGATCATCGGACTGGTGGAAGCATACTGCGCTGAAAAAGGTTATACGTTTGGCGCTATAGACCGGACTTCGGAACCCCCTGAAGTCGGTACAGTAGACGGCAGTTCGATGCCGTGGAAGATAGCGCAACTCATCGACCGATATGGAGAAGTGCCACGCCTGTTCTACGAAGGGGAAGGATGGGGGAAAGAACCACTTTTTGTAGCTATCGGCCGGGATGCGGTTGAGGTGGCCGAACTCGCGATAGATATCGCCCTGCGATACGCGAAATCCTCATAGTATAGGCCTATCCGGAGAAATGGGGGCTCTCGCACTCAAAGAGGACCGTGGACTGGATGTGTGCGGGAAGTAACGAAACTCGACAGCATCGTATCAGGGCGACCTGTGAGACTGCCACTGTTCGCGCGGTCGCAGAGTGACCGGAAGAGTGGCATTGCGTTCACTGGAGCGATTGACACTGCTGACTTGCCACGCGTCGATAGGTTACACGTGCTGGTTGCCTTGCCAGTTCTGGGAACCTTCGTGGCCCGGTTATTGCCCGGCTGAGTCTCGCGGCGCGGTTTGCGAGTGGGGCTGACATCGAAGTTCGGACTCGGACGGAAACGGGCAGAGTGATGTGTTGTGGACCGCATTGTCGAGCTTCGGGAACTGCTGTGACTGGAGGCCGCGAGGTTCCCATCACAAGTGCTGTCTTCTGCTTTGTGTTGCTATCTTGTGCGATGAGACCAGCGCAACTCCGATTTGGCACTTAGGCCATGTCAGGCGTCAGACAGACGACGATCCTGCGTCTCGCGAATTGTGTCAGGCAAGGAAGAGCCACTCGTGATTCGCAGATCGGAGAGGGCCGTCGGGCGGTGAGGAAGTGGGATAAAGGGAATTGCGTCATCTATATACGTAGCATGGCGGTTGTGTTCCGGAGCGCGGATAGCGCCGGGGATCAATCAATTCAATAGCGGAGGTCTAGCCGGACGCGGCGTCGAAAGAGGTGTTTCGTGGGCATAGGTGAAGCAGCGGCGACTCTCGGCGGCCTCACGGCTATCATCGGCCTGTTAACCTGGTTCTTCTTCGGACACATGGCATCCAGCGCTGCGCAGGTTGAGGGAAAGGTACAGGAGATCATAACGGTAAAGGGGGCTACTCACCGAACGTTATTCATGCCCAAAGAGAATTCTGCTGCGCCTTGTACTTGACCGATAATAGGCCAACGATTGCCGTTCCATGGTGGTGATGCCAGGTTCTGGAGTCAGCAAGGCACTGCCTCCATTTTCCGGAACGAAGCTCGAGATCACCCCGGGGCAAGGCCGGTCACGTCGCGTTTGCACGCGGTATGAATATGCTTCACGGCACTGTGTTGTCTGGCGGATTGCGTTTGAAGCACCTGCGCAATATACAGAGTGGCCAGGCAAACAGATGTTAGGGATGCAATTATCGGGCAGGCATTTGGATTGTACACCGGGTAAGGAAGAAGAATCCGGACAAGAGGTGCATTCGCGCCTTGGAGCATGTAGTCTTCCACGACATGAAGGTGATCACCTTAGAACATATACTATGTTCGGTGGGGTAAATGGCTCCTGTCGTGAAGGTGTCTGAAGACACGCACATCAAGGCAAGATGGTGTCTAGATAGGATGCTGGAGATAGCCAGAGTGGATAAGAGGGGGTACGAGGTAAAGCATCAAGCCAGGAGGGAGACACAAGAGCAAGGAATGCGCCTGATACCAAGGTTCGAACGTGGACGTGGCGCGTACTGCGGCATGGCCAGTCACGTGCATGAACAAGGGGAAGTGCAACAGAAAGATGGACAACAGCAGAATGTATAGCCATGCTGCAGCTGTCACTTTGAGGGCAGGTCTTACGCACAGAAGCCCCACGAGACGCATCGAATGAAGAGAGACATCAGACGATCGTGGGCTAACCTTGCGGGGGGGTATCCAATGGCAATAGTCCCGAATCACGGTTGACTGAGAGAGGTTCAACATGGCAGATAAGCAAACCGCAAAGAAAGTTAGTATTGCCCTCAGTGGCATGACTTGTGCTTCCTGCGTGTCCCACGTGGAGGAGGCGTTGAGAAAGGTGGTAGGAGTCTCGCAGGTAAGCGTGAATCTGGCAACCGAGAAAGCCCTTGTGGAGTACAACTCCGCCGTGGTCAGGGTCGGCAACCTCGTGAAGGCGGTTGACGACTCCGGCTATCGAGCGGTCCGGGAGCATATCACCCTTGAGATTCGAGGCATGAGCTGCGCCTCCTGTGTGGCCCACATACGTGATGCCCTCGTGAAACTGGATGGTGTGCTTTCTGCAAACGTCAATCTCGCCACCGAGCAAGCTTCGGTGGAGTACGTAGGAGACGCCGTTTCGCTCGAGGACATGCGGCGCGCCGTGGAGGGTGCCGGATATCAGTTCCTGGGCACCGTCGGGGAAGAAAGATCCGAAGAAGCTGTCGAGGAAGACGTCCGCAGGACAGAAGAAGCCTGGAATCGCTTCAAGTACTCGCTCATCCCCGGCTCGATAATAATGGTCTTGATGGCGCTCCACTACATGACGCCAGTGTCCATTCCTTTCTACGTGCTCTTCACACTGGTGCTCGGCTTCCCGGTGGTGTTCATCCTGGGCTGGCCCACTCAGCGCTCTGCTGTCAAGGCTTTCCGCAATTTGAGGCCAAACATGGACTCGCTGATTGCCCTCGGTTCCGCGCCGCCCTACGTCATGGGTATAGCCGGGCTCTGGTTTCCATATGTAACCTTCGTTGAAATGGCAACGTGGATCATGATATTCCACCTGCTCGGCAGATATCTTGAGGTGAAGTCCAAGGGCAGAGCCTCTCAGGCTATTAAGAGACTGTTGACGTTGGGAGCGAAGAACGCCAGGGTCCTTAGAGACGCGGAAGAAGTCGAGGTGCCAATCTCGCAGGTGGAAGTCGGGGATGTGATGATTGTCCGGCCGGGAGAAAAGATACCGACTGATGGTGAGGTCATCGAGGGAGAAAGCGCCATCGATGAATCGATGGCGACAGGGGAAAGCCTCCCGGTGGAGAAGAAGCCCCGCGATGAAGTGATCGGGGCCACGGTGAACGGGCGTGGTCTATTGAAGGTAAGGGCGACAAGGATCGGCAAAGACAGCTTCCTGTCTCAGGTGGTGAAGCTGGTGGAACAATGCCAGGGGAGCAAGATACCCATCCAGGAATGGGCGGACCGGATAACGGGATACATGGTCCCGACGGTTATCGGATATTCCCTGCTAACCTTTGCCCTCTGGATGTTTTTCCCTGGATTCTTCGTCGGTTTCATTGAAAGATTTGATTTTCTACCCTGGGTCAATCCGGATCTACCCCGCTTTGTTCTGGCGATTCTGGCGACGGTGGCAGTCCTGGTTATTTCCTGCCCATGTGCCCTCGGGTTAGCCACACCGACTGCACTCATGGTTGGTAGCGGCCTAGGTGCGGAGCGGGGCGTCTTGATACGGAAAGGCGAGGCTATCCAGACGATGAAAGAGGTCAGAGCAATCATCCTCGACAAGACAGGTACCCTGACCAAGGGTAAGCCCGAGGTTACAGACATAGTCTCCTTTGGTGCCCACAGCGAAGAGCGGCTACTGTATTACGCCGCCAGCCTTGAGATAGGCTCCGAGCACCCGCTCGGTGAGGCTATAGTGAAAAAGGCAAGGAATCTCGGAATCAAGCTGGACGAACCCCGATCTTTTGAGGCGGTTACCGGTACAGGCGTCAAGGGGGTGGTAGACGGCATTGAAGTTCTGGTCGGCAAACCTGAGATGCTGGGAGACGGCGGGCTGGAGCCGGAAATGCAGGAAAGATTGAGGGAACTCCAAGAGCAGGCAAAGACGGTAATGACTGTAGTCGCTGACAAGTCTGTCCTGGGGGTGATCGCTGTCGCCGATTCTCTCAAGGAAGGCACCGCTGAGGCCATTCGGGAACTCCAGCGTTTGGGGCTGAAGACAATAATGCTCACCGGGGACAACCGGAGCACCGCCGAAGCCATCGCAAGAGAAATTGGCATTGACGAAATATACGCTGAAGTCTTACCCGGCCAGAAGGTGGAGATGGTGAACCGGGCTCAGCAGGAGTACGGTATGGTTGCCATGGTGGGAGACGGAATTAATGACGCTCCGGCGATAATGGCTTCAAACGTGGGCATAGCAGTAGGCACAGGCACCGATATCGCCATTGAAGCCGGAGATATCATACTCGTAAGGGGTGAAATCTCAGGGATTGTTTCTGCAATCAGACTTTCGAAAGCTACTTTCCGCAAGATCAAGCAGGGCTATTTCTGGGCCTGGTTCTACAATGGCACCGCAGTGCCGATTGCGGGGCTTGGCCTTCTGCACCCGATGATAGGTGCTCTGGCCATGGCCTTGAGCTCTTTCACGGTGACCATGAACGCAATCCGGCTGAAGAAAACGAGAATCTGATGGGAGCGAGCATGTCAATGTGGTCACCCACCCTCTGCGTCTAAGGAAGGCTAAGATCGAACCGAACTGGCGAAAAGGATCCTATGCCGCATAGGAAAGGAAGCAGAATGGACAGCAGAGAGGAAGTAAGCAATGGACCGACTGATTTTCGGGCAATAGTATCTGGGTAGGATGGTTTCTGGAACTCTAGGATGTGGCGCCCGGATGACACTTGCAGGGTAGTTGACGTTACTCCCGAAATACTTACCAGTGTGAATTTGAGTCCTGTGAGGGACGGATGAAGACAGAGGAAGGCTTGGAATAGCACGCAAGCGGTACACGGAGGAGCAGATCATCGGGGGCTTCAGGAGGCCGCAGCGGGCATGAAAGTGGCAGAACTGTGCCGGAAGTACGGCATCAGCGAGGCGACGTATTACAGCTGGAAGACGAGGTATGCCGGGATGATGGTGAGCGAACTGTGTCGCCTGAAGACGCTGGTGGCGTCGAACCGACGGCTGAAGCAGATTGTGGCGGAGCAGACCTTGGACATGCAGATGTTGAAGGAGCTGCTGGCAAAAAAACTTCTGATGCCCGAGGCGAGGAAGGCGGCGGTAGTGTATGCGCTGGCGTGTCTCGGGCGGAGCATACGGAAGGCGTGGTGAGTGTCCTTGACCGGCTCACCGAGCCGCGTTGCCTTGCTGAGACCATCACCACCAACAATGGCCGTGAATTCACAGGCAATGCACTTGATGAGTGGGGGCCTGCAGGGAGGGAGTGAAGCTGCACTTCATCGGTCCCGGCAAACCGATGGAGAACGCGTACGCTGAGAGCCTCATCGGCAAGCTACGGGACGAGTGTCTCAGCGGCAACTGGTTCCTGAGCCTCGCCGACGCGAAGGACATTATCGAGGCATGGAGGAAGGACTACAATAGCACCAGGCCGCACAGCTCACCGGGCGGACTGACACCACACGAGTACGCAGAGACTACGTCAGGACTCCAACTGGCACTGGTATGAACAGCGGGGGAAGGTCAGGAACTCGTAAGGAGATGCGTTACGGACGTCGCCGCCGGTGCAGCATGAGTGCAAGCATACTCAGGACAATCAGCACAGCTCCGACGCTGATCCAGAACGCCAGGACAGAAACGTGGCCCAGCAGGCGCACGAGACCATTCGACGCGGGAATCTCCTCGCCGCCAGACAGCGTGGATAACGTGATGCCGATCGGATCTGAGGCAGTGGAATTGTAGTGGACTGCAGCAACGATCTCATAGTCCCCGGTGCTATCTTCGGGAGTGTGCCAGACTTCGTCCAGCATCCAGGTGGACTGAGGAGCCAGGTTCGTGAATGCATGCCGAAACTCCTGAACAAGAACGCCGCTCGCCTCCTGTACGCGAACGACGATGTTGCCAGTGAGTTCGACCGACCCCGTATTCTCAATCAGCACTTGCAGGGTAATCGGATCTCCACTTTCGAACACCTGCGGGTTTGCTGAAACTGACGCGACCTGAGCCGCGTGAACTCCCAGTGTCACGCCAATGAGTGACCTGTCCAGTGTATTGCCTGCGGCATCTTTAAGCTCGACGACGAGAGAATATCTACCTGGCTCAATTCTGATACTGTCCCACTGCAGGTCAACATATGCAGTGCCCGAAACGTCATCGAGCATCTGCAGAAGGAGTGAATCGACATATTCGCCGGACGACTCATCGAGAACGAAAGCCTCGATGAAGACATCGGCAGCTGGCCTTTCGTGGTCGCTGTGCAGCACGAGTTGTATGCCGACCAGTTCGTCTTGGGCGTACACGATCCTGTCGGTTGCGAGCGACACAATTTCCACGGAGGACATTGCGACGTCGATGTCAAAGATGTAGTCCTGATAGAACCGTGCCTCGGTGGTGTCTGCGTTATAGCTGAATGGATACACGCGTAAGGCGAGGGTCGAGCTGCCATCCGCGTTCTCGTCGATGCCCCAGTCATATGCTAGTTCCGGCCACCATCCCGGTCCCGAAGGCGTCGCCGAAACAACCACGTCATCCGAGGTTGACGGCACGGGTTGGAAGTCGGGGATGTTCAGGCCGGTGGTTATCAGCGGGTCTGATCTGTCCACGAGGCGCAAGTCCTGGACGCGGTAGCCCTGTGGATAGTCAACGTAGATGTCATAGACCGGCACGATTGGCTTGCCAGGCATCAATGCAGCAAAACTGCCAGGGATCAGTACGATGTCTTCCTCCTCTTCGGTGGTGACGGTGTACTCGGGTACATGCACATGCAGAGTCGTGGGCGGTTCGGTCACTGCGGTGAACTGTCCTTCCGGCTGGCTTTCGACGAGAGAGAACGCACCGCGACCGTACTTGGGATCACCGTACAACTGATACTGGGCAGTCCAGATATCCTCGTAGTATCCGTACTTAGGATGGCGCCAGTTGTAGTCCCCCAGGCTTCGCTTGAGCTCCCGCAGTACCGAACCCAGCGACTTGCCATGAGTCCATCTCTGATAGAAGTCCTGTGCCACCCACCTGTTTGTGCAACAATAGCTTATGTTCGTTGAACCGAGATACGCGCCTGCGCCCCTCATCAAAAAGCCTTCAGCAAGGCTGATGTCCTGACCGTGGTACTGGCCTGTGGTGCAGGAGCTGGCGTACACGAATGGTCTAGCCGGCCCGAGAGGGTCAGCGACGCTGAGCAGATCCCAGACGGACAGATCGTCACAACGCTGGACGTTCCCGTGTCCGGCGAGATGGATGATGCTGTTTGGCGCATTCGTGAAGAACGCCTCAACTGCGGTCTCTGGAGTTGCATACTGAGTGGTATCGATGATGTACGATTCAGTGCCGCTCGCGGCCAGTATGTCCTGTATCGCAGTGGTCTCAGACGTGAAGTTGATAGAGTCGCTCCCGCCGGAGCGGCTCCTGGGCCAGCCACTAAGGATCAAAGCCTGAGATCTGTCGAAGAAATAGTCCTCGAGTTCCCGGTGCACGCCTATGCTGGCATGGAGAGGCATTGCAAGTTGCTGCATCGTATCTCCAATGATGCGGCCCACTTTCAATTGAGGATTGAAGCTCGAACCCGCGGTGCTGGCATAGTACATGTCCGTACAGGGCACCAATGGTTTGTCTTCGCCAGTGAGATATTTTCGGCCATTCATCTTCTTACTTCCGGATGGGACGATCTCGGTCTCACCTACGATGAGCAGATAGCCATT
>SKVJ01000019.1 GCA_007129495.1 Dehalococcoidia bacterium | reverse complement strand
TGCCGCAAGCCTATTTCACTCGCCATGCCCTGCGTGTGGGGGCAAGACTGACCCCGCTTCTGCGTGCTTACAGGCTTGTCTTCTGGCCGGTGGCAAGGCCTGTGGGCAAGCTGCTGGACCGATTGGTCGGACCTGAGGGCATAGACTGGCTCCGTGAGAAAGAGTTGCGGGACGTACTGTGGCACCATGCGAGTGATACCGGTACCGAAGTGGGTGAAGTGGAGGCGCGAGGCGCGATTAACTTCCTTGTACTGGATGACGTGCTCGTGAAAGCCGAAGGGGAGCCCATCGATCCTCGCAGCATCATTTCGCTGGCTGTGCATGACGGCATTCCGGAATTCCCCGACTTCAGGAGAGCAGTGGACGATGAATTTCTGCGTCGGTTGGAGTCTTCCGGCAAGAAATGGGTTGTCATTACGGACGGGACGGCTGCGCCACGATTCGTGGTGGATGCACACGCGTTTCTGCGTGATGCATTGTTCGGTGGGGAGGAATTCGATGCGGCGGCACACTGTCGGCATCCTCTCATAGTTCGGGACCGGACGACGCCGCTGGGCCAGGTGCTGGGACGCCTCACCGTACGTGCGGAAGATCACGGTGATGACGTCATCGATACGGACCTGATACTGGTCTGGACGAACGAGGAGAAGCGCATCATCACAGGGTCGGACGTCCTGGGACGTCTGCTTCGAGGTATCGCGCGGGTCGACAGCAGCGGAGCACCCGTTGCACATTCAAAGCCTGAACAGGGGAGGCGTTCGTGAGTTCTGATACACCGCCGATGCATATTCTCTTCATCTGCCGGGGGAACATCTGCCGCTCCCCGATGGCGATGGTGTTGTTGCGACATCGTATGAATGCGACTGCCGATGGTTTGCATGTTGTTACATCCTCGGCGGGATATTTCGACTTTACGCCTTTTCGCAGGGAGGCACACCCGTTCGCCAGGCGGGCCATCGAAGAGGTTTGTGGTACTGACCTTCTTGCCGGGCACGTGGCGAGATGCTGGAGGCTGGACACAGTGCGAGACGCGGACCTTGTGGTGGTTGCTGAGGCATGGATGCGTGACGACTTTCCTCGCCAACGCGTCATAACGATGCGGGAGCTGGGCGGTGAGGTGGGAGATGTTAAAGACCCGTATGGTGGAGACTATGAAAGATACGTGGCCTGCGCTTGTGAACTCGACCGGCTGATCAAAGCCGGGATGTCCCGGCTGTATGGACTATGTGACACAAGGTAAACGAGTATCATTGCAGAAGTCTTCGTGGATCCCCTCTGTTGCCGCAGGCAAGAGTGGGCCTGTAGCCGACCTCAAGACCTCAACCGAAGATGATTTCCATGAGTCCAAGTCGCGTCACCATGAACCCTATCAGAATCAGGAGGACGCCGATCAGAATAATCATTCGCTTCATCCAGGCCTCCTTGGGTCTTCCGGGCGGTACACATCATCACGGGCACGGGGTGTCGCATTCCTGAGTGTGGGATCACACGGTTCCCGAGCGCTCATGCCTTGGCTCAATTCTACCAGCGAGTGCGGTATAACGTGGAGTCAAACCGGCAAAGTCTGTAGTGGGGGACTGGGTGTGGCAATGTACCGAACGGGCTTGTGCCGATACGTGTCTGGGCAAGACAATGACATGCAGGCAGCTTCAGCATCAGGGCAGCGCTGTTCCTTTCGTTCACGCCAATGACTGAGCTTGGGGTCTCGGCCGGTATCGCCATGATCATCCTGATCTGTTGCAGTCTGCAGAGCGGGTTGTACACGGTGCCCAACTGATGTCCCCTGCTATCGATCTTCCATACCTCTATCCCGCAGGAGGCAAGCACATGAGCTCTTGTCAGGCGAACTCCTGCCATCGTCACCCATTCACACGTGCTTATGCTAGAATAGCTTGATTTCTGCCAGAACTGGAGTATCAGAGTGTCCCTCGCCCATCAGATATCCGCATATGCACGCTTTGCATGGGGACTGAGACAGTACCTCAAAGAACCAGCCACGGTGGAACTGGGCCGGGATCTGATCCGCCAGCGCTTGCGCGACCGCGAGTCGAACTTTCTGATACTTGCAAAGCGGGCAATCTACGACAACGACAGAAGTCCGTACCTTCCATTGCTGCGAATGGCCGGCTGTGAATACGGCGATCTCGAACGGATGGTGTGCTCCGATGGCATTGAGGCGTCCCTCACGAGCTTGCGTGACGCAGGCGTGTACTTCACAATCGATGAGTTCAAGGGGAAGAAGGACGTTATTCGTAGTAACGTGGTGATGCGCTGTCGGCCGGAGGACTTCGACAACCCGTTTCTTACGAGGAGCATAACGACCAGCAGTAGTGGTAGCCGCAGTCGCGGCACGAGAACCGCGATGACTCTGGAACGATTGAAATACAACGCCCTGTACAACGCGGTGGTGTTCTCATCTCACGGGCTCCTGGGCAAGCCGACGCTTCTCTGGAAGGAGATACTACCTTCAGCGGCGGGACTCGCCGCACTGCTGCAGTTTTGTAAGATGGGAGTACCGCCTGTTCGATGGTTTTCTCCAGTGGCACAGAGGAACATCAGGCCATCTTTCCCGAAGCGTCTGGCCACTTTGTACGTCGTGTACGCGGGCCGACTATTTGGCACTCGAATCCCATCACCGGAGTATGTCAGCGGAGAACAGGTCCATGTGGTCGCCGATTGTCTCAACGATGTGCTCAAGCGAGGTCAGGGTTGCGTTGTCGCCGCGTCGCCCAGTTCGGCAGCCCGGCTTTGCCATTTGGCGAGAGCGAGTGGTACTGATCTCTCGGGTGTTACTTTCCGCACAAGTGGTGAACCCCTGAGCCCTGCCAAGATGGAGGAGATACGATCGGTGGGCGCCGAAGCCGTCAATATATATGCGTTCGCTGAGGGCAGCATTGTGGGATACGGTTGTGCGGGCCACAAGAGCGCATGCGACGACATTCACCTTCTTGCCACTTCGCTCGCGGTGATTCAACATCAGCGGGATACTGCATTTGGGGGAGGCACGGTCGATGCGTTCCTGTTCACGTCACTGTTCGATAAGGTTCCTAAGATTCTGCTCAATGTCGAGAGCGGCGACTATGGGGTTGTCGAAACCAGAGAGTGCGACTGCGAACTGGGCAGCATTGGGTTTTCCCAGCACCTACACACTATCCGCAGCTTCGACAAACTCACGGGCGAGGGGATGACCTTTGTGGGAACGGATTTGGTTCATATCCTCGAGAAAGTGCTGCCGTCCAGGTTTGGTGGGTTCTCCACGGATTACCAGATGCAGGAGTATGAGGATGCTGCCGGCCTTACCAGACTCGAGGTGCTGGTAAGTCCCGACGTGGGTGATGTCAACGAAGAAGAGGTCGTAGCCGTCATTCTTTCTGAACTAGGACGAGGAGGCGACACTGATCGCATGATGGCTGAGGTCTGGCGCCAGGGGAAGGTGCTTGGCGTGAGACGTGAACGGCCGCAATTTACACTGGCGGGAAAGCTGCTGACGTTGAATATTCGCAAGCAGTCAGAATCCCTTCCGGACTGAATTTCAGAAAGGTCTGCCTTACCGGGAAATGCTTCGAATGTTCGTGAAGAAACAGAAACGCACTGAGCACTTGTGGCCAAGGAAATCGATCGGCAGCATTGCGATCTTATCACTCTGTGCTGTCGTGTTGTCCTGTTCTCCGGCCCCTGCTGCTCCAACTGCGGGCGATCCACCGGACCATGTGGCTGTGTCCTTCATGGCATTCACGGCTGGAGGCCTGACGCAGGTTGCCGCGGATGCTATGGCTGAGGCCGTACGTTTGTCGTATCCGGAATGGAAGGTCGACTCGATGTCCGCGGGTGGCATTGCGCGGCTTACTTCCAAACGTATCGCAGGTGAGGTGGAATTCTTCTTCACCAGATCAAGCAGGGCACTCGAACTTGAAGTGCAGGTACCGCTCCACCCGGATATCGACTTCGAACAGGCGGCGGGCTACAGACTGGTGATGCCTTTTTCTTCGCAGTTTCTTCAGATTGTCGTGCTGAACAGATTAGAGATCAACTCTCTCACAGATGTCGTGACTCGCAAGTATCCGTTCCGCCTCGGAAGCGGCATAGGTGCAGTGATGTTGTTCTCAAAGATACTTGAATACCACGGCGCAACATTGGAAGAAGCCGAAGGTTGGGGTGCCCGTCACGAAGCGATTGCGATGTCGACTGTACAGGGTGCCGAAGCGTTGCAGACTGGGCGGGTGGACATCGGCTTTACGCAGGCTCCTATTCCAGGACCATTCTTCGTGGGACTGGCACTCGATGCAAGTATCCTTCCTATTGACGAACCCGGTCTTGTTGCGATGCTGGGAGGCTTGGGATCGGTGCCTGCCACTATTCCCAGGGGGACGTATCCATTTGTCGATGCGGACGTACCCACAGTTGCCTTCCCTTATCTCCTGGTGGCACGGACAGACCTGCCTGACGACATTGTCTACAATGTGGTGAGGGCCATATTCGAGCGCTCCGACCTATTGTTCGCTGTAAATGCAGATGCACGGGAACATATGACGCCGGAATCCGTAGCTGCTTCGGTGCGGCTCAGTCGAACGGTTGGTGAACCGTACCACCCGGGTGCACTGAAGTTCTATCGCGAGATGGGATGGCTGGATTAGATACTGCGTGCCCGACGGTGCTGACTGGCAGCGCCCTTTGTGAGTTCGGAGTCGAGCACAAATCGGCGGGATCGTATGCGCAGTACACTCCTTAGATTGCTGCGTCCGGCGCCGAGACGGTCAGTCTCAACCGATGCGCCGACTTCTCCTGTTCAAGTAGTGTCGGCGACGATCGCCTTGTATCATATCTTCGTTCCCATCACATGGATGCTGCCGCTGGATACTCATCTCGCAGTGCATCTCTGCGTTATGGTTGCCCTGACGTTCCTTGTCCTTGGCCGTTCACACGGCAGAGCCCTGGGTGTATTGCACGGCGACATGATCCTGGTGGGCCTTTCTCTTGTGCTGTGTGTGTACTTCGTATTGAGTATCGATACTCTGTCGCAGCGTGCCATCGTGATCTCGCCGCTATCGACTGCCCAGGTTGCAGCAGCTGCAGCACTGTTGCTCCTGACGCTTGAAGCTTCACGGAGAGCCGTGGGACTTCCCTTTGTTGCCGTTATGTGTGGCTTCTTTCTCCTGATGTACCTCGGTCCCCATTTACCGGGAATCTGGGCACACGGGGGCATGAATGTTGTTGAGATTCTCGATGTCACTGTGTGGACTCGTCTTCATGGACTCTGGGGTGTCCCACTGAGGATGTCCGCGACCCTGATAGTGCTGTTTCTCATCTTCGGCAAACTGATGCAGCACTCCGGTCTGGGACAACTCCTTACGTCCCTCTGCCAGGATCTTGCAGGGGGAGCACGGGGTGGACCTGCCAAGGTCGCTGTAGTGGGGAGCGCTCTTGTTGGCAGCGTCACCGGAGGCCCGGCAACCAACATGATTATGACTGGAAGCATCACTATTCCGATGATGAAGGACATTGGCTACCGCCCGCACTACGCAGGGGCGGTTGAGGCAGCCGCCTCAACTGGGGCCAGCATTGTGCCGCCCGTTATGACCGGCATCATCTTCATTATGGCCGAACTTACCGGGACGTCCTACGTCCGGCTCATGCTTCTGGCTGTGATCCCCGCCGCGCTTTACTTCACCTGCCTTCTCGTTCAGGTGCATTTGCAGGCCGTTCATACGGGCATGCGCGGCAACGGCAAAGGTCCGGATTTCACGAAGGCATGGCAGGGGCTCAAGATGCGGGGACACCTGCTCATCCCCATAGTTGTCCTGTTGGGACTACTGGTCGCTGGATACTATCCATCGACTGCAGTACTTTGGGCTATTCCCACTGTGCCGCTATCCGCTGCGCTGAGAGGGCAGACGAGGATGCGACTCACGCGGATATTCACAGCACTCGCTGAGGCATCTCAGGAACTGACCAGGATTGCTCCCGTCTGTGCACTCAGTGGCGTTGTAATAGTTGCGCTGTTCCAGACCGGGCTCGGCAGTACCTTCAGCCATCTCGTGAGCACTGCAGCCGGCCAATCACTGCTTCTACTCGCGATACTGGGAGGCGCAGCCTGCCTCATACTGGGCATGGGAGTGCCGCCCATGGCTGCGTATCTGATGACGGTGCTCATAGTTGCACCGCTCATGGTCAATTCAGGAGTTCCAGTATTGGTGGCACACTTCTTCTCACTGTACTATGCGAACATGGCCTTCATTACTCCGCCAGTTGCGGTCGGAGTGTTGGTTGCATCGGGCCTCTCAGGTTCAGGATTCTGGTTGGTGGGTCTGACAGCTATGCGATTGGCTGCAGTAGGATTCGTGCTTCCGCTTGCTCTTGTCTATCGCCCGGCACTGCTTTTCTTCGGTGGACCTTTTGATGTGCTGTGGGCAGTTGTTGTGTGCGTCATACTCGTCATCTGCCTGGCTGCTGCATTCGAAGGATGGATGATGGGGTGGCTGCCCGGCGTTGCACGACTGCTGCTGGCGGGAGCAGGGCTGATGTTGATTCCCCCAAATCTTGTGGCCAATACGGTCGCATTGATTATTGTCTCAGGTATTGTGCTGTGGCAGATGAAGGAGCGCAGGGCCCGTAACGGACCGGATGCACGGGTGCAGTGACAAAAACTCAAAGCGGGCCATCACCGGTTTGGTCCGAGGTGCAGCATCGTACCATCATGACAATCTCACCCGCCTCGGCCGGAGACGCATCGGGGTCGGTTGGACTTATCAACTGGTTATTGGCATTATCGCAGTCAGTGCGTTGGTTGCCGCGGTTGGAGAACAGGATCTGAAACAGCATGAACATCTACGGCATCGTCATATTTATCGCATTGCTCGTTGACTATGCCCTGCACACTGTCTCGGAAACGCTGAACGTGAGGGCTCTTGACCGTCATCCTCCTGATACCATGGCCTCGCTGTACGGCAGCGAAGCACTCGACCGTGCCAGGCGCTACATCAGGGCGGTTACGACACAGTCTACGTTGGAACGGACGGTGGTACTGCTTGTCCTGCTGGCGTTCTGGTTTGCCGGTGGGTTTGAATGGCTCGATGTGCTCGTGCGCCAGTGGTTTACCAGCGAACTGGCCCGGGGGCTGGTGTACATCGGCTTGCTGATCTTCGGTTACATCCTGCTGAGTATGCCCTTTGATGTCTATGGGACCTTCGTGACCGAGACGAGATTCGGATTCAACCGCACCACCTGGCAGACGTTTCTCTCGGACCGGGTGAAGGGCCTCCTGATTACCGCGACGATTGGAGGGGCGCTCCTCTCGGGCATTCTTCTGCTGTTCATTCATGCCGGCAACATCGCCTGGATCCTTTGCTGGCTTGTCGTGGTAGTGTTCTCGCTCGTGACGCAGTGGCTGGGGCCGGCTCTCCTGTTGCCTCTGTTCAATCGTTTCGAGCCGATGCGGGAAGGCGATTTGAAAGAGTCGATCATGCAGTATGCGCGCTCCGTTCGCTTTCCGCTGCAGAATGTCTACGTCGTCGATGGTTCGCGCCGGTCTTCAAAGGCAAACGCATATTTCACCGGGTTGGGACGCCAGCGCCGTATCGCGCTCTTTGACACACTCATTGACCGCCACTCCATTGACGAAATAGTGTCGGTTCTTGCTCATGAGGTGGGACATTTCCGCCTACGGCATATCACGAAAGGTCTGGTGCTGGGGACCGTGCATGCGGGTGTCGCGTTCTTTCTTCTGGACTTCTTTCTGGGGCAGCCCGGCCTGTATCAGGCCTTTTACCTCAGCCAATCATCTGTGTATACAGGACTGGTTGCTTTCGGATTGCTATATACGCCTGTGGAGACTGGCCTCTCGATAGGGGCAAACCTGATATCGAGACGGCATGAATATGAAGCCGACCGTTTCGCTGTGAATACCGCCCCGCAGCCGGGTAGTCTCCCGACAGCGCTCAAGACCCTGCACGTAAGCAACCTTACCCACCCCAACCCTCACTGGTTCCACGTATTCCTGAACTACTCACACCCTCCGCTGGCGCGTCGGCTGGAAGCGATCGACGAGCAACTGAAGCTACGGCACGCCAATGCATAGGACTTCAGTTGACGTCCGCAAGGCGTAGTGCACTGCTCAGCCTGTCACTCGTCCGGTTGAAGGAGTCACTATCCTGACATGGTACGCTTTACAGGTATTTCCCGGTATCGACCATGAAAGGTAGATCGTTTCTCGCATACTCGATCGTTATCTCCCTGCTGGAGCAGGTCGTACTGCTGGTCGTATTGCTCTGGGTCCTGCCGCAATTTGGTATCGTGGTGCCGTTGTGGCTGGTGATCAGCGCAGCGGTGGCGCTGGCGGCTGTCTCGATTGTACTCACACGGTTGAACATTCGGACGCTTGCGTTGAAAGTGCTCCATTCGCCGGGCATCGGGACCTATGGTCGAGTAGTGACACCCCTTGCTCCGCGCGGCTATGTTCGCATCGGCAACGAGCTGTGGCCGGCGGTTGCCGAGGGGGAGGCATTATCAGAAGGGCAACGGGTAAGGGTACTGCGAATGAAGTACCTGCGCCTCATCGTTGAGGCCGTGAATGGCGAAGAGCTGGATAGTTGATCCGGTTGATAGCATGTACGTGTAGCACCTGTTTGGATCGAACCCTCCAGTGCTGGAGAGAGAAGACGGTTATCACCGGAGGTGTTCTGCATCTTGGCGCTCTGCTGCGGAGTTTCCTGCTTCGCTGCGAGCTCCGTTCTGGTTGCACCCAGGAATGGTGAGTGATGGCTTCTGTTCCGAAGAGATATCGTGGATTAAGAAAGTACACTTGTGGAGAGTTGGAGCGATTCCTTCACGTCGTTGTCGCAGCGTCTTGCGGCGGATGAAGCGATCAGCGTACACGGATCTTGAGTCCGGCGAACCTATGGCGTGTCCCATCCAAAGCTCCACCGATGTGGTTGCTTCAGCGGCGATGAGTCTTGGAGTTGACGGTGCGGGTCATGATTACTAGACTGCAGTACTGAAGCGCTATCGTCCGCGAGGAGGTCTGGTATGAATGAAGAACGGAGAGTGCGGATCACGGCCGGTACAGTAGCGGCTTATGCCACGCTTAATGATACACATGTGGCCGACGAAGTGTGGCGAGCGTTACCGTTGGAGGTGAGGATGCAGACGTGGGGAGAAGAACTCTACGGCGGGGTTCCACTCGACCTTCCGCTGGAGTCACCACAGGAGGTAGTCGACCGAGGCGACCTGGCGTATTGGCCTCCGGGTCATGCACTGTGCATCTTCTTTGGCCCCACGCCTGCAAGCAGTGGCGAGGAGCCTCGTGCGGCGAGCGAAGTCACGGTGTTCGGGCATGTGGAAGGAGACCCCCATATGTTCCGGGTGGTGCAGAGTGGCGCGAAGGTCCTGATAGAGCAGGCGTAGTCTGCGAAGGGAAGCCAACCGGTGCCAACTGGTGCTGCTGGTATTGCGGCATTCGGGATCCGTGCCCGGTTGCTACCACGCGTCGATATCAGCGTGAAAGAATACGGTGGCGCCCAGTTCCACTACGAATCCGAAGACCGGTCCGAGTACTACCGGCCACCAGAAGCCCAGGCCATGACTCTGAGTAAAGACTGCCAGTACTGCGCCGAAGAGCAGTCCGATGAGGGCACCGTGCGCCATCCAGTGAATCCTCAGTGAACTGATGCCGACAGTGAAACCCATCAATGTGTTGATGAGAACGAGGAGCATACTCTGCGAGAGTAACAGGTCCAACCCCATACCCCTGGAGCAAATGGCCCAGGATGCCAAACCGCATCCCGTTCCCAGGAGCGTTGTTATCATCACCCGGCGTTCGTTCAGCACAGGGTACCTCCGTAGACTTCGGTTCCTCCTGCAGGGCCATCCGGACCTCCGGATAGCTCTCTTCATACTCGTATAACGTTGTAACAGCGCAGAAGATTAGTGTGTGCCGTAGAAGAGGCAGGCATCCGCAAGAGGTCAAGAGAGGAGTCGGGGCACGAGGTAGATAAGCGTCAATGCCTCATATACTGCGGCAATGGCCAGAACTGCGGCGGCCAGTAGCAGGAGCGGTCCCGCCCTCTTGAGGCCAATCGCGTAGCCTGCTTTCCACGAAGAAGCGCCGACGCTGCTGGGAGAGGTGAAGGCGCGTCCCAGGACCCAGACTGCCAACAGGGCAATGATGTATCCCTGCCCCTCGAGCAGGAGAGTTCCGGAATGCGGAATCATCGTTATCTGAAGCTCCGGCGTGGTCGGTGCGAGGACTAATCCCCAGAGGACAGCGCGCACGACCCCCATCAACAAGCCCGCAAACGGTATCACCATAGATGGTGCGAACAGCACCAGCAGGCTCCCCATAAAGAAATTGAACAGAAAAGTGAGGACGATGGCCTGCAGCAGGTGTCCACCGAGGTAGGCCTCGGCCACCGCGGCCAGCGGCCCTTCCGTGAATGACTGCGCTACGGAGTCGATGAGCGCCTCCTGCAGCTCCGGATGGTAGAAAACGAACACCATGGAGACTGCCACAAGGCCGTAGTACACCACGTTGATCGTCAGATAAGCCCGTTTGTATAGCCGGACGATGTCCAGTGCGGCTCTGAGCCATCCTGCGATTGTCTTCATACAGCTGCATTACGCGAAACTGGCCCTGCGGCGGGGTATGTCGGTATACTGTCACCTGCGTGCGAGATCGTCAAGGACGACATTCTCCTTGGACGCCAACTGGATGTCTTTCTGTCTGGCTTTGCGGTTCCCTCTCCCAGGAGTGATGGGGCAGCCGACCCGAAAGCACAACCGCGATGCAGGAGGAGGCTATCGTAGAGTGATGAACATACATACGTTCTTGGCTGGGGTGTGGATGCTGCACCGTTTCATGGTGTCTGACCCAGGGAGTTGTCCGGCGTGACCTGGATACATGCGGCACTGCTCAGCGCCGCCATCCTGGCGTTCGTGAACATTCTTGACAGCCACCTCGTATCCAAACGCTTCACAGGTATCCGCAGCTTCATGCTGCTGGTCGGGACCATCCACCTCTTCTACGGTGTGGTCGTATCACAGTTTGCACCCCTTCCCTCCGGGGTGGAATTGCCGTACGTGCTGTTTGGAGTGTTGTCAGCCTTCCTGCGTACCGGCGCCATCATTATCGTGCTGGATGGACTACGACATCGCGAGGTGTCGAGCGTCATTCCCCTCCTGTACACATATCCGATGTTTGTAGCCGCGATTGCCTTCTTCGTGCTGGGGGAGATGCTGGCCTGGCAACAGTGGATGGCCGTGTTCATCGTCGCATCAGGTGCCGTGCTGATATCGCTCAATAGGGAGCCATCACGGATTCCGATAGGTCGGCCACGTTCCGCTTTGATTTTCCTGGCCAGCCTGCTGTTTGCTACGGCGGATGTGACCGGTAAGGTGGCGCTCGACCAGATTACGTTCTGGAATCTGTTCTGGATAGGCGCCACCGTGATGGGCAGCGTCTTTCTCGCGATCTCACTACGGCGACGGGTCATCAATGTCATATTGGCGCTTCATGAGCGTAACAAAGCGCTGGGTTTGCTCGCATTGAATGAGGTGATTGCGCCGGTGGGTATAGTCATTTCTTACTGGGCCTTGCAGCAGGGTCCTGTATCATTAGTGTCGACGCTCTTAAGTTCGCGTCCACTGTTTGTATTGCTGTTCGCGATTGTGCTGAGTTGTTGTGCGCCCGGTTTTCTGTTCTGGAGTGGGGGGAGGAAGATGGTCACGATACGAATAATCGCCACGGTGATGATCGTGGCCGGGGTCGGTGTTATCGAAACGTCGTAGCAGACTAGGCGGGGGGGTCGGAATCCTTGCTGCGCAGGTCCTCGTCTGGTGGCGCCGCGAGACGGTTCACGTTTCGTGGCACCAGCGGAATAAGGAAGGCAACGCACGCAACGAGGAATATGATGCTTCCTGCGAGGTAGAGTAGATCACCATTCAGGATGGCTGAACCTATGAAGAATAGCGCGCAAATGATGAATAGTATCCACCCTACGAAGCTTAAGCGGCGTTCACGCTGGCTCATTGTTCACCTCCGTCCCGTCTGCCGCTCGGGGCGCAGCGGACAATCGACTGATTAGTATAGCATTCAGGAAGTACAGTGATGATGACGTGTGCCATCAGGTGATGAGTGCAGCGACGCCGCGGTGCACTACCTGTGCCTGAATCTTGTGATATAGTGCCCGATGTCCTGATTCCATGTCCTTCGGAATAGGACGGGCATCGTAAGGAGGAGACATGGTTGACAACAATCCGTACCTCTGGCTCGTGTGGACGCGTTGCGCTGCTGAACTCGAACCCGAGTTCAACAAGTGGTATGACGAAATACACATACCATTGCTGTCAAGAGGAGGCCATATCAGTTCCGTGAGACGCTACAAGCTCTCGAACGAAGTAGAAGCCGATCAGCCTCCGTATCTTGCGGTGTATCAGTTCAAGGATGTGGCTACGTTTAAGGACTGGCTGGCGAGCGATGCCCTGGCCGAAGCGCGCGCTGAGATGAAGGACACGTGGGCCGGGCGCGACATGGAGATTAAGTCACGCGCCTTATACGAGCCGATCAGCGAGTGAGGTCAGGATTCCTCAGCAGCCATGGGTGGACGCCACTGGCAGGCGTCTTCCGGAGCTTCCTCTCCTTTGGCCGTTGACTTCTTGCTGAGCTTCTGATGCTCGCGCTTCATGCAGTGGTCCATCACTACTGTGAGGCCTGCCTCTCGTGCGCGCCTGGCCGCATCGGCGTGGGTTATACCCAGTTGCATCCACACCGCTTTGGCGCCGATAGCAATGGCGTCTTCCACTATCTCGGGCATGGCGTCCGGGCGACGGAATACGTCCACTACATCAGGTGGTTCGGACAGATCCCTCAGGTTCGCATACGACTTGCGTCCCAGGATCTCATCTGCTCCGGGATTGACGGGGATGATATCGAACCCGTGATCGGCCAGGTAGCATGCCACCCCGTAGCTCTCCTGCTCAGGCTTGGTGGAAAGGCCGACTATCGCGACGGTCTTACTCTCGGTGAGGATCCTCCTGATGGGACATGTCATCGTGGCCTCCTTAATGGTGACAATTGATACTGGATGCTGAAGCGAGTGGTAAACATGACCGTTAATCTACGGTCACTTCATCTCCGTAGCCGGGAATAGCCACATCCCAGCCACGTTGTTCTTCAAGGTACCGGGCGAATCGGCGAGCCGAATCCTTTTCCCCATGGGTTACAAACACCCTCCTGGGCGTGTTCCTGATGCTGGACAACCATCGCAGCAGTTCGTGTTGATCCGCGTGGGATGAGAATCCCTGAATCTCCTCGATTCGTGCCTTAACAGAATGCATCTGGCCGAAAATACGCACTTGCTGGGAGCCTTCCACTATCTGCCGTCCGAGCGTTCCCACTGCCTGGTACCCGACGAAGAGGATGGTCGACTCGGGTCGGGATATATTGTTCACAACATGGTGCTTTATACGCCCGCCGGTGACCATGCCCGAACCCGCGATAATCATCGCTGAACCGCCAAGGTAATTAAGAGCCTTCGATTGGTCGGTCGAAGCCACTGCCACAAGTCCCGAGAAGTCGAATGGCGAGCCAGTCTGTTCGAGGATCTTCGTGGCATCCTCATCGTACAATTCTGTGTAGTTCCGGAACACCTCCGTGACCTTGATGGCCATGGGGCTATCAAGGAACACGAGAAGATGTGGAATCCTGTCCGCGGCAAGAAGCTCGCGCATGTGATAGAGCAGTTCCTGTGCGCGCTCGATCGCGAAGCTGGGAACGATGACGTTGCCTCCGGCCTGCACAGTTGCCTTGATTACCTGCTCGAGTTGCATGTCGATGTCGTCGACATCGGCATGAATCCGGTCGCCATAAGTCGACTCCATGATGATGTAGTCAGCTTCTTCGAACGTTGTCGGATTGCGCACTATCGGACGGTCCCAGCGACCGATATCGCCGGTGAAGATGAGACGTCGTTTCTCGCCATCGAGGCGGATGTCAATGGCAATCATCGCAGATCCCAGAATGTGGCCCGCGTCGACGAAAGTCGCCGAGATTCCATCGGCCAGGTCCACGAGACTGTTATAGCGGGTTGGCTCTAACTGAGGGAAGCAGTTTTCTGCATCCTTAATCGTATACAGGGGGACTTCCGGATAGGGTCCCTTACGCCCCTCTCGTTCGTGCCGTCTCCTCTTGTGCTCTGCGTCGGCTTCCTGAATGTAGGCCGAGTCAAGAAGCGATATCTTAATGATCTCCTTGGTGGCCGGCGTGCAATACACAGGACCGGAGAATCCATCCCGCGCCAGTTTCGGGAGGTAGCCACAATGGTCCAGGTGCGCGTGTGTAATAAGCACGGCATCAATGGATGACGGCTCCACCGGAAAGGGCTCCCAGTCTCTTCCTCGTAACTGACGCTCCTGGTGCATCCCGCAATCCAGCAGAAACCGGTGACCGTTTGCCTCCAGCAGATAACGCGAACCTGTGACATTCTCCGCGGCGCCGAGGAACTGGAGTTTGATGTTCATGGGACCTCCGCTCGATTTGGCGGACGCTCAGGACGTGTATACGTTGCCGCCTGCATTCCTGAATCGCCAGCTCTGAGTATCAGGCATCCATCTGATTCTATCATTCGATACGGGGTGCGCCAACGACCGTGATGATACAATGGCCGCTGTCGTCTCACTATCAGCATGTGGTTCAATGTCAGCACCTGATGGTACCGTATATATGAGGCACCTCGTTGACTGCTGATCGCATCAAGCCGTTCTACGGCTACTGGATAGTGCTGGCCGCGTTCCTCTGCAATATCATCACCTTTGGTTGCGGTTTCTACGCATTCAGTCTCTTTGTGACACCTTTGCAGCAACAGCTGGGATGGGGAAGGGGGGATGTGATGGTCGGCTTCACCGTCTTCTTTCTCACGACCGGGCTGGTCGCACCTCAGGCGGGAAGGCTCGTCGATCGATACGGTGCGCGGGTGGTCATGTCTGCAGGGGCTGCGGTCGCAGGCCTGGGTTTTCTGGTGCTGTCATCGATGTCGGCTCTCTGGCAGTACTATGTCGGCTACGCCATAATCGGTCTTGGTATGGCAGCGACGGGGCAGATCCCGGCAAGCGCTGTTGTTTCCAATTGGTTTGAGAGACGTCGGGGTGCCATGGTTGGACTGATGGCCTCCGGGGTAGGGGTGGGTGGTCTTGTGCTTGCCCCTCTTGTGGGGGCTGTGCTTCTTCCCCAACTTGGCTGGAGCCATTCATATCTCATCCTTGGCATTTTGTGCTGGCTGGGAATCATTCCGCTGGCTGTGTTTGTCATTCGGACTCGGCCTGAGGAAAAGGGCCTTCGAGCGTATGGGGCGGCTGAATTGCCTCCCGCGTGGGCCGATGCAAAGTCTGCGCCAAAAGCCGGTGTGTCATTGAAGATTGCGATGACGACCATGACTTTCTGGCTGATATTCCTGACTTATCTGATAAGTCAATTCGCGCAGGTGGGCACAATTCAGAATCAGGTGCCTTTGCTGGAGGATGCCGGGTTCCCGGTCGCGGTGAGCGCCGGCGCCATGGGAGCCGTGGGTCTGTGCAGTGCTTTTGCGAAGTTCGGTTTCGGCTGGCTGTGTGACAGGGTGCAGGCAAAGAATGCGCTTGCCATCGGGCTTGTGCTGCAGGTGATGGCCATCATGGTGTTGATGACGATTGGGCCCGGATCTCGTTCCAGCATGGCATGGCTGTATGCGATCACGATGGGACTCGGTATCGGAAGCTGGCTGCCTACCATGTCTATGCTGGTGAGCGGATACTTCGGACTGGCTCACTACGGCGCCATCTTTGGAGCGGTGACTGTACCGTATGCGGTGGGTAGTGCAGTGGGGCCCCTCGTCGCCGGCCGCATGTATGATGCCTCGGGGAGCTACGACAGCGTGTTGCTGTTGTTTCTCTCACTGTTCCTTGCGTCGATCGTGACTATCCTGATTACCCGGAAACCTGCCGTTCAATGAAGTGGTGTCTGGCATCACTTGACTAGACGCGTCTGTCCCCGCACGCTTATACTTGAGAATAAGATGGGTACTGTAGACGAAGGTACCCGCAACGAGAAGTCATTGTGTGGCGCGAGGAAAGTCTCGATCGTCGAACTGTAGTGAAGTCCTCCACACGCGAAGTCCGGCCAGCACAAATATGGATGAGATAATAGCACGAGTCATTTCGCAACAGGGTTGCTGCGAAGCAGCGCACAGTGTCGGCGACGAGTTCGTCGTTGGTCAAACCACTCCGTCCGGGATGTGTTCCTGGGCCTTCTACGTGCTGTATCCGTTTGCGCAGGTTCTGCAGTTTGGAGGACGGTTTCCCTGGGAATGTGATGCAGATTCCGCCCGCGTGGCGTGCCCGGACCCGGATAACCCGGTGGTATTCGAGTTGCGCAGGTTATCCGGATGAGCATGGCGGCGGAATTTGCGGAGTGCCATTTCCACCGGGGCCTGATAACTGAAGTCAGTGAAGATTCCAGGCAATGAGATGCAGACGTCGACGAGGCGTAAGAGACGCCGCTCGCCCCTTCGCAAACTTCTGAACCGGAGTTTGCAATCCAGGTTGTGGCTGCGAATACTCCTGAAAATCCGCAGTCATTTCGTTGCCGGAATCCTCGTGGCCGTGCCATTCCTGGCTACGATCCTCATTCTCAGGTGGCTTTTCGAATGGGTTGACGAATTGTTGCAGCCTATCATTCGACAATTCGCCGGACGACCTCTGTACGGTCTGGGATTCGTCATCACGGTGCTCATTATCTATGCCGTCGGAGTTGTTACGACCTACTTCGGCGGGCAACGACTGCTCCGAATGGTCGAATCCGCTATCTCGAGAGTACCTGTTGTCCGGCCGATGTACAATGGCATCAAGCAGATACTGGAGGCCTTTGCGGCGCCACGGGAAACTGGGTTTATGCAGGTGGTGCTTGTCGAGTTTCCCCGCAAAGGCATTCGTACTCTGGGGTTCCTCACTAACGAGGAATTCGATGAGGCCGGACAGAAGCTACTGAACGTGTTCATCCCCACCTCTCCCAATCCCACTTCCGGGTACCTTATGATTGTTCGTGAGGAAGACATTCTCCGTACTGAGATTTCTGTTGATGATGCCCTGAAGATGATTGTCTCCGCAGGGCGTATCTCGTTGAAGGGAGTCAAACTCTCGATGTCCAAGGGCTACAGCGAAGCAGCTGTTCGCGAAGTCGTGTTCCCTCCTTCTCCCAACGATATCGTGTGATACTTCGCTGATAGAATGCAGACTGAGAAATTGAAAGGAGCAGCATAGTGGATATCTCTCGTTACGAAATCTCAGCCGACAAACTGCGCTGGTACTGCGACCCCAAACAGTTTGATTTCGAGTGCACCGACGGTCTTGAGCCGCTGCATGAATTTATTGGCCAGGACAGGGCTATACGTGCCATAGAGTTCGGTTTGTCTATGGAACGGGATGGCTACAACATCTATCTTGCCGGACTGACAGGGACCGGAAAGACGTCTGTCGCAAAGACGTACATAGGCAAACTTATAGAGGAGCGCACGAGCAGAGGAGAGGCCTACCACATCAGCGATTGGTGTTATGTGCACAATTTTGCGCATTCTGATAAGCCGAGAATGGTCGAGGTTTCGAAAGGTAAGGGTCGCGCCTTACGCGACGATATGCTGGAGCTGCTGCAGCAGTTGAAGAGAGATCTCGCGAGTGCATTCTCTTCCGAAGAGTACAAAGGACAGCGAAAATCGATAATCGAGGAAGGCCAGGCACGCCAGCAGGAATTATTTGGCAAGCTGCGTGAGGAAGCTGCGAGCAGGGGTTTTGTCATTCAGACGACACAATTGGGCCTGGCTCTGGTGCCGGTGAAAGAGGGCAAGGCTTTGTCCCAGGACGAATTTGCGGCGCTCAGTGACAGTGAGAGGCAAGAGATCGAGAAGGCCCGGAACGAGTTGCGCAAGGATCTTGAGGCAGTGTTTGAGGAGATGCAGAGCATCGAACGCGTTACCGCAGAGCGAGTGCAACAGTCCGACCGTGAGGTAGCGGAACACACCGCTGACCGTATCTTCGATGGTCCTATGAAGAAGTATGCTGAAGTCCCGGTCATCGTGCAGTACCTTGCCGACCTGAAGTCCTACACCCTGGAGAAGGTCGAGAGTTTCAAGGGTACGTCGGAAGAGAAACCGGAGGGATTTATGGGCCTGCAGATCGATGGCTCCCGGTTTGGCGCGGATCCCTTTCTGCCGTTTCAGATCAACGTATTCGTCGACAATAGTGACACTGACGGCCCTCCAATCATCACCGAGACGAATCCCAACTATGTGAATCTCTTCGGTAAGGTCGAACGCAAGTTTGTTCTTGGTGGATACCTGAGCGACCACATGATGCTGAAACCTGGTGCTCTCCATCTCGCTAATGGAGGCTATCTGCTGCTAAGTGCGGCCGATGTGCTGACAAGTCCCGCCGTATGGCCCACCCTCAAACGTGCTTTGAAGACGAGGGAACTGGGTATCGAGGAGCCGTTTGAGCAGTTTGGGCTGGTTGTAGCCCAGGGGCTGCGGCCCATGCCGATTCCCATTCACGTCAAGGTGATCCTCATCGGTGATGCAACGCTTTATCAGTTGCTGTCTGTGTACGACGAGGATTTCTGGGAGATATTCAAGGTGAAGGCCGACTTCAACTATGAAGTCGCCAGGACTACCGAGAACATGGCGTCGTTTGCCGCCTTTATCGCGGGGTGCTGCGAGGGATGTGAACTGAAGCACTTCGATACCACGGCCGTGGCAATGGTCATGGAATATGCTTCACGTATGGTGGCAAATCAGACGAAGCTGTCCTCACGTTTCGCCTTCATCAAGGAACTCGTCGAAGAGTCTGAATACTGGGCACGCAAGGCTGAGGCGAAGCTTGTCAGTGGAGAGCACGTATTTCGAGCGATTGACGAGAGGCGCTTTCGACACGACCTTCCCGATGAGCGTCTGCGCGAGATGATTGAGGAGGGTACGATTCTGATCGATACGCGCGGCTCTGTGGTCGGCCAGGTGAATGGTCTGAGCGTTTACAGCATGGGCGACGTAACATTCGGCAAGCCATCCCGTATCACCTGCATGACATACCTGGGGCGCGGCGGTGTGATTAACATCGAACGTGAGGCGAATCTGAGCGGCAATACGCATGATAAGGGCGTACTCATCATGAGTGGATTTCTTGGATGGCGCTACGCACAGGACACTCCGCTTTCTCTCTCTGCAAGTCTCTGCTTCGAACAGTCATATGGCGGAGTAGACGGCGATAGCGCGTCCTGTGCTGAGTTGTATGCCTTGCTGTCAAGTCTGGCTGATGTGCCGCTGAGGCAGGATATTGCCGTCACGGGATCCATAAACCAGAGAGGCGAGGTGCAGCCTATTGGCGGCGTTAATCAGAAGATCGAAGGATTCTTCCAAGCCTGTCGTACTCAGGGTCTGACCGGAAAGCAGGGCGTCATCATACCGTCACGGAATCTTCGAAATCTCATGTTGCGCGAGGAGGTCGTCGAGGCAGTGCGAAAGGGCGAGTTCCATGTGTATGCCGTTGATTCTGTCGACCAGGGTATCGAGATATTGAGCCGAATGCCGGTTGGCCGGAAGCGCAAAGATGGAACTTATCCGCCACGCTCCATCAATGGCCGCGTGGTTGCGCAACTCAAACAGATGGCAGAGATGCTAAAGGCTTTCCAGGGAACCAGATCGCGCAAGGCAGGTAAACCGGAAGCCTCTTAGATACTCTCTTTGACCATGGTCCGGTGCCCCTCGATCAGGACTACCGGGTGAGCTATCCGGGAGATTGCGAATGTAACGTGTCCGGACGACTTGTTGTGCTGGGACTGGGCGTAGTCGCGATTTCGTGCGCGGCTGTGCTGGTTCGTATTGCGGATGCGCCTCCCCTCGCTGTAGCCGCCTTCAGGCTACTGATCGCTTCCATGGTGTTACTCCCATTCGGGGTGACCCGCGCCCGCAGAGAAATAGTCTGGCTTCTGCGAAACGAGTGGAAACTGCTGTTGCTCGCTGGTGTGCTTCTTGCCCTTCACTTCGCGCTCTGGATTGCATCCCTCTCTTATACTACGGTGGCTAGTTCCGTCGTGCTTGTAACCGCTACTCCGCTGTTCGTCGCGCTGGCATCCCGGCTTTTCTTCAAGGAGTTCTTGCGCCGAGAGACATTCCTTGGTATCGCTATCTCGACGTTTGGGGCCGTCCTGATTGGCCATGCAGGATGGCAGGTTGGTGGTGCAGCTCCTTCCGGAAACTTCCTGGCGCTGATGGCCGCGGTAGCCATGGCCGGTTATCTGCTTATCGGCAGACGCATAAGAAGGACGGGCGGACTGCTGGCGTACTCTACGACAGTCTTCTCAGTCGCTGCCGTGGTACTGGTCGTCGCGGTCATCATCACGGGCGCATCGTTCATCGGCTATACACGAGCGACATATGGCGCCATGGTTGCACTGGCGCTCGTGCCGCAGATCATGGGTCACGTATCTTTGAACTGGGCACTGCGTTTCCTGCCGGCTACGATGGTGACAGTGGCCGTATTGGGCGAGCCAGTCGGAGCCTCATTCCTTGCCTGGCTCACACTGGGCGAAGCACCCACCGGGCTGGAGATCCTGGGAGCGATCCTCATGCTCCTGGGTATTGCGCTTGCCTTCTTGAGAGGTGGGCTTGCACCTGCCCGTAGTCGCGCGGCTGCTTAGCGGCACCGGTTCAATGCGGGGTGAATCGTAGTTCGGGTGCGAGCATATCGAGAGTCTCTGTATCGATCCAGCCATCGTCTGCCAGCACGGGCATGTCGGACATCGTACGAACATCCGTCGCTTTGATGAACGTGAACATTAGAGGTGCCTGCTCTGCTACGCGGTCGTTCGCCCTGAACCTGACGACGACTATGGGGCCTGTGCCGGAGATGCCGACTACATCCCGCACAGTCACTGTCAGAATTCCGGAACGATCGATATCGTACTGCATGACGGCCAACCGTCCTACATCACCCTGGACGGCGGAGATACCTGTCAGGAGGTCAGAGTCATATTCGATTGTAAACTCCAGGTTACGTACTCCGTCTGCACCATCAACGAGTACCGGCACCAGCAACTCACCATCCCTGAGGAAGTCGGTCACATCCCGCTCGCCCGATGTGCCCGAAGCGAATGCGCCACCCACGACGATCAGGGTGAGTGCCACAATAGCTGCAGCACTGATGAGGATGGAGCGCTTCGATTGAGGTTTCCGGCCTTCACGCCACAGCATCCCGATTCGCTCAGGAACCGATGCACCCGGCCAGTCAGCGAAGCGAACGTTGTTGTAGCTCTCCATGATGGCATCCTTCTTCTCGGCTGCCGTTCCGTCGGTGTCCGTGACCGCCATCGCACTTATGCGGTCGATATCCGCTGCTGATTCGGCCGTCGCCGCCGCTTCAAGGAGTGACAGTCGCGCCCGTTCACTCTCGAGTTGTCTGTGTAGCGCGAGACCTTCTTCATCATAGGCTGTGTCTGTGACTTCGCGGGAACGCTGAGCTCGCATACCTTCTTCGGCTGCAGTCAGGGTTGTGCGAGACTCTTCTATCTCCTCGGCGAGTGCCTGCCTGAGTCCTGACAGGCGGTCATCGACCGAAGCCAATCGGCTGATGAGTTTCTCGTATTGAGACAGAAACTTCGCATCGTCGCCGCCAGACTTATTCCGTTGGTCGTTGAGGCTCCGGATCTGCTCACGAGTTGTATTGCGGATACGCAGGGCTTCGCGTAATTCTCTGAATTTGTCAGGCACGACTGATGGTCTTCCTTTTCGCGGTCTATGGCCTTTATTGTAGCGTACGATGAGCGTTTAAGTCTTATGATGGGGGGTGGCTTTGGGCAACACACCTCAGCGGGTTGCCTACGCCGTTTGGGGCATGCGTGAACTATGTCGAGCCAGCGGACTGTGCCGCCGGAACGATGTCCGACGGCACGGGTGACGCTCATCTGGCACAGCTCTACTTCTCATGGCAGTGCATCAAGCATCTTGGGCAGTTGCTCTAATGACATTATCCGGTCGTATGCCTTCAGCGACTCGAACAGATCATAGCGGTCGATTATCACCGGCGTTATTCCGACGTTCTTTGCACCCTTCCCATCGGTGAAATGCTCGTCGCCTACGTGTGCCGCCTCTTCTGGTCGCGCATTCGCACGTCTCAGAGCCTCGAGAAAGATGGGCGCTGCCGGCTTACTTTCACCATTCACATCGACGGGAGAGACTGCGAAATCCAGCAGCTCAGAGAGCCCCAGACTGTCGAGGACTGGCTGCATCTCCTGCGGCATATTTGAAATAAGTCCAGTTATGATGCCGCGCTGCTTCAACTCGAGAAGTGCCGGTTTGGCATCTTCGAATACTGCGAACTTCACTTCTTTGTATCGCTCCGCGAAGCGCTGCAGCATGGCTATGGCAGTGCGCTTGTCGGGAAGACTGATACCTGCCTCCGCCAGAACCCTGTTATTGTACCTGAGGTACACCTCCGGATCTCCGTCAGGTGACCAGCGCAGCGGCCGGCTGCCACCCATTTCCTCCTCCGCTGCGTAGATGCCACGCAAGGCATCGCGCTCGCTGAGATCGATACCGAACTCCCGGCACACCTCAGAAGAGAGCACGTGCCGGTCCGGTTCCATGTGGACAAGGGTATTCATCCAATCGAAGAAGACTGCGCGTATGGTCATTGTCTCTCCTTACCAACTTATTGAAACAGTGTAATAACCGCGTTCACTGCATGTTGCCAGGCCAGACCCTTTGACATTCGTATGCGACCATGTTACTGTGTCCTTAGCCCCGAGTAATCAAGCTGAGCCGTTTGGGAGTTCAGGCGTAAGCCTGGCGGATGAGGTGGTGAGGTTACTCGGGGCTTTCTTCATTCATCTTCCTGTGGGACACCCGGCGGGCCCGTGTCTTCCTACCGGGATGTCCCGTTCTGGCGATCGCGCGCTTCATAGGTATGCGTTGCTTTTCATACCACTCGCTCACTGTCTTAACGACCTCCTGCACGTCATCGCAGACCACAAGCAGGCCGAGGTCCTCCTCGGAGATGAATCCTCCGTCAAGGGTCGTAGCCCGTAGCCATTCGAGCAGACCGCTCCAATAGTTGCTGTCGTACAGTATCACCGGAAAGGGTTTCATCTTGTGGGTCTGGATGAGGCAGAGTATCTCAGTCAATTCGTCAAGAGTCCCGATGCCGCCAGGCATTGCTACGAAAGCCGTCGCATATTTCGCCAGCATGACTTTCCTGGCGAAGAAGTGATCGAAAGAGATAGTGAGCGTAGAATAGAGGTTTGGCGACTGTTCCTCCGGGAGTTCGATGTTCAGTCCAACCGAGGTCACACCCGCTTCATAAGCTCCCCGGTTTGCCGCTTCCATCAGACCGGGTCCACCGCCGGTCACGATCGAGAAATCAAGTTTGCCCAGCTCATATCCCAGTTCAACGGTTGTTTCGTAAAGAGGGTCGCCTGCCTTCACACGGGCCGATCCATATATGGTGACGGCAGGCTCGATTCCTGAGAGCCGATCGAAACCGCTGACCATTTCGCCTATGATGCGGAACATCCGCCAGGCATCTTCCTTGGCCAGATCATTTATCTCGTAACCTTCTGGTATACCTTTCTCCTCGTAGCGCGCTGTGTTCATAGCATGTGCTCCATAATCATCATGTGTGCGAGATGCGCCTTCTCTCCACCCCGAAACTCGAAGACTTTGATTCCTTCACCTGCGATAGTCAGTGCAAGGGTGTCGCTTACAAGAAATCCCTTCGAGATGAAGAAGCCGGAATTGTCCTCGCTGGCAACAGAGGTGATGCGGCTGAATGGGACGCTTACCATCGCCTTGCGGTTCTTGAGGAATTCCTTGTCATAGAAGATGATGCGCTTGTCCGTGATGCCAAGGAATCCTGTGCCGCGCCCTTTAAGATCGAACACGGCGCGTATCAACTCACCGGGAAGGCACACCGCTTCTATCTTGTCCAGCTGGTCTTTTCTGTCAACGTATATATTGCAGGAGTACTCCGGCATTTGGAGATCCCTCCACCTGACCGTCACGAAATGGTAGTTGGCGTCCGAAGCAGTGTCAACCGCCCGCACTTCACGTAGGTACCGAGAGCACGGAGTCTCTCTCCATCACGAGGCCGTCTCGCTGCAGTGTTACAAGCGCGTCGTCGAAGCGGACATCCCAGCCGCTGATCTCCGATGCTAATGCGGCGGTTGACAGAGGTCCGGTTTGCAGTAGTGCTCGGAGGATTGCGCCACGCGCCTCGCGGCGCGAGCCGCGAAACCGACTTTGAGGCCGGTACTGGGCACTGCGCCGTGTCGCGTTGTCCTCTTCTTTCAGCTTGACGCCATAATCCATCAGGGCGTGATACCACTGGCGTGGGTGCTCCCGGTCTAGCGTCGTCTCAATCACCGGCAGAATCTCTCGGTCGCGAACCCTCTCCCTGCCGGAGAAGAATTCGTGGAGGAACACCGTCCGTATGTTGGTCTCTATGAGCACCTCCGGCTGGTCAAAGGCAAATGCACGGATAGCGGCTGCAGTGTATGAGCCGATACCAGGGAGGGCGAGAAGCTTCTCCTTCTCGTGAGGAAGGCAGCCGTTGAAATGCGCGCATACGTTCCTTGCGGTTTTCAGTAGTGCGATCGCACGTCTATTGTAGCCGAGACCCTGCCACACTCGCAGGACGTCTATGGGGCCGGCCAGTGACAGGGCCTGGAAGTCCGGAAAACAATAGACGAACTGGTGATAATGCTTCAGCACGTGTGCCGCCCGCGTCTGCTGCAGCATTACCTCGGAAACCAGGATGTGGTACGGGTCGGTGCTGTGGCGCCATGGGAAATCGCGGCCGTGTACGTAGTAGTGACTGTACACCCGTGTTCTGAACTCATCTAAGCAGGTTGATTCCATAGGTGTGTGAAACTGTCGCATGGGCTACATGATTAACTGCAGACGTGGCAACGCGGCGCTCCGGTTTGACAAGCATCGTCATTATGCCCGACCATCACGGCTATGTCACGTTCACCTTACAGTGTATTTGGATTAATGGTATTGGTGTTCATCGTCGCATTCATGGTGGTGGGATGTGCGGACCGCGTTATGGCGCCTCCTCCGGCTGATGGTCTTGCTCAACGTGTCCTGGTGTTTCCAGACGAAGATGGGTCCTGGGCCCCGGGCGACACCATGCGGGGCCGCTTTCCCACGGAGTCATCCAGAGTCTCGATAAGGGACATCGGCCTGTTTGCCTTCGATCCGTCCGACGTGGTCACGGTCAGGCCGGACATATTCGTAGATGGTCACTTCTCCCTCTTCGATGTCGTAGTGCACCTTCACGAACTGGGTTATATTGAGCTTGAGTACCATTTCAACGATGAGATGGGGACTCATGTGATCGATTCCATCAATGGCAGACCGAACTGGTGGTACACAGCACGCTACGCAGCGGGATGGTTTGAGAACACCGTGCTGCGGATGGACCACTATCCGTGGAAGGATGGCACTGAGTTGCGAGTAACCATGATGAGTGAAAGCTATCTCGACCGCATCAATCGGTCTTACCTCGACGAAATGCAACGACTTGCTATAAACAACGGACAGGTCATTGTGCCCGAAGTAGTGATTTCGGATCCCACCGGGACCAAGGTGTTTCACGAGGTAGCCGTTACAGCCTACGGAGTACGCAGCGATGTGCTGCAAGAAGGCGTTATAACGGCCTTGGACATTCTGCTGAGTCTGGGAGAGCAAGGACTGCTCGAAACTGTGGGGCTTACCTGGTACGACTCGATCGGGCGGGCCGACCCCGTGGACAACTATTTCGTTGAGCGCATCGACGATGCCGAGGCGTTTGGCGGCTGTGGGTATGTGTACGAGGTCGGGGAGCAAGCATGGTCGGGTCATGCCGGAAACCACGTTCATGTTGCGACGGATGTAAGGGTAATCGTGTCTCCAGAATATGGGCTGTGGTTCTGGCTATGTCTCTGAAGCGTATGCCGGTTTCCCGGGCGGCAACGCTCTTCATCATCTCCCTTGTGATGCTCGTGCTGGGTATCATACTCGTGGTATCCAGCTTCCTCCTCTGGGTTGTCTTTCCTCTGGGTTTCTACCCAACCCGGTTGCTCTGGATAGAGATTCACAAGTGGTCGGGCCTCGCGCTGACGATCGTTGTACTCGTCCACGTGCTGCTGCACTGGAAGTGGCTGTGGGCGATGACGAAGAAGTACGCCGCGCGCATGCGCTCGCGCTAGCGTCACTTCAGGCATTCGGACAGGCTGCACAATGTAATTGCGTCCAATGCTGTTTGAGCGGGCGCTGACCTGCATACGCCTGTATCACATGAGGGTTACGGTAACACCAAGAAGGATTGCCAGTACACCCGCATTGAACGTGGCATAGGCCCATCTCTTGAGTACGAAAATGCGGAGCAGCGAATGGTTACGCAGTAACGAAACGCTGATCATTGCGAAGCTAAGTCCCGATACCACGGCGAGTGAAAGGAAGACGACATTGCCCTGGAGCCGGGAGTCGACCGGCAGAAAGTACAACAGCATGACGACGATGCCAGCGGCGATGAAGAAGGCAGATGCCACGCGCACGGACGTCTGCGTTCCGAAGCGGGTTGCAAACGTAACCACTCCGCAACGGAGGTCCCCCTCCCTATCGGCGACATCGATCATGGTCTCGAATCCTAATCCGGCAATGAATACCAGGCCGATGCAGTACATGAATAGCGGCTGGAGGCTGCCGCCGCTGGCCAGCCATCCTACCAGCAGTGGAACGGGAAACACACTTGCGAATAGTACGTTCTTCAGAGGGAAAGAACCCTGCAACCACCGGTTGTATGCAATGGCCACTATCGCGCCTGCTCCTATCAGCACACTGGCCGGCGTCCCGGCGAGAAGTGCAGCAACTGCAGCCAGTAGAAAGGAGAGTACGCCGACAACCAGGGCGGTGCGTGGCTGTACCGCTCCGGTGACGAGCGGCCTGTCCATTCTCCGGTTGATTCTGTCGCAGGACAGGTCGGAAACGTCATCCAGGGAGTAGCATGCTGTGGCTACGAAGAATACCGCTGCTGCCGACCAAAGAACCGCCACGTCCGGCGCGCCACCGGTGATGAGGAATGCACCCAGCAGCACTCCGATGGCACCAAGGGTGCAGTACTCGACTCGCACAAGACGCGCAAGTGCGATCAATGAAGCTTCAGATCGCACTGCCGGAGACGGGCACGATGAGGCAACATCGTTTGAGCTGCGCGATAACGCAGCGGCCGTGCTTCGCGGCTTGCTCAAATCGTTGCTCCGTTCCTGCCCGGGGTTCTTCGCAGCGTCGTGGATTCATTCATGAGTCCGCCACTATAACGCGTTCGCGTTCCTGTTCGAAGTGGGAGCGAGCATCCTCGAGTTGGTGAAACAGCCGCTCCCATTCTGTGGTTAGTGACTCGACACGATCCTCCAGATGCTTCTTGCGTTCCACCGTTTGCATGACCAGCGTGGCGTCACTATAGTGTGCCGGGTTGGCGAGCAGCAGGTTTGCCTCATGTAATTCGCTCTCACACTGAGGTATCTGCACCTCTATCTCTGCGATGCGCTGCTCAAGGGGCGCACGCTTCCTGTAAAACCAGTTGCGCAATTCACCGTCCCGACGCTTGCGGTCTCTATCCGTATCCCGCGGCGCCTTGCTCTTGCCGGCCTGTGATGTGGCCTTTCCGCCGGAAGCCGGAACTGCCTCGCCGGGGGAACCCCTCAATTGCACGTAGCTGTCATAATCCCCCTCGTATACTACGGGATGGCCCTCCCGCACCTCGATTATCTTGCTGGCTATCTCACGTATCAGTGTGCGGTCATGGGTGATAAAACACAGTGTTCCTGCGTACGAATTGAGTGCATCGGTAAGTATCTCCCGAGAGGGGATGTCGAGGTGGTTTGTCGGCTCGTCCATGAGGAGTAGATTGGTTCGCTGGGTCAGCATCTTGGCAAGTGCAAGTCGACTCTTCTCGCCACCCGAGAGCACCTCTACACGCTTGTACACGTCGTTGCCTCGAAAGAGAAACCCGCCCAAGATGGTACGGAGTTCCGTCTCGCTCTGGTCTACGGCCACGTTGCGCAGTTCCTCCATGACCGTATGGGCTGGATTGAGCAGTTCAAGTTGATACTGGGCGTAGTATGCAGGGCGCACATTCAAACCGAGAACCCTTTCTCCGCGCTCGAACGGAAGTACGCCGGCAAGTATGCGGAGAAGGGTGGTCTTGCCCGCTCCGTTATGACCTACGAGCGCGACCCGATCACCTCGCCGCAGCGTGAGGTTAAGGTCCTGATAGACAACGTGGCTTCCGTAAGCCTTGCGGATGTGCGCAAGCCTGATCACCTCCTCACCTGAACGTGGCGGCGCCGGAAAGGAGAAGTGGATCCTGGCGCTGGCGCGTGGCACGGAGACACGTTCCATCTTCTCCAGCTTCTTGATGCGACTCTGCACCTGCGTTGCCTTGGTGTTCTTGGCGCGGAAACGCTCGATGAACCGCATCTCCTGTTGGATCTTGCGTTCCTGTCGGTCAGCCGTGGCCTCAAGCACCTCTATATCCCTCTGCCGGGTAGTGACATAATTGTCGTAGTTGCCGTTGTGCAGCAGGAGACTCTGTTGTTCCAGCGCGAAGATCTTGCTTACGACACGGTTGAGGAAGGCCCGATCGTGCGAGATCACTAGAACTGCACCCTGATAGGAGCTAAGGTAGTTTTCAAACCAGATGCAGGACTCGAGGTCCAGATGGTTCGTCGGTTCGTCCAGGAGCAGCATATCGGGATTGAGCAGCAGTAACTTGGCCAACTCCGCACGCATGAGCCAGCCTCCGCTGAACTCGGAAACCGGCCGGGAAAGGTCGGTTTCCGAGAATCCGAGTCCGCCGAGGACGATCTTGGCCTCGTGCTCGAGATCGTATCCTCCCGCTGCCTCGAACTGATGCTGCAGCTCCCCGAGCTGCCGCAGCAGGCCATCCATCGAATCGTTATCGGGGCGGCCCAACTCCTCCTGAAGCAACTGGATTCGGTGCGCGAGCCCCGAAACCCGCGTGGCGCCGTGAAGGACGTGCTCAAGCAGGGGTCTCCCCGAGGATGGGCTTATCTCTTGCTCGAGGAATCCGATCGTTGTCCCTTTCCGCAGGCTGAGTTCACCTGAGTCGGGTGTGGCACGGCCGGCCAGCATGTTGAAGAGCGTGGTCTTGCCGGAACCGTTCGGGCCGATGAGCGCGATGCGATCGCGCGGCCCAATCGTGAAAGAGGCGTTGTCGAAAAGGACCTGATCGCCGAACGACTTCGATATCAAATTCGCGCTGAGCATAGATGACTCCGCGAGAGTGTAGCATAGGATGTGGGGTACGACGCGATTCAATAATTCATGCCGGCTCCTAGTCCTGGCGGCTCGGATGGGGCGAAGGAGCGCTTCCCGGCGCCGCTTCTGCCGTGCTTGTGAAAATACCTGATTCGCGTTCTCTGGCGGCATGGTAGATCGTGAGCAACCGGTCAACGGACACCTCGGCGCTGTGGGAATCAGCCCATTCTTTGGCCGCCCTACCCATGCGCTCCCGCTCTGCCCTGTCCTCCAGCAGTCGGAGACACGCTTGTGCAAATTCCTCTTCATTCTCCTCAACCAGGATACCCGTTTCACCCGGTCGCACGACGTCGAGGACTCCCATACGCCCTATGGCAACGACCGGACTTCCTGCCATCATCGCCTCCACCAGTACCATGCCCTGTGTCTCGGTCTTGGAGGCGAAGACGAACAGGGCTTGCTTGTAGAGGTCGATGAGACGCTCCCGCTCCAGGTTCCCCGTGAAGATGACGTAGGACGCAATACCGAGGTCGGCTGCATGCCTCTCCAACTTGGGCCGTTCAGGACCAGAGCCGGCGATGAACAGCCTGGCTGAGGATCGACCTGCCACCACGTGTTTGAACGCACGCAACAGGAAATCCAGGTTCTTCTCCGTTCCGAGCCTTCCCACGTAGAGGAGCAGATCTTCGGAGGGAAGGTTGTAGTGCTTCCTCACGTCCCACTGGATTTTCCGGGAGAAGGGCCTTTTCTCGGGGCCAAAAGAAAGCGGATAAATGGGGGTTTGCACACCGTAGCTCTCCAATTCTCGCTGAATCTGATGAGAGGGTGCAATGACCGCCTGGCAGCGATTACAAAAGCCTGATGCCATCCTCTCCACGGCCGCTAGAGAGGGACGCACCGGCCAGGGCAGATAGTAGCGGTATTCGGCGTAGTGCGTGTGATAGTGGTGAACGTGTGGAATGTGATATTTCCTCGCAGCCCACAAGGCAAGGAGTCCCACGGGTCCGGGAGTGTGGGAGTGGATCACGTCCAGACTTCGAATGAGTTGAAGTGTGTGACGACGATAAGGCAGGGCGATGCGCATTCCCGGATAGAAGATGAAAGGCAGCGATGGCAGCCTGTGCAGTTCCCGGCTTCCGTCGGAATCTCCCGGATGTGAGGGTGCGAAGATGTGTACCTCGTGGCCTCGCTTGGCGAGTTCCCGCTGAGTGATGCCAACCACCGTGGCCACTCCGTTCACTTCAGGAGCATACGTATCGGTGAAAAGACCTATCCTCATACGGACTCCCCTCGTGCACGAACGCTGAGCATCCCGCCATCCATGTGTCGCGTATGTTCTGGTTTCCTCTACTGAGGCATATGGTCTATGGTACCGCTTCCTCACTGTGAACACCAGTAGTGAGCTGTTCGTGGAGAGGTATTGTGTGGCTTCTGTCTTCACTGGCAGTCTGGATGTCGCGCGACAGCCCTTGGAGCATTTCTATCCTGACTTCACGGTGTCACTGTCCGGATCAGGTACGGGAGGCTGAGTCTCGCTTTGCGGGACACTACTGGTTGGAATTATTGCTTGAGAGACAGTAGACGTCAGGTTGCGAATGCGATCGCGTATCTCTAGAATGGGCGGTATTCGCATCGAAGCATTCTTGGGATTGTTCCGCGAGTGCCTTTGCGGCAGGCTGACTTCGCTCGATGATTTCGACTGCGCAGCATGATTGACTGCTGTGCGGGGAAGCTGTGAGGGGTGAATTCTGTGTGACGAAAAGGACTTGTATTCAACAACAAAGGAGGCGCATGCAACGATGACTGATTCTGGGACGAGAGCACTCGAGGAGATTACTACAAAGATTGAGAAAGAGTATCGTAGTCGTACTCCGCGATCAGAGGCGATCGCAGCAGAGGCTCGCAAATACCTGCCCGGCGGCGACACCCGCAGGTCCATCTTCTACTTTCCATATCCCGTATGGATCGATCACGCGGACGGCTGCCATGTCTACGACGAGGATGGCAACGACTATGTCGACTTCCATAACTGTTACACAACTATGATTCTCGGTCACGGCAATCCAGAAGTGAAAGACGCGATCAAGGAGCAGTTGGATCAGGGGACGCTTGCGCTGGGATCGTTCAAGAAGAACGTTGTGGAATGGGCCCAGATTCTGTGCGAGCGCGTTGAGTCTCTGGACCAGGTGCGCTTTACCTGCACCGGCAGTGAAGCGGTTATGATGGCCATTCGCGCGGCGAGAGCATGGACCGGAAGAGACAAAGTAGTGGTAGAGTACGCGGGATATCACGGTGCCTACGATGCGGTAGTGTTTCCGCCGGATTCGCGCGGACTGCCTAAGTCCCTAATGGGTGACACGATTATTGTTCCGTACAATGACAAAGAGGCATTGGCCCGCACATTGCAGGAGCACAAGGGCGAAGTGGCTGCTGTGGTGTTGGAGGGGTTGATGGGTGCGGCGGGAATGATTCCTCCCAAGGAAGACTATTTGCGGTATGCAAGGCAAGTAACGACCGAGCACGATGTGGTCTTCCTGTTAGACGAAATCATTTCGTTCCGGCTGGACTACGGTGGTCTGCAGCGCATCGAGAATATCAAGCCCGACCTCACAACGTTTGGGAAGATTATGGCCGGCGGGACGGCCATGGCTGCGTTTGGCGGTCGACATGAGCTGATGCAGTTATATTCGCCCGACTCCCAGGTACTGCATCATGCGGGAACCCTCAATGCTAATCCGTTATCGGCAGCAGCGGGTGTGGCGATGATGCGGCAGATTACGCCCGAGTTGATCGCCCGTCTGAATGGCCTTGGAGATGCGCTCAGGGACGGCATACGTGAGGTGTTCCAGAAAGCGGAGATCAAGGGGCAGGTGACCGGCATGGGATCCCTGTCCAATGTCCATTTCGGCGCCGTGCCTGTGGTCGATGGATACACTGCGAGGGATACCACGAACAAACAGCTGCTTCATCTGCTCCACCTGTCGCTCATCAACCGCGGCATCCTGACGCCGGAGCGGGCGATGTTCTGCATTTCCGCTCCTATGTCGGCTCGTGACATAAGCAATGCGGTGCAGGTTGTCGAAGATGCTGTGTACGAATTGAAGCCGTACGTAGAGCGGATCTGGCCGGAGTTGATGGGTACCGTGTAACCGACGTCTAATGGCAATCACGAGAGGCTCGCCGTGCCGCAAGGATGAACTGGTAAGATTGATCGGTTGTTGAATTGCGGGAGGCATGGTTCCCGTGGGAACCATGCCTCCACGTGCGTCACAGGATGTTGAGCCTGTGACACCGGGATGATCACTACGAGGATTCACGCGCCACTCTGAAACCGAGTGAGACGTGTCGGAGCAGAGTGTGTTTATTGGAGAAGCGGCTTTCACTATGGGAATCCCGGGTCGTCCCGTCCACACGCAGTCGCCTGTGATATGCAGTGAGTTTTTGACACCGCATCCTGCATGGATTCAGTCACCCCTGGTCGTCTGCGCAGCAGATTGGTCTGATCCGGACTCATGGCATAGTGCGGGAACTCAGGTACCGGGTGACGAATTCGTCGATTGACACAGGTGTCATGTTGTGGCAATATGAAATTTACAGAGTACAGCAAGCTACGCGAAAACTCCAACCGAGGACGGCCAACCTTTTGGCGCTAGGGGGAAATCGGGTAGGGCAGGAGCCACGCGAAGTTGATGTGCTCTTTTTCGCTTGTTGGCCAGGCAAGGGGCTCGCTGATTCTCCTGCATGGATGTGTTAGTGCAGGGGGGTCCGGTTGCGGAACTGGAGACCATGACTGGATTTCAGTTTCACGTGCTGGCTCTCGAACCCCCACACGGCGGTTCACGTCCATCGGTTCGACTCTCAACATTCTTCCGGATTCGGTCTTAGCTCGAAGCGGCCTGCGCCAAATCCCAATGACTCTGTGCAGGAACCTGCTCCGCGAGTCGGATACGTATTCCGCGACCCCTTCAGAGTCATGCTTCGCGACGGACACCGTAGCCCCTCCCGTGAAGGTATTAGTGAGCCGCGAAGGGATTCTTGAGATCCCGCGTCGGACAGTCGTCAGTGCTCATCCTTTTCTCCTGCGAGTGTGTTCAATCGGGCGCTGTCGTTCATCATCTGGTACCATTATTGGAACGCCTGTTAGTGGGTTCGCCAGTCCTGTGCCGGGTGGCCCGCCCGATACGCTCCACAGGGGTGGGTCGCGCTGCACTTGGAGATGCGGTCGTAACGTTAGTACAGGTCAATTTGTGGGAGGCGATGATAATGCAGCAGACATGGAGGCCAATTGCAGGAGGGATACTCGCCATAGTTGCCGGGAGCCTGAATATACTGGTCGCACTGGCCGTACTCTTATTCATGGCAGCGCCCAGAATGCATATGGGGATTGCCGCCATAGGTTTGCTTGCGATTCCTCTGGGCATTCTTGCTGTTGTGGCCATTGCGGGCGGAATATCCGCACTGCAACGCCGGCACTGGGGATTCGCGCTTGCGGGAGGGATTTGTGCAATCATCTCACCGTGGTGGCTGCTTGGCGTTCTGAGCACCGTGTTCGTCGCCATCTCGAAGGAAGAGTTTGCCGGGTCCGCATCGTAGTGCAACAAGCAATGATCTGTACGCGTGAAGACCTGCTTCTAATGGTCTCGGTGAAGCGTCTGCTGTACGACGACCGGTGAGACCGTCTGCTGACATAGATCGAGGGCTCGATGTCTGGCGTACTTTGATGACAGTTCGTTGCAGTAGAAGTCTGGAGTGCGGGGAATCATGTGTTCAAGTATCCGTACTCGTCCAATGACCAGACTGTCTATCTGAAGTATCGCGACGAGCTGACCCAGTATCACAAGCGGGAGCCATCGAGGTTGGTGATTCAGGCTTGACAGGTCACGTGAGAATGCCGGAGTAGGCCACGGTCCGGCAGCATCGCTGATCACCGCGGTTCAGGGATTGTTGCTAGGCCCTTTGCTTCGAATGCCCTTCCTGGGACACGATTGCGGCACCCAGGGCCGTGACTATCTGCGGGTATTTGGGAACCAGCAGTTGCACCCCAAGAGTGCTCTCAAGCGTCTTCACAAACCCGGTGTCCAGAGCCCCCCCGCCACAGACAGCGCAGTCGCCCGCCTTGGTGATCTTCGCCATCAGCGAGGCTACCTTGCTTGCAAGAGACTGGTGAACTCCGGCGAGGATGTCCTCGATCGAGCACCCCTCTGCCACCCTGGTAATCGCCTCCGTCTCCCCGAAGACCGCGCACCCTGTGCTGAAGGCCACAGGGTTGGTCGCCTTCAAGGACAGCTCTCCAATATCCTCGAGGTTAACGCGAAGGACATTCGCGATGACTTGGAGGAACCTGGCGCTGCCTGCCGCGCATCGCTCGCTTACAACGAAATCTACCACCCTGCCCGATTGGTCGATTCGGATTGCCTGGCTGGATTGTCCGCCCACGCTGACAACAGTCCTGACGGAAGGGAACACGGCCCTTATTCCTCGTGCGCAACAGACGATTTCGGACACCTCTCGAGTTCTGTACGAGGCATTGGCGGCACCGCAACCAGTGATTACGAACTCTTCGACATCGTCGGGGGATACTCCAGCTTTCGATAGAAGCGCGCCTCTCATCATTTCGGCAGCAACGCTATAGTTGAATCCAGATGGGATGATATGGTTACAGATGACATCTTCATCGCCGATGACCACGCCCTTCGTCGCGACAGAACCCACATCTATTCCAATGTGTAATGCCATAGTCAATCAGCCGCTACTCGAAGAATGAAGCCTCGACCAGTTTTCGTTCCTTCCTCGGTATGGGTTCATTTCTCGCCAGCCTGTCCAGCACATACTCTCGGCCTAGCAGTGCGGCGCCAAGTGCGCCACTCAGTAGTGGCTGCGGGGGAACGAGAACCTCGCAGCCAAGCTTCTTCCGGAGCGCCATCACCATACCCGTGTTCATCGCAACTCCTCCGGTGAAGACCACGTCTGGTTCGATACGCAGCCGACGTACCATGTTTGTTGTTCTGTCCGCTATCGCATCATTCAGGCCCGCGAGTATGTCTTCCACCGGTACCCCTTTTGAAAGACACGCCACGACTTCCTGCTGTGCAAAGACTGTGCATGTGCTACTGATGGCGACGATCTGGCGCGAGCGCAAGGACATCTCTCCAAGGTCGTCAAACTTGAGGCCGAACGTATCCGCAATGACTTCGAGGAATCTCCCTGTCCCTGCGGCACACTTATCGTTCATGACGAAGTCGATAAGCTTGCCTTTATGGAGCTTGAGCCCTTTCGCGTCTTGTCCTCCGATGTCTATGACCGTTCGCGCATTGGGAAACTGACTGAAGATGCCCTTTGCGTGGCAGGTCAACTCGGTGATCTGGCGATCGGCAAAGGGAACATTGAACCTGCCATAGCCTGTGGCCACAACAAAATCCACCTCGTGAAATGAGAGACCGGCCTCTGTCAATGCACTCTCCATGACCCTGTTGGCGAGGCGACGGTGTTCAGCGCCTGTGGGCCCGATATGTTGCACGAGGACCGATTGGTCTTCTCCGACGATGACCACCTTGGTCATAGTAGAGCCGATGTCCACGCCTGTAAAAAACATGAGTTCTCCGGATCCCAGAGGTACGTTCCGAGGAAATACCGACACACGGTAACCCTGCTCCGCCGGTCCACAGATGCCGTTGTGTGGCAGAATCACCTCTGTAGAGGCAAATACCAGCGACCACGGGTATGGGGCGGGTAAGAGCACAACATAAGCATCCCGAAGCTGTCAGGGTACTGGGTGTTGCTGCAGCTTCCCAAGAACAAATGGCTTCTCTAACAAATCATTTCAAGGAAACCCTGCACCCGTGTGCGTAACGGCGCGAGTGCTCCCGGCGTGTAGTCATGTTCAAAATATGCACTGGGAACCCCAAGAGACTTGAAATAGTCTATTGCATCGGGAACATCGAAGCCATGCGTATCACAGTATTTGACCGACTGCAGAATCGCTCCGTCAACCTTCCAGCCCTCAACCATATGCCTGATGTAGCCGAACCTGCTTTCCAGATCGCTGGCGCGCTCCTTTTGTGCGACCTCCTTGTCGCTCTCGGCGACTTCGAAGAAAGTACGCGAACAACGTATATCGGCCAGGTAGTGATGTGCCAGCCCGTCAAACGGATCGTCAGTAATCGGAACGTCCTTCCAGTATGCTCTTGACCCGACGCACGTGTCGTCGACAACTACACTGCAGCCCGCCTCCTCCATCATGTCCACGAAGTTCGGGTCGTCGACGATGCTGCCCCAAATCATGAGTCTGGGACGGCCTGCATCCATTGCCGGCTCTTGTGATTGCACTTCGGCAATGACCTCGCGCAGAAGCCCGTTTCCTTCCTCAACCGGAAGACTCATTACCGCCTTCAGAACCCGCAGCGTATCTCCACCCGAAATGCGGGGGGGATCCGACATTCGCTGTTCATAAAGTGCCCGTACCAGGGCACGCTGTTCGTTGTGAACCGTTATGGCTTTCTTCAAGTTCTCCGGGGACAGCTCACGTCCTACAAACGTTTGAAGCGTTTGTGCGAAGAGTTGCAGTTCGCCCTTGAAAACAGCCTCGGCTCTCTCCGTAACCTTGGTAGGTATCTCGATGAAGTGAAAATAGGGATGGCCTATCAGGCTTTCCCAGACGTGCGCTGCCTTCTCCATAGCGTCACAGGCATGGGATGTCACCATACCGTCGAGGAAGCTGTATTCCTCCTTAATGCCCAGATCAAGGCAACTACGTACGAACGGACAGAACGCCACAGGTAATCCTCTATCTGCCTCCGTCACCACTGTTCCCATATCTCCGAACACCCGGTAGGGAACAATACCGAGCGCTGTGAGCATTTCGAGAGGAGGATAGATGCAAAGATAACCCATTACAGTCCTGCCGTCTGCCTTTAGCTCCTGCGCCCGCTGCGCCCGGTTCTCACAAATCTCACGTGCTCTTAAGATTCCACCCTTAGCCTCGCTCAACGCAGGGACCTCCTTTCACTCATTTCTGTGAGCCGCTTACCAGTCAAAGCCCCTCTCCTTCCGCACCTGTTTATAGTGGTCCATGGTCTCCTCAAACGGTTCAGCTTTGCGGAGGGTATCCACAGGATCGAAAAGCCGCAGATCAACGATGTCTCCCTCAATCATGAGGGAAGGCACGGACACCGTGCGCAACAGCATATCCCTGGCATAAGGCAAATGTGTTGACGCACTCCGGCATGTGACGAGCGGATGGAGAAACGCGCCGTCAACCTTCCAGTCACGCGCGTAGGGCAGATGTGGATACGCGTGGTAACCATACGTCTCGCCATCCTCAAGAGCGCCCTTGTAGTATCCGACGTTGAACTGAAAGCAGAACCTGGCGAGCCGTTCTACCGGGTCACTGACCCCCGAGAGGTCAATAGGAATCGGCGGATGGTAAGTCCAGCTCTCAATAACAAAATTCCACCCTCTTTCTGCCAGCTTGTCGAATATCCCCAGCGTGTGCCATGGGGGCAGTTCACTGAACATCAACCGGTACTTCTCTTCCTCTACAATCGCGGAAACCCCGTTCTCTACTCTCTCCTTTACCTCCGCATAGAGGTCCTGGTAGCCCTTAAGCGTCTCCTTAGGATCGCCCATAAGGAACAGGCCGGGAACCATGCTGCTCCAGAAGTCGCGGGAGTGCATCGGGCACGGCCTGGCTTTGCGGAGCTCGTTGATGTCGTGCCAGACCCGGCAGATTTCCTCGGTCAATCGTACCGTTTCGTCCAGCTTGTCCCAGTCCATCCGCCTGCCAAGCATACGCTCGAGGTAGGAGATGAACTCCCTCAACTCTTCGACGACGAAGCTCACGTACCTCTCATGAGCACCCTCCATGGCCAACTCCTTAACGCCGGGCGTCGGCATCTCCAATACCCAGACAGGAGTGTCCATGTAGCCGCCCAACGCCTGAAACCATTTGTAGCGGGCATCACACACTACGTTTGAGCCCAGCAGCAGGATCGGTTTGGGCATACCGCCCATGGGCGCTTCAGGCGGGATCTCGCCCCCGAGCTCTTTCATCATCCGGGACGCATACCCGAACGTGTTGCGGCTGTAGCCACAGAGGTGAGTGGGAAATCCGTCAGCATCCGCGCGATCAAGATACGTTTGCGCAACTCCCTGAGTCGCGCAAACGGTGGCGTAGTTCTCCGGATATACAACCCCCACGTCCATGGCCTTGAGAATTACGTCACCCTCCCACCATGCCAGCATTGACCATACGGTCGGCTTCCCAGCTTTCATGGCTTCAATGCCCCTGCGATAACTCTCATCCACATGAGCACGCAACGGGTACATCGACTTCAGTCTGTTTATGGTCACCTTCTTCTCGCCGGTAGCCACTCTATCTGTCCTCCCTTAGCACGAAGCTTTCATACTGGACCAAGTCAGTGATGACTACAGTATTCAGTCATCCCTGTTGGAAGTCACCATGAGGTGGATACTGAGCACGTCCCATCGAGGCTGGATGAAACGTGAAAACACTCACTTTCAGATCCGTACCCGGTGACTCCCTGTTAGCCCCTTCCCGACAGGCACTCGTACCCAATAATGACCTCATACGATACTCGCGTATGAGCACCACCATAGTAAACAGGCATTCAGTGAGTGTCAAATCACTGTGCTCGTCCAGTGTCTTCCTGAGCAAATTGTCTCCCCGCACACGACCTACTGCAAGTACGTTTTGCGGATCGATTGTCTGACATCTGCGGCACGTTCGTGAGGTAGCCGTTTTCAGCTATACTTGTCGCCATGGCCTTCGGCACACGAGCTAAATTGACTGAAACGGCTATTGAGAAACCCAGCTATGAGTTCGAGGCTCCCCGGGATCTGCTTACAATCCTTCCAGCTCTGTTCGGCTTCATCCCACTTCTCGTTACACGAGGCGAGTCTTGGTACTTGATCCCGTTTGTAGTCCTCGTTGGTTTCTCCCTGCTATGGAGTAGTGCCTCTGTGGTGATCGGATCGACCTCATGGTACCGCACCACCCTGGATAGGAGGATTATCGAATTGTCGGGAGCTGCGAAGTCCAGTCGAATTCTCAACGCAGCCAGCGGAACCGGTTCTCTGGCAATCTCTTTCGCGAAGATTGTGCGGCCCATTGAAGTGTGGGCTACGGACAACTGGAAGGCCACTAAGCGCATGCCGGATCCATCCGGGCGTACGCGTGATAACGCGCGGATCGAGGGTGTAGGCGATATGGTGCAGGTGCGTCATGTCGACCCGTTGAACCTGCCGTTCAAGTCGGGCTACTTCAGCACTGTCGGAACGCGTTATGGCATCAGTAACAGCCGCAGGGACAAGCGAAGAACGCTCGGCGAGATGTTGCGCGTCACCCGGCCGGGCGGGACTATCGTGTTAGCCGAGACCCTTCCCATCGCCCTGTGGCTCAGATTCGTGGTTCTGAGGCGACTTGCCCGGGAGTACAAGGCAGGAGCCATTTCGTTGTCGCGCTTCCACTTCACCGGCATCGTCTCCGCGCAGAAGCTGGGGTGAATAGGCTGCAAGTGAGACGGCCCATACCACCGGATTCGACAGCGTTCCCATGCACAATCCACTGCTCGACCGTTCCTGTTGACATTGCGGTATCCTCCGGCAATAATGCCGGTGAGGTGAGCTTTGGCCGGAGTGATTTACGAGGAGCGGCTGTTTTCCAGATGGAGCACGCTGTTCTTGGCTGTCGCAACTGTTGCGATGCTCTGGCAGATGATCCGCCAACTGCAGGCCGGAGCGGTCGCCGACGTTCCACCGTGGTTCTTCGCGGCGATGTTCATTCTGTTTCTGGCCCTCACCATCAATTTTTCGTGGCTGACCATTCGAATCACTGATGAGCGTATTGTTGTTGGATATGGAGTCATGCGGGAGCGTGTGGGTTGGCAGGAAATCGTAGATTGCTACCACGACGGGGCCTCGGCGTTCTGGTACGGCGGGTGGGGCATAAGGATGGGATGGTACAAGGGCAAGTTCAGACTCATTTACAACGCCATCGGAGGTCCGCGTGTCGTTCTGCTGAGACGCAACAGCCGCTTCCCCGAATTGGTCTTCTCGACGAAGCACCCCGAGGCTGTTATCTCAGCCGTGCGTCAGCATCTGAAGACCCTTGCACGGTGAAAAAGTGCGTCTGTAGACCCGATCAGGAGGACCGGTGCTTGCGGTTAATGCCTCACGTCTGTTTTGCGGCGGTGGTTTCGGAGAGGTCCTCATTGTATCTCGCGCTGCTCCGGTTGTACTCGCCGACTTGCGCGTCGTTCCCGGTGGCGTAGTAGTGTAGTGCGTTGGATTGGAAATACGGTACTCCGGTTATTTGCGCTTCCACGGATCATCATCCTTTGCCTCAGTTCAAGGTGGGCCCTTGAACTCAGTTGACGGCAGGCCGTCTTTCGGCGACACTGGAATGATGATACTGGTTGTCAACGTTTGCCGGGAAATACTATGAAGGTTTCTACAAGGGTACGCTACGGAACGAGATTGCTCGTCGATATCGCTGCGCATCAGCCGAATGTGCCGGTCTCCTTGAAAGACATTGCCAGGCGGCAACAGGTATCTCTCAATTATCTCAAGCACGTCGTTGGTCCTCTTGTTGCGGCTGGCCTCGTGAGGACAGAGCGTGGCAATACCGGAGGGGTGTTGCTGGCGCGCCCGGCGGCTGATATCACGCTGGGGGCGGTGGTGACGGCACTGCAGGGCTCAACGGCGCCGGTGGCGTGTGTTGATGACCCTTCTGTCTGCGAGCGCAACATCTTCTGTGTGACCCGTGATGTCTGGTGCGAAGTGAAGATGGCAGTGGATGGAGTCCTCGCAGCTAGGACGATAGCGGACCTGGCAAGGCAGCAGGATGCGTGCCATATCCCTGAACTGGGCTAATATGCTGCTGCGTCAGCCGATGGAACTGGCGTCCTTCGACTTCTTCAGATAGTCGTCTATCGCGGACTTGAGTGCCTCCTCGGCTAGGACCGAGCAGTGCATCTTAATGGGAGGTAATCCTCCCAGGGCCTCGGCTACCGCGTTGTTGGACAACGAGAGTGCTTCCTGGATGGTCTTGCCCTTTACGAGCTCAGTTACCATCGAGCTTGTGGCAATAGCTGCACCGCAGCCGAAAGTCTTGAATTTGGCGTCTGTAATGACGTCGTCAGACACACGGATATAGAGCTCCATGATGTCCCCGCATACTGGATTGCCCACATGCCCAATGCCGTCGGGGTTCTCCATCTCCCCCACGTTTCTCGGATTCCTGAAGTGCTCCATTACCTTTTCGCTGTAGGGAGGTTGCGCTTGACTCATTTCTCATTCCTCCTGAGGTTCCCGCGCAGGGGCGACATCGCCCGAAGCTTCGTTACTATTGCTGGCAGGGTATCCAGAACTCTCGCAACATCCTCATCAGTGCTCCACTTTCCAAGGCTGAAACGCAGCGATCCGTGTGCCAGCTGGTGCGACAGGCCGAGGGCGAGCAGCACGTGAGACGGTTCGAGGCTCCCGGAACTGCACGCGGAGCCCGTGGAGGCGCAAATGCCCTCCATATCCAGGTGCAGAAGCATGGACTCCCCTTCGACGAAATCGAAGCTCAAGTGGGCGTTGTTGGGTAGCCTGTTCGACGGATGTCCGTTGATCTGGGAATCACTGATTTGTTCCAGCACGCCAGCGATCAGTGCGTTACGGAGGCGGATCAGTCTTTCGGTCTCATCGGCGGCTTCGATGCGGGCGAGATCAGCAGCCTTCCCGAACCCCACTATTCCGGGGACGTTCTCGGTGCCGGCGCGGTGCTTCCTTTCCTGCTCACCACCGTGGATCAGAGGGCTGAGCTTTGTTCCCTTCCGCACATAAAGTGCGCCAACCCCCTTCGGTCCGTATAGCTTGTGTGCAGACATGGAGAGGAGGTCCACTCCGAGTTCATTCACATCGACTGGAATGTGCCCGGCTGTCTGCACCGCATCAGTGTGCATATAGGCACCCGCCTCTTTCGCTATTCTGGCGATCTCGGAGATTGGCTGAATCGTTCCCACCTCATTGTTGGCATGCATCACGGAGATGAGCACGGTGTTTGCGGCAATGGCCTTTCTGATCTCGTCCGGGTCAACCATCCCCTGTCCGTCCACCGGTAATCTGGTCACCGCCGTTCCTTGTTTCTCAAGAAACCTGCATGACTCAAGTACCGCATGGTGCTCGACGGTGGTGGTTATGATGTGATTGTGTCCCTGTTCCTGCGCGAAAGCCACCCCCTTCAGTGCCGCATTGTCAGCTTCAGTTCCACCGCTCGTGAACACGATTTCGTCTTCGTGAGCTCCGATCAGACTGGCGACACTTGCTCTGGCAGTTGCGACCGCCGCTCTTGCCTCCTGTCCGTAGGAATAGATGCTCGAGGCATTACCGAATGATTTGCTGAAGAACGGCAGCATGGATGTCAACACATCGGGGTGTGTTGGAGTAGTAGCTGCATAGTCAAGATATACTCTTGTCACCCAAACCTCCCAAGGCTTCACTCAGCCCATAGCAGTTGTGAGAGGGCACTGTTAAGATTTCTGGTAATCTCTACAGCGTCCTGTCCTTCACTAACGTTGCCCATAACTGTGGCCCGTATGGCAATTATACGGGCCATTCTACACCTTTTGGATCTTTCGGGCGGATGCGACTTGAGCCTCGTCATATGCCCGCTCCATTGCGGAACGACGCTGACACGCGTCGTCCTACACCGGTTGAAGACCCCCTTTTCTGCTCCATATGTACGATTCCTTCCGAGGCTTCGAGAATTCGGTCCAGAGCCTCGGTGAGATTGTCGGACATCAGCATGGGTGTTCCAGCAGTGGTTCTCTTGTTGTCTTCCGTAACCACCCTGGCCGGAATACCGACAACCGTTGTTCCCGACTCCACAGATTTCGTCACAACCGCGCCTGCTCCTATTCGTGCTCCTTCACCTATTGCGATGTCGCCTAGGGCTATCGCTCCCGCACCGATAATCACTCCGTTTCCAACTGTAGGGTGTCGTTTTCTCTTCTCCATAGTCGTCCCCCCCAGCACAACTCCCTGGTACAACAGTACATCGTCCCCTATCTCGGCTGTTTCCCCGATGACCACGCCCGAACCGTGGTCGATGAAGAAGCGGCGTCCGATTGTGGCTCCCGGGTGAATCTCGATGTGAGTCAGGAACCGGCTGATGTGCGACAGGAACCGGGCAGGAAACCACAATCTGTGACTCCAGATGTAGTGAGCCAACCGGTGAAGCCACAGGGCATGCAGTCCCGGGTAGCAGAAAAGCACCTCCGACAGACTTCTGGCCGCAGGGTCTTTGGCGAATACGGTTCGGACGTCCTCTCTAAACATGTGAATAATGTTGGTTCTCATCGCAGCTGCATCGCCGGCATACCAGTGGTAATCTTCCACTTCGTTCCCTTAGTGGTGTCCTCAAGTATCACGCCGGCGCCCTCCAAGTCTTTTCGTACCGCATCCGCCTGCTGCCATTGCTTCGCCTGTCTCAGTTCGTTTCGCAGGGCAACCAGGCTGTCGATGGCCCCCTCGAAGTGTGCCGTATCCGCTGACGACACGGATGGGTACTTCCCGGCATATGCTCCTGCAACTTCAGCCACTTTCGTCATTATGCCTGTGTCCGGTGATTCCATCCGCACGGACTCCAGGGTCAGACCCAGAACACCGCTGAGTTGGCGAAGTACACTCTGTGCTTCGGAGACACCGGATCCAGCTGCCACTCTTCGGTTGATCTCTTTGGCCAATTCGTACAGCACGACGAGTGCTCGTGAGGTATTGAAGTCGTCGTCCATAGCTTCGACGAACCTGTCGCTGAAGTATGCGGCATCAATGCCGTCTGCACCTGTGTCAACGGACAAGTCGTGCGCCATTACCTGGCGCAGTCGATCAGCATTCTTCTCTGCCGCCTGCAGCGCCTCATCACTGTAGGAGAGAGGATTGCGGTAATGTGAGCTGAGCACGAAGATCCGCAGTCCATCCGGACTGTTCTTCGTGAGGGCCTCCCTGACTGTGAGGAGGTTGCCCAGTGACTTGCTCATCTTCTCCTTATCGAAGTGCAGCAGTCCATTGTGTACCCAATACCTGGCGAAGGGCTTCACTCCGGTGTAGCTCTCGGACTGCGCGACCTCATTCTCGTGATGAGGGAATATGAGATCCAGACCGCCGCCATGAATATCGAGTGTCTCACCGAGAGTCGCCAGTGCCATCGCAGAGCACTCAATGTGCCAGCCGGGACGACCGGGCCCCCACGGGCTGTTCCATGAGGGCTCACCCGCCTTTGCTGCCTTCCAGAGAGCGAAATCCATCGGGTGTTCCTTGTTTTCTCCCCACTCTGCACTCCTATCTGTGATCATGAATTCCACGCTTCGACGCGACAGCTTGCCGTAGTCCGACACGCCGCGCACGCGAAAGTAGACGCTGCCCTTGGACTCGTAGGCATGTCCCTTGTGGATCAACCCTTGAACCATCTCAACAATGGAGGGTATGCTTTCGGTCGCACGTGGACTGGCATCCGCCCGCATGACGTTGAGGCGGTCCATGTCCTCGAAGAATCTCCGCGTGTATTCCCTCGCCAATTGGTCGGGTGCCTGTTGGAGTTCAGCGGCACGCTCTATGATCTTGTCATCCACGTCCGTGACGTTCTGCACGTATTTCACGCGGTGGCCCTGAAATAGAAGGTGCCTGCGGATCACGTCGAAGATGATGTTGCTCATCGCGTGTCCGATATGCGTCTCGGAGTAGGGAGTCACGCCGCAGACATACATCTTCACTACATCGCCCTGTGGCGTGAAGTGCTCTTTCGTTCCTGAGAGCGTGTTGTATATCTTCATGGCAATTCTCCTTCTTCGGTCGTGTTCTCACTGGTTGGGGTTACGTGTCCTGGAATAACCAGGTTGAGAGATAGCGTTCTCCTGTGTCAGGCAGGACGACTACTATCAGCTTCCCCTCGTTTTCTGGCCTGTGCGCGATCTTCACGGCAGCCCAGGTCGCCGCACCGGAAGAGATACCGGCGAGGATGCCCTCATATCTTGCGAGCCGCCTCGCCATCTCTCCGGCATCGTCGTTATCGACCTTGACTATCTCGTCGATAAGGTCTGTTCGCAACACCTCCGGGATGAAGCCTGCGCCGATGCCCTGGATCTTGTGCGGCCCGGGCTTCCCGCCCGAGAGCACGGCTGACGCAAGCGGCTCTACCGCCACCGCCTTGAAATCAGGCTTTCTTGCCTTGATAACCTCTGCCACACCTGAGATTGTGCCGCCGGTGCCTATTCCGCTGACGAGGATATCCACATCGCCGTCGGTATCACGCCATATTTCCTCGGCGGTGGTGAGTCGATGTATCTCCACATTCGCGGGATTCTTGAACTGCTGCAGCATCACGTAATTCGGGTTCTCAAGCACCAGTTCCTCAGCCTTGCGTATCGCTCCGGGCATGCCTTCCGCACCGGGGGTGAGGACCAGTTCGGCGCCGAAGATCGACAGTAACTGTCTGCGTTCGACTGACATCGTGTCGGGCATGGTAAGGATGAGCCTGTACCCGCGGGTGGCGGCGACGAATGCGAGTGCGATGCCGGTATTGCCGCTTGTAGGTTCGACAAAGACCGTGTCTGCGTTTACCAGACCGCTGTCTTCCGCCGACACAATCATTGCGACTCCCAGTCTGTCCTTGACGCTGGATAATGGATTGAACGACTCGAGCTTGGCCACTACCCGTGCCCTTGCTCCGTTGGTTACACGATTGAGCGTGACAAGCGGCGTATTGCCGATAAGCTCCGTCGAATCCTTGGCAATACCGCGGGTCAACTCTGCGATCCTAGTCGTCTTGTAGTTAAGTCTCTCGACTTGAATAGTCATTCTTCTCTCCTCAATGTACGTTGTTGTTTGCTGACCTGGCACCGCTTCTTCTGCCGGCCGCGGACGGATGGCAACAAGGGTCGGCAGGTCTGCTGATAGGAATGGCGGCTCGTGCCCGGCAGGCCGTTAACAACAGATGCCGGGATGGAGCGAACACCCCGAAACACGAGAGAGGCTACAGTGAGGAGGCGACTGATATTTGTAGAAGGATGTCATCGCCGAACCAGGTCGACGACTCAACTTTGAGCGCCGTGTCACGAACGTTGCTGTTGGAACGATGCCTGCACCTGTGGAACGCACCGAACTACTCGTGGATAATGCGTCTTCTTGATCTGATATTCGTACGCCAAGGTCTGGCACTTGTCTCCCGGATGATTCCTGGAGAGCCAACTTTCCATTAAACCGAGTTCCACCTGAATGCTGAGATTGACCATATACCTCTTCTCTCGAAGCGGTTCTTACAGTTCCCCCCACTTGGCTCTCGGCCACATACCTATGATTCAATGAAACCTTCATCACAGACACCATGCACCTTTAAGGATAATAGGTGACTAAGATAGTCACCATAGTCAAATATACCGAGTACCACGGACGAAGTCAAATTCCCCTACCAGGCGTGGGTGCAAGGCCACGCAGTCGCAGCAGGTCCAACTCCATCCCCGGGCACTACGACGATTTGCATTTCGTATAGTTCGATTCTCGTCCTGACGGATCCGGATGGAGCGCGGTGGTACTGTACGCGTCAGCTATTGCCTTCGGCGAGTGTCTTGCTGATCGTTATGCGACCGAATAACCTCTCGCACACTGACGGAAAAAAGGCGCTACCTATTGACATTTGAGATCGGCACTCGTCATAGTAGACGCTGTTCCGCTGTGTTTGGTGGTTAACTCCCTTTATTGAAGCCTTTGCCGGGCGTCCTGAGGATTCATGTGACTGTGGCTGCCCCTTTGTACATCATCCGGAGGGTAAGCCCTTTCTCATATCCCATGGAAGGGTCGATACGCAGGCCGGCTTGTTTCCTGCAATTAAGGAGGTGAATATGCAGCAACGTGAACAAATGGCGACGAGGTTGGGCTTCCTGCTCATCTCGGCTGGATGCGCTGTGGGGCTGGGCAACATCTGGCGATTTGGATGGGTCGTTGGCGAGAATGGTGGCGCAGCCTTCATCATTATCTATCTGGTTTTCCTGGCAATACTGGGCTTTCCCATAATGACTATGGAATTCGCCATGGGCCGTGCAGCCCAGAGAAATCTCGCGGGCGCCATGACGGCTCTGGAGCCACAGGGCAGCAAGTGGCACGTATACGGTCATATTGGGATTCTCGGCAATCTTATTCTGATGATGTTCTACACGACGGTTGCCGGGTGGACTCTTGCGTATCTGTACCATTCAGCTGTGGGCAACCTGATAGGTAGAAGTCCGGATGAGCTGGGCGCATTCTTCGGGGGACTGCTTGATAATACAGCCCAACTGATGTTGTGGATGTTCCTTGTCGTGTTGATCGGCTACCTTGTCTGCGCGATGGGATTGAGGCGAGGCGTCGAACGGATCGGCAAAATCATGATGGGAGGACTGTTTGTTCTCCTGATCGTGCTGGCGGTGAGGGCTGTGACGTTGCCCGGGGCTGGTGCCGGTCTTGAATTCTATCTCCGGCCTGATTTCGCTGGCCTGAGTTTAGCCGGTGTGTACGCCGCAATGGCCCAAGCGTTCTTCACGCTGAGTCTCGGTATCGGCAGCATGGCCATATTTGGCAGCTACATCAACAAGCAACGGGCGCTGGCAGGTGAGTCGGTGCGAGTTATTGGTATCGATGCAGTGGTCGCATTGACGGCCGGACTGATCATCTTCGCGACCGCGTTCGCGTTTGGTGTCGATCCTGGCTCCGGTGCAGGTCTTGTGTTCATTACCCTGCCCAATATCTTCAATGCGATGGCATTTGGACAGCTATGGTCGGTTCTCTTCTTCCTGCTCGTGGCACTGGCGGCTATGACGACCGTCGTCGCGGTCTTCGAGAACCTTACCGCCTACGCTATGGATCAGTGGGGCTGGACGCGGACCAAGGCTGTCGCAGTAGAAGGCATTGCCGTGTTTGTTCTCTCCATACCGGTGGTACTTGGGTTCGGCCCGTGGAGCCACATTCAGACGCTTCCCGGTGTGCCCGGGTCGATATTCATTGATCTGTGGGACTTCATCGTGAGCTACACTCTGCTCCCGGTTGGCGCGTTGATATTCGCGCTGTTCTGTTCCCACCGCTTTGGTTGGGGCTGGAAGAGCTTCATGGAAGAGGCGAACACCGGTGAAGGTATGCGCTTCCCCGAAGGGCTGCGCATTTACTGCGGCATTGTCCTGCCCATTATTATCTTTGTCGTCCTGGTCGTGGGCATGATTAGCTGGTTCGCTCCGGAACTCTTACCCTGGTAATTGGGATTGCAGTTAGAACTTCTGAGGAGGGGGCCAGGCCCCCTCCTCCTTTGAGATAACCGGGGACATGTGGCTATATGCGCCCTAACAGATCGCGGTACTTGGCCATGCGCATTACCTTTCCCTCTGACTGCACCATCCAGGTCATCCAGCACAGTTCGATGGGGCGGTATCCCGTGGCCTCTGCGATGTGGTCGATCGTGTAGATGAGTTCGAGGTCACCTGCAGTAGGCAGTACCACGTCGGCTTCTCTCAGCACATCAGCAATTACGCGCCTTACTATCTTATCCGGCATGGATGTGTCCACGCCGCCCATCATTCGCAGGTACTGAAACGTGTTAATGCCCACCCCTCTGACCATGCCTACGCGGTTGCTCTTCCACGAACGCACCGAAGCGTCTGCGGCCCATCTGCGCAGAGCGCTGGTGTCGGAAGTGGAGTCGTCAGCCATGCATGCGGCGACGTCACGCGCCACCTGCCAGGAGCGGCGGTTCTTCCACAGCGGGGCGAGATGCTCGTACGACAGCGCGGATAACTCACGGAGACTTCCAGGTGCGCGCCCCTCGTTCATCCATTCCTCGTACTTCGCCACGGCGGGCACAACGGAGGTGAAGTAGTTAAGTCCTATCGACATGAAGGCTGCATCCACGAGCATTAGAGGCACCTGCCCTTCCCAGCGGCGTGTCTGCAGGCAGCGCTCGCAGTGGGCGCGAAGTCCATCGCAAGACGCCATATATCGTTGGACTGTCGCCTGCAGGGCCCGCTTCTCTCGATGTGACAGTGGCTCTGGGGACATTGAACCTCCCGATGGCAGCCTGACAGCGGCGGTTATCCATCCATATGGCCGGTGCGGTTGACCCCGTTTGTCGAACTGGTAGATACTACCCTGTCAAGGAGGTGCAATGCGAACGCTATTCGACCAGGTTTTCATCAACAGTATGAGCGTGCCGAACCGGTTTGTACGGTCGGCGACTTATGAGGGCATGGGCAATCCGGATGGATCCTGTAAGGACGCTGTTTTTGAGCTTACCGCCGAACTCGCGAGGGGAGAGACAGGACTCATCATCAGCAGCCATGCCTATGTTGAGCCTCGCGGCCGGGTTCGCCCACCGCAACTCGGAGTTCACCGGGATGAGATGGTGCCGGGTCTCACGCGCATGGCTGAAGCAGCGCACATAAATGGAGCGAGGATCGTGCTTCAGATTGCACATGCAGGTTGCACTGCCGTCGAACCCGATGGCGAGTTCGTGGGGCCATCTGCGATCACGCTGCCCGACGGACACTCGTGCAGGGAACTCACGAATAACGAGATACGCGATCTTGTGCAGGCGTTTCGGCGTGGCGCTGAACGGGCCATGGAAGCGGGATTCGATGGGGTGCAGATTCATTCTGCCCACGCGTATCTCCTGAGCCAGTTTCTCTCGCCCTATTTCAATCGACGTAACGATGAGTATGGTGGCAGTCTGGTGAATCGTTCGCGCATTCATCGTGAAGTTCTGAATGCCGTGCGCGATGCCGTTGGGGACGAAATCCCGGTGCTTATCAAGATGAACTCTGACGATTTCATCGATGGCGGATTCACACGTAAGGAAATGGTCGAGGTTGCCAGGATACTGGAGAGCGAGGGCATCGATGCAGTGGAGTTGAGTGGTGGCACTCCCTTGAGTCCGGCCGACCGTGGTTTCGCCCGGCCGGGTATTCAGCCGCCGGAGGAAGAGGTTTACTACGTCGACGCGGCGCGTCTCTACAAAGAGGCCGTGTCTGTACCACTGATTCTCGTGGGAGGCATACGAACCTACAGCGTTGCGCAGAACCTGATTGAAGAAGGGATAGCTGACCTCATCTCGCTCAGCCGTCCGCTGATACGTGAGCCGTTCCTCGTACGCCGCTGGCGTGAGGGTGACACATCGGATGCTACATGTATTCACTGCAACCTCTGCTTCGGACCTGCACGTTCGGGTGAGGGTATTTACTGTGTTCCTGAGCGACAGCAGAGACAGAAAGAGGGGAGCAGGTAGCACGAACGATACGTTAACTTCACTCAGCGATAGCAAGCGAGGGGGTTTCGTCCAGAGTGTACCCCTTCTCCTTCTCCTGTCTTTCAGACGGTACCTGAGAATCGTCAGAACGAGATGTCCAGCAGACTGACAACCGGAACAATCCGGATGGGTCCATTAAACATGCGCTCTTTCGCCGATCGGCCAAAGCCAGCACCGTGGGGTCATCATCCTGCTAATATCAGGAACAGGTTGCATCCGCCCCGGGGCAAAGTTTCCGGACTGGAGGACTGGATCGATGTACGAACCGTGCTTGCGATCTAGGTGTTGTCTGGAGGAATCGGTGGAGCGCCTCCCCCTCGACCTTCAGGGACAATGAATCGTGCGACGCCTCGGGTGACAGTAATATCAACCGGCGTGTGGCCGATGATGTCACCATCTGCCTGAACCGGTATCTTTTCGGCGCAGTCTATGGACACTGTCGTTGCGCGGGCAATGAATTGTATGCTCAGGCGTTTCTTCCTTAGCAGTACCAGATCCAGTAGCGCATTCCCCAGTTCCGGAGGGGTACCCTTGCGAAGGAACCATACCTCGGCAGAACCATCATCGATCTCTGAGTTCGAGGTGCGATAGCGAGGTGACCCCAATACACCTACATTGTCAACAAACAACTCGGCGGCATCGAGCGTAGTAGTCTCGCCGTCCAGAGTGACGGTGAAACGTCTTATCTTCGCCTTTCTCATGCTGCGGATAACCGCAAGAACGTATGCGAAGACCTTGAGGTAGGACTTCTCTAACGTGCGCAGGTCCGAGACAGACAGGGACGAGAGGCCGGCAGATACATTGAGAAAATGGAGCCGTCCTCCGATGTCGAGGCCGTCCGCGGCACGAGTATGGTCTGGTGCAAGCAGAAGTTCAAGTGAACGCCGGGCTCCGAGCGGAATGCCAAGAACCTGTGCGAGCGTGTTCGAGGTTCCTACCGGAACGATGCCGATACGGCAATCCCTGCCGCGTAGCAGACTTGCGACGAGTGAGACTGAACCATCGCCTCCCACTACCACGAAGTCCCGGTAGCCTTCACGGCAGGCTTGCGAGAGCCTCTCTTTCAGCATATCTGTGCCTACCAGGTAGTGGACTTCTCCCGTGATTCCCTCGGTAGTCAGGAATTCTCCGACTCGCATCTGCACGAGCCACTTGCCATAATTACCCGACTGTCTATTGATGATGAAGAAGTATCTTCGGCGGGTGCAGATGCTGCTTCCCGGACTCGAGTTAGTTGGAGTCGACCTTTCCGTGACACGTGCCGCCATAGTAATAAGCTCTTCAGCGCGTTTCCTTCTGGTATAATACCACTTCCCTTGGGCAAATCGATGAGTACGCACGCGTCCCAGCCTCACGCCCCGCCCCGATTCTTCTATGGTTATTGGATTGTCGCCTTCACCTTTCTCTGCATGCTGATCAGTATCGGCTGTGGCTCGTTCATCTACAGTCTGTTTGTGCCACCTCTACAGTCAGTCTTGGGATGGAGCCGTGGCGAGATAATGGTGGGCTTCACCATTTTCTTCGTAATGATGGGAGTGGCGTCGCCTCTCGTCGGGCGTATGGTTGACAAGCATGGAGCACGGCATGTCATAGCGCTGGGGGCGGTTGTTATGGGTGTCGGCTTCGTGCTCCTCAGCGTTATGAGTCAGTTGTATCTCTTCTTTCTCGGATATGTATTCATTGGCACCGGCGCGGGGGCTATTGGATCGGTACCCTGCAGTGCAGTCGTGTCGAATTGGTTCAAGAAGAAGCGCGGGATGGCTATAGGACTGATGTCATCCGGAATCGGCGCCGGTGGTCTAGTGATGGCTCCGGTAGCAGGCTATCTTATTGAGGCCATCGGCTGGCGTGGAGCCTACTTGTCAATGGCATTGATTGTATGGATATCGATTATCCCCCTGGCCTTGTTGACGCTGCGGACTCGCCCTGAGGAGATGGGATTACACCCTGACGGTGCACTGGTTGCTGAAGCGCTGCCGAGTGTCGGTGGAGGGACAAGTGCGGGACTCAGCTTGCGACAGGCTGTTGCGTTCTCAGCGTTCTGGCTCATCGCCATCTCGTATCTTTTGGGGAATTTCAGCAGCATGGGCGGGCTCCAGTCCCAGGCACCCAATCTGATGGATCTCGGATTTCCCACCGGGGCGGCTGCCCTTGCGCTCGGAGCCATAGGTTTTGGGAGCGGTGTTGGCAAGTTCATTTTCGGCTGGTTGTGCGACAGGATGTCGGCGCGCTATGCGTCCTCCATCGGGCTCTCTCTGCAAGCGCTTGGCCTGCTTGTGGTTATTCAAGTCGGCAGCGGTTCATCGATGGCCATGATCTGGACGTACTCGCTTCTGATGGGCTTTGGCGCCGGTAGCTGGTTGCCGACGGTGTCCATCCTTACCAGTACCAGTTTTGGACTGAAGCACTACGGCTCGATCTTTGGCATGATTACGCTGCTGCTGAATCTCGGTACTGCGACCGGCCCTCTTATTGGTGGTTTGATCTATGATAGCGTCGGAACGTACCACTGGGCATTCGTGTTGTTCGCTGCTCTCTACGCGATCTCACTGCCCGCTGTATTGTTGGTGAGGCGGCCGAAGTCCTACACGCCAGCATGACTGTGCCGCCTGGTGCAGGAGGCCTTATGCCGGAATGGTTTGCGGGCTAGTTCTCGAGCGCTACCTTGAACACGATCTTACTGACTTGTGCGGGGCCATCCCACTGGCACTGTGGCATATGCGCTTCATTGGGGAAGAGAACCACGAAATCGCGTGGACCCATTCTCAGTTCCGTGTAATCTGACGGAGTTGCATAGAATATGATGTCTTTGGTTTCCTCGTATGGTATCTGCACTTCGAGCCCAGTTACCTGTATGAGGCCCATGGCCTCGCGACCGGAGAAGACGACCTGGATATCCGCATATACGCGGTGTGATTCAAAACGGCGTTCCTCCTTGGGCTTGGTGTTGTAGCTCTGCACCATGTAGTAGAGATTCTTGCCATCCACTTCGTAGCTGCCCGCTTCTTTGTCCGTAAGATTGCCCGTCTTAAGCAGCTCAAACGCCTGGGCGAACCTTGGTCCCAGGAATTCGTAGCGTGATGAGTTTTCAAGGGTGTCGAGTATCATTGTGTGGTACCTCCCGTTTGAATGAGCGGACGCTACCATGTGTAACATGGCAAGTCAATGCGACACTATTCTGTCTGCCGCGCGTTTCGGGAGCCGGTGGTCTGAAAGCTTTTACTGGTGGGTTGGTAGCTCAACAGGCTCGGGCATGTCTGACTTCAATGGCTCTCGGATCGATGTATACAGCACGTGCCGACATGCCCGTCCTGCAGAATGCCTGGCTGCTACTGTCCGGAGTTGTTCTTCTGGTGTTCCAACTGCCTGAGTTGCCGCAACACCATTATGCGAACAACCAGTCCTATCAGCGCGAAGACCGCGATGGGTAACAGGAACGGTAGTGCTTCCATCAATCCACCCCCCTTCTAAGTATTTTCGGGTATTGCCATCAGCGTTGCTTACGTGTGGCACATCCTTACTCTTGAGTGTACAGAATTCCTGATCAGCGGCAAAAAAGCTGCGATACCGGAAGATTATGCTGAATAGATTCGGCTGCAGCATCCCATTCGTCGTTGGGTCTGTACACCGGCGAGTCGGCTGCCCGTGCTTACGGATAGCATGAAGAGGACCGTGGCGACGATAACGGATTGGCCCGCGGACTCAACGATGATACCCGATGTTCGGGCATTGGAGCCCCGGCGCCGATTTGACATGGCCCAAACTTGCTACTACGGTAGAAGTGTTGGCTGGCTGTTCGTTGTGTTGTATTCCCAATGGCGTTGAGGTATGGCGGCAAGGAGGTGACGCCATATGAAGGGGTTGATTCTGGCACTTCTCGTCCCGGCATTATGTGCCGGGTGTGGCGTTTCGCCCGAACCTTCTGTCCCGGCTGGGCAAGGACAGGAACACATATCCCTTCCAGACGCGAGACTAATGGGAGAGATGACGGTTGAAGAAGCGCTCTTCGAGCGGAGATCGGTGCGGGACTACACGGGTGAGCCTATAACACTTGAAGAGGTCTCGCAGTTGTTGTGGGCAGCTCAGGGCACAACTGTTGACTGGGGAGGTAGAACGTCACCCTCGGCTGGAGGCACGTACCCGCTGGAGTTGTATCTCGTGGCGGGCGACGTGGATGGTCTGGAAGCGGGTGTATATCTATATAGAACTGGTCGGCATGAACTTGCAAGAATTCTGAGCGGTGACGTACGAAAGGAACTGGCACAGGCATCGCTGGGACAAAGCAGCGTTGAAGAGGGTGCCGTTGTCCTGGCTATCAGCGCAGTCTACGAGAGAACAACGGGCAGATATGGTGGTCGCGGGCTGAGGTATGTGCATATGGAGGCGGGTCATGCCGCCCAGAACGTCTACCTGCAGGCTACTGCGCTGGATCTCGGCTGTGTGGTGATCGGCGCCTTTCAGGACGACGATCTCAGTGCGCTTCTCGGGCTACCTGATGATGAAGCGCCTCTGTACGTGATCCCTGTCGGCAGGATTTCCACACGCTCGTAACCAGTGAGACAGTGTTTGTCGTTCTTCCAGTATAGGAGTACGATTACCAGCCGTCCTGCGCGGATATCCCGGAGGTGCTGAATGGATTGTATGTCGTTGTCAGAGGCGATGCATAACAGGAAGAGTATCCGGGGTTTTCTGCCGGATCCCGTTCCGAAAGAGCATCTCGAACGAATAATTGAACTGGCTATCCAATCGCCGTCCGCTTCCAATGCACAGCCCTGGCTGCTGGCTGTGGTGACGGGTCAACCTCTTGTGGAGTTGAACACACGCGGTGTCGGATTACGCGAGAAACGGGCTCCGGTTAACCCTGACGTCGCGCCTGCAGACCTCTTCGGGGACTATCTGCGGCGGCGTAGGGAGGTCGGAATCCAGATCTTCAAACTGCTTGGCATCGAGAGGGATGATATGGAGGGAAGGGAGGAATGGAACCGCAAGGCTTTGCGGTTTTTCGATGCACCAGTGGGAATTTTCATCTACACGGATGGCACACTGGAGCGTGCGCGGACTGATTTCGACCTTGGTCTTCTGACCGAGGGGCTTTGCCTGGGAGCAACGTGTTTCGGGCTGGGTACCTGCATCGATCAACAGGCACTGTGTTATCCCGACCTGATTCGTGAGGTTACAGGCATACCCGATGATTCCCGCCTCACTGCTGCCGTGGCGATAGGTTATCCTGACTGGGATTTTCCGGCGAACAGACTGGATAGTACGCGCGAACCACTGGAGACGGTGACGTCCTGGCACGGCTTCGACTGAAGTGTGCCGGATCAATGGAGCAGAGTTCTCCGTTCAGTTGCGTTCCAGTGCAAAACGGCGGTCGGTGTACGTGGGGATCGAAAGACGTTATACTCATTGGTCCGCGCTTATGACGGCGTCAGCATCATGGAGTACTTGGCATTGTGACCTTACCTCCCGTTCTCTTCATTCACGGCATGTGGGCTGACCGTGCGCACTGGAACCGTTTTCGCAGGCACTTTGAGAACAGGGGATTTGACACTCATGCAGTCACGCTCCTGTTTCACGAACCACCGCAGGATTTGGAGTCTCTGCATCACGTGGGGTTAATGGATTACGTGGCACAGGTACAGGAGGTGGTTCAGAAGTTCGACCAGCCGCCGGTGATTGTAGGGCATAGCATGGGGTCGCTCGTTGCTCAGAAACTTGCCGAAATCGACCCTGTCCGCGCCCTTGTGCTTTTGAGCCCGGTAGCTCCTCGGGGGATAGTGCCTCTCACACCATCAGTGGCAATATCAACGTCGGCCAGTATCCTGGACGCTGTGTTTTGCAGACCTTTTGTGATTCCAGCCCGCAATGCACGGTTCGGCATTCTTAACACACTGTCTGCCCGCGAACAATCTGTTGTGTACCGGTCGTTCAAACACGAATCCGGACGAGCGCTGTGGGAGATCTTCCGTGGCATGATTGCGGTGGATGAACTAAGGATAACCTGTCCGGTCCTCGTGGCTGTCGGTTCAATGGACAGGATAACGCCGGCTGTGGTGGCCCGACGCATCGCCAGCAAGTACGGGGCCGAGATCCGGACATATCCCGGGGAGTGTCACTATCTCAGCGCGTCTCGAGCGGTCATGACAGATGTGGCTGACTGGCTGCAGCAGCAGGTAAGCGGATGAGCGTCAATCCTGGAGCCTTAACAGGCCTTGCACGTCTGAAGGCATTCTTCCCGGGCATAGTCATCCTGTTTGCGCTCGCACACTTGGCGCACCATCTCGTGACTGCGCTTCCGATACCGTTACTACCCTTTATCCGGAATGAGTTCAACCTCGACTATACTCAGGCCTCCCTCGTGGTCTCCGCATTTTCGATTCCCTACGGTTTCTCACAGTTGCCAGCCGGTTGGCTTGCCGATAGATTCGGTTCCCGGCGACTGTTACTGATTGGTATCAGTGGAGTCGCTCTGACGGGCTTGGCAGTCGGGTTGTCGACCAGTTACACGATGCTGCTCCTGGCGCTGTTCCTCATGGGAGCACTGGGTGGAGGGTATCACCCGTCTGCCCCCGCCGCCATATCCAAGGTGACGGAACCCTCCCACAGAGGACGGGCGTTTGGTCTTCACATGGTCGGTGGAAGCGCGAGCTATTTTCTGGCTCCACTGTTCGCTGCGGCACTTGCAGCAGTGTGGGGCTGGCGTATGTCTTTCATCAGCCTGGCGGTTCCAGGCTTCTTCTTCGGCGTGATGTTCTTTGCCATTCTGGGACGGAGGGAACGCAAGGGCTCATTGAACACGAGGGCGGATACGCCATCTCCCGCTGGTTCCGTGGGAGCGATGGAAGATGTAGATAAGATTGACTGGGTACGAATGTCGACCTTCCTGGTGCTGACGAGTGTGACCGCCGCGTTCGTTCTCGCAGTTGTTGCCTTCATTCCCTTGTATCTCGTTGATATCCATGGGTATGCGGAGCATAATGCCGCTTTGGCAATAGCGCTCTTCTACTCAACCGGATTATGGGCAGCGATTGTTGGCGGCTACCTCTCTGATCGTATCGGCAGAGTGCGAGTAGTGATTGGGTTCGCCCTCCTTTCCGGGCCTGCCCTGATAATCCTTGACCTCGTGGGATCAGCATTTGTTGTATTGGCACTTCTTCTGCTTCTCGGCGCTGGAATGTACGCCCGGGCTCCGGCCTCGGAGTCATACGTTGTCGCAAATACCCCTACAGGTAAAAGGTCCTCTGTTCTTGGCCTCTACTACTTCGGTGCAATGGAAGGCAGTGGCGTGTTGGCCCCCGTTGTTGGCTTCCTGATCGATCGGTTCAGTTTCGCGACTGCATTTGTGGTGAGTGGCATCGGCTTGCTGCTGATCTCAGTGGTTTGTGCGATGCTCCTGATGCGCGGCCCCTCCAAAGACTGAGGTGAGCAGCGCGGTGTGCAGGACTACCGTGAGTATAATGTTGACCACGTATCACTTCTAAAGGCGACATGCGAGGACCGTGGCATCTTCGCAGCAATCTCTCCCGCTATGGGGTCAGCATGATCTGATTCTGGCGCCATGGGAGTAGACTCTCGAGAAAGGATACCGGATGGATGCCCTGGCTGCGTGCGCTGCGCGCGCCGTAGCTGTCAGTGGAGATACGCGCTGCAATGCTCGCCGTTCCCTCCCGCGCGACCTTGTAACAAAGATGCAGGAGACCTGCCTTCGTCACTGACCGGGGCAGACGGCACCATGTGGGAGAGTCATGACCGTGGCCTGTGCTTCACGGGAATGTCAATTTGGAACCTTCTCGTGTGTCGATAAGTTGCCTGCCCTGACACGATCATAGTGGCCTCAGCCGGTATTAGCGAGAGGTCCAGGGGCTGTCGTGATTATGGAATACCGGTTACGGTGAGCCACTACCACCTGACTTCGTACGAACCGAACATGAAGCTGATGTCGGACTCCAGGGCCTTCACAACGTCTGACGGGACCAGACCATTATTGAGGTTCAGGGTCATGCGCGCATCACCATTCGCCGAACCCAGAATGTGAATACTGCCGCAGTCCTCGCCTTCACTGGTATGTAACGGCATGGTCACACGCGATTGTGTTGCGCCGCTTGATACTGAGTATGTTTGCTGACTTGCCTTGGCCGCCTTCAGACCATGTTGGGCTACGATGTCCCGCATCTCGTCATGCAGCATCTCAGGATTGATGCCACGGTAAGTCTTCTTCATCTGAACAGTCATATCTCTTCTCCTCAGTGCATTATAGCACCGACGAAGTGTCGGCACGCTGACAGGTTGTTGCTGGTATAATCCACTATACATGAAAGATGAACTGATGGAGATCCTGGTGTGTCCAGTCTGTAAAGGGGACCTGGCACTCACAGTGACCGAACGTGACGAAGTGGAAATTGTGACTGGTTCGCTCTACTGCAAGGTCTGTGATTTCCACTATCCGATCTCTGACACCATCCCAAATCTGCTACCACCCGAGATGCAGGATCAGGGGGTATAAATAACCCCGGCAGTGGGCGATTCCCACACTTCTACGGCGCTCAGTGTAACCGGGCTGTCTACGAATCGTGGTTGCAGCCTGCAGTACAGCCATTTGGCGATGTTCTCGCTGGAAGGCACTGAGGCTGCGAAATCTTCCAGTTCGTTCAGGCAACAGTGGTCCAGATTCGTCAACTCTTCACGCAGGTGGTTCTTCATCTCTGCGAAATCGTACACCATCCCCTCGTCTCCGACGGTATGTCCTTCGGCTCGTATGATGACTCTGAACCGGTGGCCATGCAGCCGCTCGCATTTACCCCGATAGTCCGGAAGATAATGGGCCGCATCGAAATGTTCTTCAACGAAGAGTTGGTACATCCTCTCCTCCTTGCAGTGCATGCACCCAGTGCTGGTCGGGTGTCTCGCTCAGTAGCTGCCGCATGGTCTTATGCAGTGTCGGATGCAGCACATCCGGCGCTATCTCGACCATCGGTACGAGCACGAACGCTCTTTCGTGAATCGCGGGGTGAGGGATTTGCAGTTCTTCTGTTTGCACGATATTGACACCATAGAGAAGAATGTCGATGTCAATCAGCCTCGGACCGTTCAGGAATGTGGATCGTCGGCCGAGCTGCATCTCCGTGAGTTGAGCCAGTGACAGTAATCTCTTGGCGGTAAGGTGGGTGGAGGCGCGACATGCGAGATTGAGAAAAGGTGGCTGCTCGGCGAAACCCACGGGTTCAGTCTCATACACGCTGGAGATCGCCACCATACTGATCTGACGGGACAGCTCTCTGAGAGCTGCTTTGAGGTTATCGGCTCTGTCTCCCAGGTTTGAACCGAGGCTGAGGAAGATGTCTGTCTCCGGCATTTTCTTCACCCACGTACTATGGCGTCCGTGACTTTGCAGACACGCGCCATCTCCTTTACGTCATGTACGCGTACCATATCAGCGCCACGCTCGATGGCAAGAGCCACAGTGGCGGCGGTCGCCTCGAACCGCTCCGATGCGGGGAGTTGTAGCACGTGACCGAGTACAGACTTTCGTGAAGAGCCTATGAGTACCGGGTATCCCAGCACACGTAACTCGCGAAGGCGCCGCAACAGAAGAAGGTTCTGTGGCTGGGTCTTTCCAAAGCCGATGCCCGGGTCAACGATAATCTGGTCGGCTGGTACGCCTCTTGTAACAGCTTCGCTAGTAGCCCTCCGCAGATCGTCTATTACTACCTGCATGATATCTGTGAACTCAACATCGTGATTGGGAGAAACATCCCTCTGGTTGCTCATCAGTACCATCCCCGCCCCGTAATATCCAGCGAGGTCGGCTAAACGTGGATCCTTCTTCAGTCCCCATATGTCGTTAATGATGCGAGCTCCTGCCTGCAGCGCTTTCAGCGCGATCTCGTACTTGTAGGTGTCGACGCTGACCGGAACATCGACGTGTCGGCAAAGACCCTGCACCACCGGGATCACGCGAGTCATCTCTTCATGAAGAGATACGGGTATCGAGCCGGGCCTCGTCGATTCGCCGCCGACATCGATGATGTCGGCCCCCGCCTTTACCATGTGACTCGCCATTTCAAGGGCGATAGCAGGTGAGTGTATGCCGTCACCGGCAAAGGAATCAGGAGAGACGTTCACTATTCCCATAAGGAATGTACGAGTCCCCCACTTGAACTGCGTGCCCGTCATGCTATGTGTGTGAATGCTACTGTCTGTGACGTACGTTACTTTGATTATAGCAGCCTGTTCACAGTAGAATAGGTATTCCGCTTTCCTTAGATTTACGGAGTCATGTAACTGATGTATAAACCGACACCCGTTCAGATCACGGATCTCACACTGCGTGACGGCCACCAATCCCTGCTGGCCACAAGAATGAGAACTGAAGACCTGCTGCTGCTGGCGCCTGCCCTTGACAATCTTGGTTTCTGGTCGCTCGAGGTCTGGGGTGGCGCCACCTTCGATGTCATGACGCGTTTCCTGAATGAGGATCCCTGGGAAAGGTTGCGCCTGCTTAAGAGCGCTGCACCGCAGACCCCGCTGCAGATGTTGCTCAGAGGACAGAATCTCGTCGGCTATCGTCATTATGCGGATGATGTAGTACAGGAGTTTGTTCGCCGCGCGGCACATAACGGAATTGATGTGTTCCGCATCTTTGATGCACTCAACGATGAGCGCAACCTGAGCACTGCCATGGAGGCCGCCAAGGAAGCCGGCAAGCATGTTCAGGCCGCGGTGTGTTACTCGCTTACCGAGCCTAAACTTGGAGGCCCGGTCTACACTACGGACTATTTCGTTGACAAGGCCCTGACCCTGCAGGAAATGGGAGCGGACAGCATCTGCATCAAGGACATGGCTGGACTCCTGTCGCCTGATGATGCCTATGATCTGATCTTCTCGCTCAAAGAAGCACTCGATGTACCTGTGGCGTTGCACAGCCACGCGACCAGCGGTATGGCTCCGATGAGTTTTCTGAAAGCCGTCGAGGCCGGAGTCGATATGCTCGACACATGCCTGGCCCCTTTAGCTATGCGGACTTCCCATACCGCTGTTGAGACTATGATTGCCGCATTGCGCGGTACGCCCAGGGACACCGGCTTGGATCTTGATGCCGTTGTCAGTGTTGACGAAACCCTGGAGGTCGTCGCCCCTAAGTATCGCGATTTCCTTGTGAACACGGGACTATCTGTTATTGATACTGCTGTGCTGCGACACCAGATACCGGGCGGTATGTTCAGCAACATGGTTGCGCAGTTGAAGGAAGCGAATGCGCTCGACCGGCTGGCAGAGGTCTATGCCGAGTTGCCACGGACGCGGAAAGATCTCGGTTACCCGCCGCTGGTAACTCCGACGAGCCAGATAATAGGCTCTCAGGCGGTCAGCAATGTACTGTTCGGCCGCTACGAGGTGGTGTCCGAGCAGGTGAAGTCATATGTGTTCGGTCTGTACGGACGCCCGCCTGCTCCAGTCGCTCCGGATATTCAGACAGCCATCCTGCGGGGGTACGAGCGAGGAGAGACCCCCATTGCTTTCCGTCCGGCCGATACAATCGCCCCTGAGATGGAAGCCGCGAGGGACCAGGTGGCCGAGTTGACCGACAACATCGACGATGTGCTCACTTATGCGCTGTATCCTACTTCAGGGATGCGCTTTCTTCGTTGGAAGTTCGGGCTTGAATCACCGCCTCAAGAGACTGTCGGGAAGAGTCTCGAGGATATTCATCGGGAAGACGAACTATTTGAACAAGCTCGGTCAGGCGCTATTGCGGTACCATCAGGTCCATCGCACTGTCCACCTGAGGAAAGCATCGCCCAAGCCGCAAGTGAGTCGGAGGTTGCTGTGGGCACGCCTCTTCTGGCTCCGATGCCCGGCACGATTATTCGCTATCTTGTAGCAGTGGGCGATGAGGTGTCTGCTGGCGATGGGATCTGTGTACTTGAAGCGATGAAGATGGAGAACATCTTACCGGCGCCGGATGATGGCAAGGTGGTTGCTATCAACTGTCAGCCTGGAGACAAAGTGAAACTGAATGAGACGCTGGCGGTGATAGGCTAGAACCAATGGGCAAGACGCTTGCTGAAAAGATACTGACCGATAAGTCCGGCTCCGATGCGCAGGCTAATGATATTGTGATAGCCCGCGTTGATCTCGTATTTGTGCAGGACACAACCGGGCCACTCACGATACGATTATTCAAAGAGGCAGGATTCGAACAGCTGGCAGATCCCACGCGGACAATCCTGTTCATGGACCATGCAGCCCCGAGCCCTGCGCGACAACTCTCGACCGATCATCTATTCATGCGTCAGTTCGGTCGCGACTGTGGTTGCATCGTGAGCGAAGTCGGCGAAGGAGTATGCCACCAGGTTGTGGCTGAGCGATACGCGAGACCTGGAGATATTGTCGTCGGCGCGGACTCGCACAGCGTTACCGCGGGCGGACTCGGCGCATTCGGTACGGGCATGGGGTCGAGCGATGTGGCGGTTGCTATGGCGCTTGGAAAGAACTGGTTTCGTGTGCCGGAGTCGCAGCAGATCCTGCTCACCGGACAGCCTCCGGCGATGGTTGGTTCAAAAGATCTCATACTGTACCTCATTGGTCTTATCGGAGCGGACGGCGCCACCTACATGTCACTGGAATTCTCTGGGCCTGGTGTTGCTGCAATGGCAGTAACGGATCGCCTCGTTGTATCGAATATGGCGGTTGAGGCCGGTGCCAAGGCCGGTCTTTTCCCTAGTGATGAACGAACGCGCGAATATCTCGCTCTGATGGGCAGGGAGGATGATTACGTGCCGCTGGTTCCTGATCCTGATGCGCGGTACACCGAGACTGTGCGCATCGCGCTGGATTCACTCGTACCAATGGTCGCGTGTCCGCACACTGTGGATAACGTGCTCCCTGCAGCGGAACTGGAAGCCGTGCGGGTCGATCAAGTGTTCGTGGGAACCTGTACCAATGGCCGTATCGAAGATATTGCGCTTGTTGCACGGATGGTGGCTGGCAAGACGAAAGCGGACTCCACGCGCTTCCTTGTCGCACCCGCTTCAAGATCCGTGCTGTTGCAGGCTATCGAAGAAGGGTATATCTCGACCCTTGTTAAGTTCGGTGCTGTCATCCTTCCGCCGGGATGTGCAGGTTGCCTTGGTCTGCACCAGGGAATACTCGGCGATGGTGAGGTCTGTCTCTCTACAGCCAATCGTAACTTCAAGGGCCGTATGGGTAATCCCGACGCGTATGTCTACCTGGCGAGTCCGGCTACCGCCGCCGCCACAACACTTCGAGGTGTGATCACGGATCCCAGGGAGATACGCTGATTATGGAGCAGCCTGTGCTGATAGGCCAAGCAATCACAGTCGGCGATGATGTCTCAACGGACGACATAATACCGGGTCGTTTCGCGCATCTTCGCAGCAACCTGCCGGAACTGGCGAAACATGCTCTTGAGGACAGGGTTCCGGGATTTCGCGACCGGGTGAAACAGGGTAGGGTGCTGGTGGGTGGCAGGAATTTCGGGCTCGGCTCGAGCCGCGAACACGCGCCTGTGGTGATCAAGATGGCGGGCATTTCCGCCATTCTGGCGAAGTCTGTTGCGCGCATCTTCTATCGCAATGCGATTAACCAGGGTGTCGTGGTGCTCATCTGCGACACGTCCGGGATCGAGGATGGCGATAATCTGGAGATTCGTCTCGATGAAGGGACTGTCGTGAATCATCGGACAGGGGCTATCCTGAGTTGCGGTAGAATGCCTCCACTGATGTCGAGAATACTGGCCGCTGGAGGGCTTGTACCATACATCAGGGAGCGGGGCACGTTGGACGCGTAGGTATAGTTCCGATAGGGCCGTTTGATGTTCCAGGAGGTCTCGTGAAACATAGAGTGACGTTCATACCAGGCGATGGTGTCGGGCCCGAAGTTGCTGAAGCGACGAGGCGCGTCCTTGAGGCTACGGGAGTTGCTTTTGAGTGGCAGTATCAGATTATCGGCGCGGAGGCTCAGCAGAAAACGGGTACACCCTTGCCACCGGTGACACTTGACTCGATCCGCAGCAACAGCGTCGCCATCAAGGGCCCGGTTACGACTCCGATTGCGAGCGGGTTCAGGAGTGTCAATGTCGCGCTCAGACAGGAACTCGATCTGTACGCTTGCGTCAGGCCTTGCAAGAGCTATCCCGGGGTCTATGCGCCCTACGATGATGTCGACGTCGTAGTTGTCCGGGAGAACACCGAGGGACTCTACATCGGCATCGAGTACGATGTCGGTGAGCCGGAAACTGCCAGACTGGCGGCTCTTGTGCAAGAGACCCGGGGAAAGGTCGTGGCAGATGATGCTGCGGTCAGCCTGAGGGTTATCTCCTATGCCGGCAGCCGACGTATAGTTCGGTTCGCATTCGACTATGCAAGGGCCAACGGACGGAAGAAAGTCACGGCGGTGCATAAGTCAAACATTCTAAAGTACTCGGATGGCGTATTCCTTCGGGCCGCGCAGACAGTGGCGAAGGAGTATCCTGACATCGAGTTCACCGATGTGCTGCTCGATGCCTGTTGTATGCAACTCGCGAAGCGTCCGCAGCAGTTCGATGTACTGGTGACCCCGAACTTCTACGGCGACCTGCTGTCTGACCTCTGTGCGGGACTTGTCGGAGGCCTTGGACTAGCACCTGGGGCGAACATCGGTGATGGCACAGCGGTGTTTGAACCAACTCACGGTAGTGCTCCGAAATACGCGGGATTGAACAAGGTCAACCCTATTGCCACCATGCTCTCGGGCGTTCTCATGCTGCGGCATCTCGGTGAGACGGAAGCTGCAGAGAGGCTTGAGGGGGCGATTGCTTCTGTGCTGTCAGAAGGCAAGAGCGTCACCTATGACATGAAGGCGGACAGGGATGATATGACGGCCGTGACCACGAGTGAAGTTGCCGACGCGGTTATCGGGAAGCTGGTCTAGCCCCGCTTCTCACGTGCGATATAGGCGAGCAGGGCGGCGATGCTCTTGGCATCACACAGCTTTCCCGAGAAGATTAGTTCTGGTATCTCTCCCAGTGGTACTCTAACGATGTCTATCTCGTCTGTGTCTTCGGCAATGAGTCGATTGGGCTTCAAGTCCTTCGTGACATAAACGTAAAGGTACTCTGTGCCGTAGCCTGGAACCGAGTAGAATCCGCAGAGCTTCTCCACTTTTCCCGCTATGTAGCCAATCTCTTCCTGCAGTTCACGTTGAACGCAGTCGATCACGTCCTCGCCTGGTTCGATACAGCCAGCGGGTATTTCCAGCAACTCGCAACCGACCGGGTATCGGAACTGGCGAACCAGGAGGACCTGTCCTTCTTCGTCGATGGGAACCATGGCAACACAATCGCTGTGTTCCACTACATCGCGCGTGGTGATTAGGCCACTCCGCTTCCTGACTCTGTCGACGCGGAGAGAGAATCCAGGGCCGCTATACACCCGGTCGCTGGACAATTGTTGTTCCATGGCATCGTCTCCGAAGCGGGCTCCTGCCTACCATGAAGGGGTAACCGCCGGTTCTGCTTCCGGCAGTTCATGCATGAGAGCATATTCGTCACAGTCGGGGAACTTCGGACAGTAGTAGCACTCTGCCCAGACCTTATGGGGCAGTTGTGACCTTTCTACAAGCACGAAGCCCTGTTTCTCGAAGAAACCCGGTTGACGGGTGAGGCAGTACACGCGTGACAAACCGAGAGAACGAGCCTCTTCCAGGCAGGCATTCACGAGGGACACTCCGAGACCTTCATGTTGTTTGCTGTCATCTACGGCAAGTGAGCGAATCTCAGCCAGGTCCTTCCAGTTGACGTGTAGAGCAGCGCACCCGAGGATGATATCACCCTCGCGGATAACGAAATAATCCCTCAGGTTCTCGTAAATCTGGCTGAGTGCCCTGGGCAACATGTCACCGCGGTTCGCAAAGTCGTTTATGAGCTTGTGTATTTGTGGCACATCGCCGATTCTTGCTTTGGTGATACTCACGTTCGTGTCCCTCCGAGCTTCTCGTGCAGTGAAGCGTAGAAATACGTGCGGGGTCGGAGTCTAAGGAATCGTGCCTTGTGTGGGCTGGTGGTCACGGTCAGTCGAAAGGTGCTCTGGAGGGACCTCTCGATCTGGCCATCGATGCTGAGTACAACACCATCTCTGCCGTCCACGCTCAAAGCGATCATGGTTTCTGCAGGAAGCACGATCGCGTGCCGCAATCCGAGATGACTGCAGATGGGCTGTACCACTATGTCTGTGGATTCCGGCATCAGCACAGGCCCACCCGCTGCGAGTGAGTAACCAGTGCTGCCCGTGGCGCTCGCAACGATGATTCCATCTGCACGGTAAGTGGTAACACGTTGTTCATCGATTTCGAGCACCACATCGACCAGCCGAACCGCCGTACAACGTACGACAGCATCATTCAGGGCGAGGTAGGTCTCACCACCGTACGTTGTCTGGAGCATGGCTCGTTCCTCGATCCAGCCATCTCCCTGTATGACACTTGGTACCAGCGCTTCGATCTCGTGGTCACTTACGGCGGTGATGAAGCCAAGCTGCCCGAGCTTGACACCCAGAACGGGAATTCCGGCAGGTGCAGTCACCCTTGCGCAATGGAGTATGCTGCCGTCACCACCTATTCCAATGACAAGATCAGTGCCATCCAGCTGTTGAGTTGCGTCCTTCTCATCCCAGGCCGAGCCAAGCCAACTGGTGATTCCGTGCGATGTGAATTGTGCCTGAATTGATTCTGCGAGAAGTTTCGCTCTCTCAACATAGGGTCGGTAAAGAATGCCGATGCGGGTCATGAGACACGAAAGTGTACCATCGGCCCCCTACGTGGTCAAAGCAAATGACTGCAAGGAGCGGTCTCTAGAGATGTTGGATAGCCTCCGTACCTACTGAAGAACCTGTGGCGCAAACAGCAGCAGGATTCCCAGGATAATCAGGATGGTACCGCCGATCGGCCTGCAGTACTTCATGTAGCGGTCGGCGATAGATGTGTTGAGCGCGAGGACGGCCGCGCTGAAGATGACGAGATGGTCCAGCATAAGGAAGAACACGTACAGGAAGATGTAGAGATAATACTGTCCTGTTGTGAGTCCGGCCAGCGTAAGGACCCTCGTGAATATGGCAGGCAGGGCCGCAGAGCACACGAATTCGAACGAGTTCACGATGAACGCAAGGGCGATGACCGAGATGATCATGCCGATGGTTATGGGCGAGGCGGCAATATTCTGAATGCGTGACATGGTTGCCTTGCGCTCTTCGGAGTCCACCACCTCGCAGACTACCTGGCCTCCCGACTTGATGTAGTCGCGTATGTTGAAAATCCCGGCACCAAGGGCGACGGCTCCGATGATAATTGTCACCGGTCTGGCATAGCCGATAAGCAGGAACGCGTTCAACCACGCAGTCATGAACAGGTAGTTCAGGACGAATGAAGCGAACACGAAGGCTCCGACGATGATCCAGGCCTTGCGGCGGTCATTCAACACCATGAGAAGCGAGATAAGGTAGACAAGCACCCACATGGCACATGGGTTAAAACCGTCCACAAGACCGAGAATCACTGCGAGTCCCGCAAGGGAGTAGTCGGCGAAGCGGATGGTACCGAACACGGGCACGGTTACCTCGGAAGGTGCTTCCTCTTCGATAGTCTCCCCCGGCTGGGCACAGTTCCCATCAAGACAGTCGACAATAGCCTGCTCGATTCGTGTTCCGGTTACTTCGCGTGATGTCCAACCTGCAAACGCTCTGCTACCGACAATGGTCACGGGGAAATCAAGATCGGCCTCGGTAAGGTTCGTGTCTTCGACCATGTCGACGAGTACCGCATAATTGCCCGGATGGGAGCCATCGTGGTACACGAAATAAACCTCTTCGTACTTCAGAGCCATCTCCTCGTTGAATGGCTCCTGGTCTTTGCAGGCCGGACAACCTGGGTGATAAAAGAAGTGGACCTCGATCAGATCATCACCATCGGGAGGAGGCGGAGGAGGTGATTCGGCGATGGGTGATCCAGCGATCATCACCACTGCGGCCACAACAGCGAGCGCCATACTGACATACCGCTTGAAGCGGTCGTCCCATATGCCTCGAAGCACGTGAATAACAGTCTTCATTCTCTTTCTTGACTACACCGGGAAACAACAGAAGGGAACTTTGAGCAAGTGTATTATTTCCGTTATCCTTAGAAAAGCTGGATCGGCTGTCAATTTACCATCATCAAGTCTCGTTTTGTCTACCTGACTTGACAGTCGTCAAGTCCACCATTAGTATATTGCAGATCACTCGCTTCGGTATGCAAGCCTAGCAGAAGTGTATGTACTGGGTCAAAGGTGCAAACCGCTTGAGGAGTCGTGTTGGGAAGAAAGAGTCGTCGCGTTTCCGGACGAATGTCATTCGAAAGGATCTGAACTTCCAGGTTTTTCTCAACCGGGCGTTATCCAATTGAACACAGTATTCGTTGTAAGAGTTGTAAAATGAAGAGATTTATCAGGCTGGGGCAGTAGCGGGTGGTGTGGTTTGGGAGCCTGTGTGTGCATTTGTCGCAGGGGATGAGGTCTGATCGAAAGGCAAGGAGACTATCTCGGCTGGAAGTTGCCAGGCATTTGTCGGCAGGCTGTGTGAATTATGGATGACGTCTATTTTGCAGTACTGCGGGTGTGGGGCACACTAACGTCACACAAGGGAATATTCGTTGCCCTTGCTGGGATTGTGGCTGTTGTGGCGACTGTTACAACGGTGGTGGCCGATCCTCTCACCGGTACCGATAATGGTGCCGGGAATGCGGAGGAAGCCCCTGACGTTTTCGTCCGCATGGAGCCTGCCGAAAGCGCCAAACCTATGGTGCTATCCGGTAGCGTGCTGGATCCCAGGGAGGAGCTTTCGATTGGTGGCGTGGATTGCCCGGGGATACTGCCAACCTCTCCGTTCTATTTTGCAAAAGGAATCGGCCGGGATATACGGTACGCATTTACATTCGACCAAGCGGATAGGGCGAATCTGATGCTCCGGTATGCCAACGAAGATGCTCTTGCTATACGAACGATGCTGATCCAGGAAGAGTATCTGTCGGCAGCACAGCAATGTCACAGCTACCAGGACAATTTCTTTCAGAGCCTCACGTGGGCGGTGGCACTGAAGAAGCAGGGCCACGATGTCGATGCCTTGATGCAGAACCTGATGACAGCACACCATGGACACAGGCTGGTGCTTGCGGATGCCCTCCAAGTAGTAGACGAGGCGTGGTGCGAGGCTGTCATAGGGGCGGTCACCTTCACAAGTACCCCGTTTGAGCAGGTCATCGCCTGGATGTATGGGGAGGACGAAGCAATCGAGTTCTATGCCAAACTGCGAAACGATTTCTCCTCTGTGGACACCGACCTCTGGCTGCAGATCGAGAACCGCCTCGGATTGGATGTTGAACAGGCAGCGGCTCTGCATGAGGCGATGGGTGAGGATGCAACGGTGGGCCAGGCACCGGTAATCACGAGCGTAAGAGCGGACTCCTTCGAGACGGAGCCGGGTGCAACGGTGACCATTAGGTGCGCGGCGACTGACCTGGCTGGAGGCGATTTAACGTTTGCGTGGCGTACGAGCCATGGCTTGTTGGAGAACGGTGACCAATCGACTGTGCAGTGGACCGCTCCCGAACAGTTGGGGCTGTACACTGTAACGGTTGTTGTCAGTGACGAACAGGGGAATCAGTCCGAGAAGTCCGTGAATCTGCGTGTGGGTAGCCCTGAGCCGGATCTGGTTGCTGGAGAGGAAGGCCCCTTCTGGATCGAAGAGATCACGGCAGAACGCGACCCAAGCGGCCGTAGCGCGATTTCGCCTCTCGCCATGGGGCAGGATTGGCGAACGGCCGAGAGGGCAGTGTTCATCGGCAGTCCTATTCGCATCACGTGCGTGATGGGTGGTGATGACGGGAATCTAACGTATGAATGGAGCGCTGACATTGGTCAGTTGAACGGCAGCGGCGATAGTATCATCTGGGAAGCGCCCACCCACGCTTGTAAGGCACGGGTTACAGTGGTGATAAGAAACGGCTCGGGGGCGACCGAGACAATGACCCTCAACTTCCGCGTGAGCACCTGTGCACCGTGCTTTCAATGGTGAAGACTGCTCGATGGGTGAACCAGTGCAGCTTGGGAATGCTTCCGCACCAGTGAATTCAGTGCAAGTATCTATGTATCGCATCACGAAGCTAACTTTGCCGCTTCTGCTGTTGTCATGGTTGATCGTGCCCCTGGCAGGCTGTGCTCCGGTACACGCAGCCCCGGAAATCGTGTCGCTGGAATCTCATGATACGGTGATAGCGCCTGGTGACAGCGTGTTCATAGAGTGCGTTGCGATCCCACGGGATGATGCGGAACTGGTATTCGAGTGGACCAGCGACCGGGGAACTTTCAATGGTCACGCAGGAATGGTCGCGTGGACTGCACCTGAGCAGGAAGGTATCGCACGTATCACCGTTACTGTGAGCAATGGCATAGGAGAATCTGTCAGCGAGAGCATAGCCATTACAGTCAAGAAGAACACTCGTCCAGTCATAACGGGCTTAACTTCGAATCGGGACTGGGTGCGTCCCGGAGAGACAGCTACGATCACTTGCGCGGCCAGCGATGCTGATGGCGATGATCTCACGTACACATGGTCCAGCGATTGTGGTGAACTTGCCGGAGAAGGCCGGATGGTTACGTGGACAGCTCCTGATAGCGAGGGTGAATGTACTGTCACAGTTGTGGTGGACGATGGTTTTGGAGGACGGGCGAGTGCATCAATCTCACTGAATAGTTCGTCGCACGAACCACTTCTGGTAACTGAAATGGTGGTGACTGCTGTCGTTGACCCCAATTATCTCATCAGTTACATCGGCCGCTACAAGATATACGCAGGCGATCCTATGATAATCCGGGCTGCTGTGAATGAGCCTGATCGGATCGTGTCGTACGAGTGGGATGACGGAGGGACTGTTGCCACGTATCCGGTAGGCACTGAACGTATCACGTTCGAGTCCGGCCCGACGGAGATACGCTGGACATCGCCGAAGCAGAGCGGAGACTACGTTATCACGGTGACCGCCCGAGGTGAAGGGGATAAGTCTGCCACGAGCAGCATCTTTGTAAACGTAGACACCTGTCTATGCTCTTTCCCTGACCCCGAAGATTAAAGCGGCAGGTAGAGTGGGTGAGGCTGCAGGCCACGCCTCTCGCTCTGCTACCTGTGAGTTTCGGACCGCAACTCGAACCTATTTCTTCGGTTCCGGCACTAAGTCATACGGCCACCCGACAATACTCCCGTCCATGAAGCGCACGTTCGTGAACCCCTCGCCTTCCAGTAGTTTTTGTGCCTGGTAGGCACGAATACTGGTGCCGCATAACGTGACGATAGGTGTATCTCTGGGCAACGATTCCGCCTCGGAGCGAAGTTTGTTGAGCGGGATGAGTCTGGTTTGGGGTGCATCGATATGCGCATTGTCCCATTCTTTCCGGGAGCGTACATCCAGAAGTACGAACTCTTCTCCCGCACGTATGCGTTCGTTGACATCCATTGGGCTCACACTCCTCGCTTGCCCGGCCATCTTGTTGCGTATGACGTTGGCAGCGTTATGAAGCATGTCCATGGCACCGTTGAAAGGGGGCGAGTAGGCCAGGTCCAGGTTCGCGATGTCGCTGACAGTCCCTCGAAGCGAGATTGTTGCGACCAGGACGTCTGCACGCTTATCGACGTCACCCTTGCCAAGTATTTGTCCGCCAAGAACGCTCCCGGTCTGCCTGTCCGATATCAGTTTGATGATTATCGTCTCTGCTCCCGGATAATAGCTTGCACGGTCGGCTCCTGGAGCGAGCGCAATGACGGGATCGAAGCCACAACGCCTGGCTTCCTTTTCATTGAGACCGACACGTGCAACATTCAGGTCGAAGATCTTCACGATAGTGGTGCCGAGCACGCCCGGAAACGTATCGCTTCCTCCGGTGACGTTTGTTCCGATGATGCGCCCATGCTTGTTTGCGGTGGAGCCCATCAGTGCAAGTATCTTCTCCCCGGTCACTCTGTGCGAGTTCTCGACGCAGTCACCTCCGGCGTAGATGTCCGGATCACTCGTCTGCATGTGCACGTTAACCGCTATTGCACCAGTATTGCCGATAGTAAGTCCTGCTTTGCGTGCCAGTTCGATGTTGGGCTGATAGCCGAGAGCAAGCAGTACGATATCCGCCTCAAGAGTCTCTTTCTCCGTAACAACCCTTCGCACATGCCCATTGTCATCCCCTTCGAGGTGCAGCACGCGCTGGCCGAGAAACAGGTTGACGCCCTTCTCAGAGAGTTCTTTCTCGACATGAAGTGCCATTTCCGGGTCGAGGAAGGCGGGCAACACCCGGTCCAAGGCTTCCACCATGCTAACCTTGAGGCCGCGGGCTTTGAATGCCTCGACGCACTCCATGCCGATAAGGCCTGCGCCTACGACCACAGCTTTCCTGGGTTTGGCTTGAACTATCTCCTGTATCATGGCATTGGCGTGTGCGATCTTCGTGAGGGTAAAGACTCCCTTGAGGTCCTTGCCGGACAGTACTGAAGGAGCCACTGCCGTGGCGCCGGTGGCAAGAACCAGCTTGTCATACGGAAGGCGTGAGGAGACACCCGTGGCCAGATCGAGAATCTCAAGTTCATGTGCGCTTCGGTCGATCGCGGTAGCCCTGGTTCCTGTGAGAATATCGATTTCCGAAACTTCTTTGAAGTACTTTGGTGTCCGAATCAGCAGCGCTTTGTCGCTGCCAACCTGTCCGGATACGTAGTAGGGCAGCCCGCAAGAGCCCTCCGAGACGGTATTGCCCTGCTCGATGACAGTAATCCGGGCGTGTGGATCACAACGGCGCGCGCGCGCTGCCGCCTTTGGGCCGCAAGCCATGCCTCCAACGATGACTATCCTTCTCAAGGCACGTTACTCCGCTATCACCTGCGTTACGCCGGGAACGCGTTCCTTAAGCAGTTTTTCGACGCCAAAACGAAGCGTCATTCCCGCCATAGGACAGGAGCCGCACGCACCGGTCAGGCGCACTTTCACGGTACCATCTTCCACATCAATGAGTTCGACATCGCCCCCATCCGCCTGCAACGTGGGCCGAATGTCATTCAGGGCTGCTTCGACTTGTTCTTTCATTCTTTGCTCCTTGCGTACTCTGTACCGCCATTCCATCGTCAACCGCAGCAACCTGAACAGCACCCTGTCATGGGGCCGCGTGCGAACAGACTACGTGGTGGCGCATGGGAATGCGGTCATCAGCACGGCTTGGTCTGAATATCGGAATTGTCGCAATCCCCGCCGATGTTGTCAACGAGCCGCACCCGTCCAGTCGATAGGGAACTTTGCGCCTGCCGCGTACGCGGCGGTATTATAGCCGCGTGTTTATACCGAAGAGGCGACGCGTCTGTGATCCCGGCACTATGCTTGTCCTTGGTGTGGGTAATCCGATGAAAGGAGATGACGGCATCGGCCCCGCTGTCGCATCGCGATTGGCCTTGCTGTGCTCCGAAGCGGGGATGGGTCCCACAGAAAGTGGCTCGCCGCTCATTACTGCTTTCGATTGCGGCACGACGCCTGAGAACTACACGTCGGTTGTCAGACGGTTGCAACCGCAGTTGCTCGTCATAGTGGATGCAGCGGAGATGGGCATTCCCCCAGGTAACTGCCGCATCATTCCCCGCGAGCGACTGGGCGCTCTGGGGCTCTCAACTCATAGTATGCCGTTATCCCTGTTCATGTCCTACGTTGGTGGCCTGGCGGACGAAATCGTGCTGGTAGGGGTGCAGCCGGTGGCGACAACCTTCGGAAGAGGATTGTCTGCTGAGGCGCTTGCGGCAATTGAAGCTCTGGTTGAGTGCCTTCTACACGGCAGGCTCCGAGGCTTGCCACTGCTCGACTAGGCCTTGTTATCAGTCACGACCATTTCGTCACTGTACTTGTCGTAACAGGAGAGCAGGAACTCATCGGTCATCGACAGGCAGTTCACCGGGCAGATATCGTTGCATTGCGAGCAGAAACAGCATCGAGCCACAAAGATACGGACCTTCTTATCCTCCGGGATGAACTCAATGGCGACGGTCGGACATATCTTGACGCACAGTTGGCAGCCGATACAGGTATCACGATCGTACGCAATCTTGCCCCTGAAGCCGGGAGGGGTGGGTATGGGTGGTATGACGAGACTCGTATCAGTGGCTGCCTTGGCCAGAAAGCCGGCAACCGATTTGGGTGCATGACTCGCTGGAAACCTGTTGGTTGCCGGGGCAAGAAAGAGCTGACGCAGTAGGACTCTCAGTATCCTCATGTGTTAATCACCATATCATCATATCCGTCCAGAGGAGCAGCAGGCCTGCGAGGCTGACGAGCGTAACCGCCATCAGATAGAAGACGCTGGCCTGATTGATCTTGAAGCGCGCCATCGCAGAGCGCACGACTGCAACTGCCACGAACATGACCAGAAAGATCTTCAGCAGGAAGAACAACCCATCAGCCACAACTACGGCTGCAGTACTCGTGAAACCCACGGCCGCACCGATGCCGTAAGGGAAGAAGAGGGCGATGAAGAGCGACAATACGGCGAACCCCCGTATTGCATTGCCAAGATAGAAGAGTGCCAGATTCCTGCCCGAGTACTCGACAAGCATTCCTCCAGCAAGCTCGGTTTCTGCTTCGGCGATGTCGAATGGTATCCGTCCCAGTTCTCCAGGTGTGACGGCGATGAGGGCGAGGAGCAGGAGGCCTGCCCCAACGAATCCGAGGGGCCCCACCAGGTCCCAGATCGGATATTGACCCATGGTTGCCAGTGAAAAGGCGTTCGCCTCTGTCACCTGAGTAATGCGCCACGCGAGGCTCACTATGGTGACCGAAAGGGGGAACTCGTAGCCAATCATGATGACCATTTCCCGCTGTGCCCCTACTGACGCATAGGGAGAGCTCGATGCGAAGCCACCGGCCACAAGGGCCAGTGATGGGATGGTCAGGAGGTAGATTATGAGTATTGCGTCCCCGGAGCCTTCGAAGAGTGCTGTCTGTCCGAACAGAGGAATATACAGCAGAAGAACCGCCGACCCCATCACGCACATGATTGGACTGAACTGAAAGAGCCATCTCAGTGCACCGCCGGGGACGATAGTCTCCTTCATCATCAACTTGCTCACATCTCTGAATGGCTGCACCACCGGAGGGCCAACTCGTGATTGCATGCGTGCCACGAGTATTCGATCAATACCGACATAGAGCAGCCCGACCATTGCTCCAACAAAGGTCACCACGATGGGGCCGAGGAGAAGCACGGGCAATGACGGAGGACTACTACCGAGCCAGTTCAGCTTGCAGCCTCCTTGTCTTCTCCACGGACAGCGCGTGAAGCTGTTCTCCATCCAGAAATGAGGTATCGCCAGAGAGCGTGTCAACAACTACTGCTCTATTCGTGCAGGACATGCAGGGATCCAGAGAGGCAAAGGCGATAGGAACATCAGCTATCTGCTGGCCCACAAGCATTGTCTTCGCCGCCTGGAGATTCGCGTATGTGGGCGCCCGGACCTTCCAGGCTTCAACAGGATCTTCGCCAGCTTTCTTTCGTATGTAGTGCAGGTTTTCCCCACGAGGGGCTTCGACACGCCCTACCGACTCTCCTTCGGCTTTCTTGAGCATGGCGAGCAGTTTCGGGATCTTCGCTTCGGTGACTAGAGGTCCGTCGGGCATCGCTGCGATGCCCTGCTCGATTATCTCGATCGATTGCTTCACTTCCAACAGCCGCACGATTATCCGGTCATAGACGTCACCATGAACCTCTCCCGTGAGAATGTCAGGTGTAATCGCCTTCACATTGAGATCCGCGTAAGCCGAATAGGGGTGGTCCTGGCGCGTGTCAATCGGCACGCCACTGGCGCGTGCCGTGGGGCCGACGATGCAGAGTTTCCTGGCATCCTCTGTGGTGATGATCCCCACCCCCCGCGTCCTCATCTTGACGGTAGGATCGTCAAGGAACAGCGTCTTCAACTCTCCGAAAACGGACTTGTAGAACTCAAGCGCCTCTCTAACGACAGGCACTTGTTCTTCCGTGATGTCGCGCCGGACGCCACCTATCTGGTACAGAGCCTTCGAATTGCGATTACCGGTCAGGTATTCCGTAAGGTCCATCACCTTCTCCCGGGCACGCCAGGCGTAGTAGAAGAGCGTTTCGAATCCTACCTCGTGACCCGCAACACCGGCCCAGAGCAGATGTGAGTGGATACGCTCTACTTCAGCGAGAATCATACGGATATACTCCGCACGTGGGGGTACCTCGATGCCGGTGGCCATCTCTACCGCCTCCACGAAAGCAAATGGATGGCATGCCGAGCAGATTCCACAGACCCTCTCAGCCAGGTAAATGGTCTGCACTATGTTGTTGCGGTTCATACCGAGCCATTCGATCCCGCGGTGAACCTGGCCGGCGGCTACGTCCACATCGACTATTTCCTCACCATCTATGCTGAGATCCAGTCGAATGGGTTCATGCAGGGCCGGATGTATCGGCCCCATCGGGAGTATGTAACTGGTCTGTTCTACGGTACTACTCATGTTGAATACCCTGTCTGCCTGGAAGTACTTTCAGCATCTTGTCCGGACCTGTTTCGTCTCTGCGCCACGGGTAGATCCCCTGTGGGAAATCCTCGGGAATGAACAGGCGGCGTTTGTCGGGAATTCCAGTGACCGTTACCCCCATCATCTCCTGTACTTCCCGCTCTGAAAAGATGACGCCGGGTATGATGTCGGTAATCGTGGGAATCGTGAGGTCGGTCTTGGGCAGAGAAACTCTGATTACCAGGGCGATGGCCTTGTGGTGCTGTCCGTAGAACAGCGAGAAATGGTACAGCAAGTCAACTGTGTCGCCTCTATCTACGGGCGCAATTACGCTGAAGTGGGGCGATTCCTGGAGGTGGTTCAGGTGGAGTATCGCCCTGCGAAACCCTTCGAGCTTGATGTCAATCCACAGGGAGGTATAGACGTTCTTCTTGAGAGCGAGTTCTCGCTCATACACACGAATGTTCGTAATAGCACCATCGAGAGCGCTCTTGAAGCTCTTTATGACCTCATCTGCACCTAACATGTCCATATCAGGCAGTCTTCTCCTTGGCGGCGCCCTCCAGCTTCAGCCATGCTTTCACAACACCGTCGATTATGGCTTCCGGGCGTGGAGGACATCCGAGAACATATACGTCAACCGGGATAATCTGATCGATAGGCCCGATGAGATTATACGACTCGTGAAACACATCACCCTCAACACCGCAATTGCCGATGACCATCACTACCTTGGGAGCGGGTGTCTGGGCATAGAGTCGGCGCACTCGGGATTCCATCTGTCGTGTTACCGGGCCCGTCATGAGCAGCACGTCTGCATGTCGAGGGGAGCCCACGAGCTTGATACCGAACCGCTCCACATCGTAACGCGGAGTAAGCGCAGCAACAATCTCGATGTCGCAGCCGTTGCAGGACCCTGTATTCAAATGATACACCCAAAGAGCCCGCTTGAACGAATCCATGCCCATGTGTCTTGTTCTCCCCAGTTACAACAGGTTAGCTGCCAGTATAGCAATGCCCGCGAATGCAGTGAGCCCCAGCAGCCAGATGAGATAGTCATTCACAATGCCTGTATGTGCGCGCACAGTGGGATCGTAGTAGCGCTTCATTGCTTCAAAGAAGCCCCAGTACATGTTGTGTGATCTGACGTGTCGTAGTGCTTCCGCTGGTTCTTCCTCGCCGGACAGGAAGATCTGCTCCTGGTCCGTGCCCTCCTGGTACCGTCCCTGTCCCCTGCTGCGGTAGAGAATGGTGATTGCGAGGATTATCACGAAGGCGATTATGGCGACGATGGGCGCCCAATAAGCCAATACCGGCGCTGCGTTCATTGCCTATCCACCTCCCATAACTGCACTGATGTAACCGGACTGATCGATGAGAGCGTCGGCAGCCGGGTAGATTATTGTGTCCACAACAAGGCTCGGAAACAGACTGATGAACACGGTTGCAGCGGCGAGTATGCCCATGCCGAGTTTCATGGATAGCGGAATCTCTCGCACTTCACGGTACTCAGGCAGCGCCGGGCCGGTAAATGCAGATTGGAATACCTTGGTGAAGGATGCGAGGGTCATGATCGACACGATCACCGCTATGATGGTGAGCATCGGATTGAACAGGTACACTGACTCATAGATCATCAGTTTGGAGGCGAATCCGTTAAATGGCGGTATGCCGGATATTGCCAGAGCACCGATGATGAAGAACGCACACGTCCACTTCATGGTGCGTCCCATGCCGCCCATCTTGTTCAGGTCGCGCGTGCCAAGTCGGAGGAAGAGGGCTTCTGCCGTAAGAAGGAGCAATCCTTTGAAGAATGCATTGTTGATTACGTGAAACAGTCCTCCTGCAATGGCTTCGCGCCCGTAGGCCGCAATAGCCTGGGGATCACTGAGCACTGCAAGTCCCACGCCAACACCGAGCAGCATGTAACCTTCCTGAGAGATGACGTGATACACCATCAGCCGTTTGATATCAGTCTGCTTGAGCGCCATCGTGACACCGACAAACATACTGAGAACACCGGCCATTATCACTATCCAGCCAACAGTCGCCAGGTTCATCTGCACGCCGTAGAGCGAAAACACCATGCGGAAAGTCGCCGCGAGGCAGGCCAGTGACGAGGCGTACATAATCGGGCTGGTTCCAGCCGGGGCCGGAGTATAGGTATCAGGTACCCACCAGTGGGATGGCACGGCACCGCTTTTCATCAGGAGCGCGGCGAGGATCAGCGCCAGGGCTATCTGGTCCAGCACCGTGTACTGCATGGCGCTGGCGATGGCCGCTATGTTTAGTGCGTTGTATTGCCCGTAGAAGATGCCTATGGCCAGCAGGAGCATCAGCGCGCCGACGGTCGAAACCATCAGGTATTTGAAGCCGCCCTCGACGGCATCGCCAAACCTGGTGCGGAATGCTGCCAGTGCAGCTCCGGATATCGAGAGTATCTCGAGAAAGACGAACAGGTTGAACATGTCGCCGGTGAGCTGAATGCCCATCATGCCGACAGTCAGAAGTAGCAGAAGAGAATAGAAACGGTCCTGCCCCGATTCGGGCCTGATGGCGGCGATGGAGTAGATGGCGCCCGCAAGCGCCACGACGGCGGTAATAATGGCCATCAGCGCTCCGAGACCATCCACTTCAAGGATAAGCCGAACCGGAACCATGTGATTCTCGGGAATGGATTGAGTGGGAGAAAGGGCACCGAGGGTATATACCCGGATTCCCACCTCGTACACATCGCGAGCGAGCAGTACTACGACAAACAGCATGGATGCAAGTGCTGCAATGACGAACACATTCCGCGCCCTTGGACTAAGTCTGCCGATGAGTGGCGCAGCGAATGCGGCGAGCAGAGGGATGGCGATAGCCAGAATTGGAGAGTGAAGTATCAATGCATCCAATGCGCTTACCCTTTCACCCTCCGGGATTTCTCGGCATCTGTCTCACCCGTGTGACGATAGATGAGCACTATCAATGCCAGCATGAGAGCGGTTGTGGATACCCCGATGACGATGTTCGTGAGCGTCAATGCCTGGGGTACAGGCAGCACCATCAGAGTATCTGGTATGTCCGTATATATTGGCGCCACACCACCCGTGCGATAGCCCAGAGCTACGAGGAACAGATTCACACCTGATTGAAGTATCACTACTCCCATTACGATCTTGATCAGGTTCCTCTGTGTCATGAGGATGTAGAAAGATACGCAGATGAGTGCAACGACCGCAAGAAACGGCGCGTTGATAATGATGTCACTCATTTTGATCTCCCTCTTCCTTCGACGCGGCAAACCACATCATGAATATGATTGCCAACAGCCCTGCGCTGACTTTCATGCCCACGGCTATGTTCATCAGTGGGATAGTGCCACCTGACCAAATGGTGGCCGGTTCTGGTCCTCCGACGGGAATACCGCCAAACACTGGTGAACCCAACAGGAAATTCGCAAAGAAGGTGGTTGTGACTATCCCGCCGAATGCAATTCCGACGAACAGGAGTGCACCACTACACTCGATAGTAGAAAGCGAGTCCTCGCTTAGAAAGCCTCTCACATACCTGAAGTTGAAGGCTACGAACAGAAGTGCAATACCGGAAGCAATGACTGCTCCGCCCTGGAATCCGCCACCGGGGGTCAAATGTCCATGAACAATGAGGTACAGGCCATACAGAAGAATGAATGGTACAATTATCGTTGCTACCACACGTACAATCTTTGACATTAGTCGCCCGCCTCATGATTTCTCGTGCGCAGGATCATAGCAACTGCAGTTGCTGCCGCGAAGAGTACAGTGGCCTCGCCAAGAGTATCAAGTCCCCTGTAGTCGAACAGCACCGCGGCCACGACATTACTCGCCCCAGTTTCTCCTGGTGCGTTCCCGATGATGTAGTCGTCCATCTGTGAGGGTGGATCTCCCAGTGTCGGGAGCAGCAAGATCACGGTGACGAACATCGCTATCAGGACAATGAGCGACAGGCCGATTCCAATTCTTCTCAACATTGCACTCACACTCGTCTGGTTGAACGTATTGCTATCACGAAGATGGCAGTGGTAATAGCTGCCCCAATACCCGCTTCCGCAAGCGCGACGTCAGGGGCCTGCAATAAATAGAACTGGAGCGAGAGAAGCAGGCTCAGTGCAGCCAGTGCGATAACCGCGGCAATAAGGTCTTTGAGCCGCGCTACCATGACGGCGCTTGCCACCATCAGAATGGGGACGATCACGTGAAGAACCTGGAACTCAGCCACTGAGGTCCGCCTCCTCGAGTTCATCAACAACTGCCGGCACCGGCTTCACTCCACTGCGATGACCGGCTCTGGCAATCGCGTGTGCGCCGGTTGGATTCGTGAGCAGAAGGGCTCCAAGCGCAATTATTCCCCTGAATACGAGTACCGAATCGAATGATTCCCAGCCGCCGGCGGTCCATGCCACGATGCCCTGTAGTACCACCGCGCCAATGAGGAAGATCGATCCGAACGTTGTACACTTGGTGCCGGCATGCAGCCGTGTGTAGAAATCCGGAAAACGGAGCAACCCCACACTGGCTGCGAGGTTGAAGAACAGCCCGATACCTATGAGCACGTACGTGATTGTGTGCAACATGTGTCAGAGCTTACCCTTTTCGATGTATCTGGCAATGAACAATGTCGTGACGAATGACAGAAGCGCGTATACGATCGCCACGTCGAGGTACACGGGTTGGCGAAAAGCGGCACCCAGAACCACCATTGAGGTAACCACAATTGTATTGACAGTATCAAGTCCGACGATGCGGTCTGGTACCGTCGGGCCAATGCCTACCCGGATAAGGGCAAGGGCGATACATACCGCAAGGACGATTACCGCCGGCATCCAGTTCATTCGGCGATTCTCCTTGCCCATCCTGGGAAACCGCCACAGATTGGGCGGTAGTCTCGCGGCTTACGTTTTACGACCTTCTCATCTACATTTATCCAATGAACGTACAGGTCGTTCGTCCGCTGATCCACCTCTACAGTAAGAGTTCCCGGGGTAAGAGTGATGGAATTCGCAAGCACCGTAGTGCTGATGTCGTTCTTCAGCCCAGGAGAGATCCGGACGATACCCGGTTTGATACGTCCAGTGATAACTCTGTACACAACATCGAAGTTCGCCTTCGCCATTGCCCAGAAGAAAGGGCCCACGACATATACGAGGAGCCACCCCCACCGCCGGGGATTGAGCACCTGAAACCAACTACTCGGCATGACCGGTCTCACCAGGACGGAGACCAGTCCGGCGATGAAGAGTCCCGCGATAAGTTCTCCGGCATTCCACAGTCCGATCGTGCCCGTGCCCGTGGTCAAAGCAAGGTAGAGGAGGAAGCAGAGGAGCATGGTGGTGAAGAACTGTGCCATTTAGATGAAAGATACTCCTCTCGTGATACGGGACAGTATAGACTGCGGGCAGCTGGTGGATTCATCTGCGACCAGCTTGTTACTGAATGGAACCACAATTCCCCTTTTCACCACGGTTGTTTGCGTAGCCTTGCGTCAGGGTAATCGGTGCCAGTATACAGGCCGCAAACCAGCCATGCAACCCCTCTTCGGTAACATTCTTACGTGAGTTGACGCGCCCCTCGTGACCGGACACGAGCAATCAGTTGAAGCCATTGACGTTGTGAATGGACCGCTCTACCATTGGTCAGCGGGATCTCTGAGTGTTAAGGAGGGAATGGACATGTCCAATCTTCGTATCACCGATATTGAGGCCATCATGTGTGGACCGCTTCCGTTTACCAGGGTGCACACCGACGAAGGCATTACCGGAGTGGGCGAGAATGTGGTCAGTCATCCATCGATTCTTGCCGCCCAGGTAGAAATGCTCAAGTCCATCCTGGTTGGAGAGGATCCGTTCAATATAGAGCGACTCTGGATAAAGATGCTACAGCAGACCTCGTTCTCGTACATGAACGCCATGATCAGCGCAGTCGATGTTGCACTCTACGACATCAAGGGGAAAGCTCTGGGTGTCCCCGTATACGAGTTGCTGGGCGGCCTGTACCGAAGACATATCAGGCTTTACCCTCATATGCGAGGCACGTGGAACTCCTTCCCTGATCCTACGCAGGATGATCTGTTCTCGGAGCCGTGGGGTGAGATTGAGTACGACCCCGAACAGCTTGGCAGGTTTGCGAGGGATCTCGTCAACGAGGGCTACACGGCGATGAAGTTCGACCCCTTTCGCCCCGGTCGCGATGGTTATCACGGATACCGTCCTGACGAGATCGATGCGGTTGTCGACCGCGTTGCGGCGGTTCGCCAGGCAGTAGGTCAAACTGTCGACCTCATGGTTGAGTGTCACGGCAAATTCAACGCGGGCACAGCGATCAAGATAGGGAAGAAACTGGAGCAGTTCGACCTGTTCTGGTACGAGGAGCCCGTCCCTGTGGGCATGATCACGATGATGAAGCGAGTGGCTGATGCCGTGAATATACCCATCGCGGCCTGCGAACGTCTGAACAGCAAGTTGGACCTCAAGGAGTATCTTGAGAACGGAGCGGTTGATGTGGTGATGTTCGACGTGGGCAAGATAGGTGGCATCACCGAGGCTATGAAGATCTGTGCGATGTGTGAGGCGTACCAGGCAAAAGCCGCGCCGCACAATCCGTTTGGACCGGTCGCTGCCATGGCGAACGCGCACCTGTCGGCAGCGGTGCATCCGTTCCTGATACAGGAGCATGAGCAGATGGCGCCGTGGGCAGTCGAGCCACGCCTCAAGATTGAGAATGGATACCTTGAGATCTCCAACCAGCCTGGCCTCGGTATCGAATTGAATGACGGAGCAATTGCTGAGGCGAACGCTAAGGTGGCGGACGGTACGTATAAGCCGTTCAGCAATGCGCGTGATCTCGATTTCGGCAAGTATGTACCTGTGCTGTGACACATGACGGTGAACGGACTCGCGCTTTCGCAGGCTTTTGAGGGTAAGAGCGTGAAGTGGTTTGAGAAGGAGGAGCGTTGACGCTCCTCCTTCTTATTCGTGGCAGCCCGTAATCTCCTGCGCTCCTGTCGGAATGCAATGTACAGCCGAACAAGATGACACAGGCGGTTCGGTTTGAAAGCGCAATCCGTGGGCAGCAAGGGCGGATGGTGAGTGCTGAAGCCACGAGTCTGCAGGGTCAATGCACTTCTCACAAGCCTTTTCCGAACATGAGCAAGAAAAGAACCACACTTGCCGCCGGGGTATTGACACTTGTGAACGCCCTCGGATACGATGGTCGCAGGGGAGAGTCGAGCGTACCAAGGTACGGGAGCGATCTTCTGCCGGGTCGTTGTGGTTGTGTGGCAGCAATCGTGGAG
>SKVJ01000009.1 GCA_007129495.1 Dehalococcoidia bacterium | reverse complement strand
TTTACGGAGGTTCCCTTGATGAGCTCGTTCAAACATTCAGAGCGGAGAAGAGTCACCCCAAACGCCGTCGCATAACACTTTCGGAGATGAAACAGTTTACCTATTGGCTCTTCAAGTCACGTCTGCGAGTTTCGGACAAATCACGTGTGGCGAGCGATACAAAGCGCGCTCTTACGATCCTTCACCGTTACGTTGAAGTCAAGAAGAACTCTTGACGTTACTGCAGATCTTCGAGTTCTTCTTGAAGTCTCTGAAGTCTGTCCCGAAGACTTCCGGCAAGCTCTTGTTGTCGATCTACTACATCGGCTGGCGCGCGGGCTATGAATGTCGGGTCCGTAATGCGGCTCTCTATCGTTGTCAGGCGCTCCCTTGTGATGGCCGTTTCCTTCTGCAATTGTGCTTTGATCCGTAAGGCGTCCTCCGCCGAGCTTGCCGAAATCAGTATATCGGCGTCACTGAGGATCAGCCCCAACTGGCCGGGCATATCTTGCTGACGGCTTTTGCGGGGTTCCAGGCTGAGAATACGTGTGCCAGACAGCCTCTCTATCGCGGGAAGCAATTCCTGGAGTTCAGTGAGAAGGGTTCCTGTATAGAGACGTGCCTCCAATCGACTGGACACGTCCAACTTCCTTTCGGCTCTGGTGTTGCGGAGCGCACGAATGATATCAATAACAGTGGTCATTGTTCGCTCTGCTTCACTGTCGAGCCAACATTCGTTGGGAACTGGGTAGGCAACTACCATGATCGACTGTCCAGGCACACTTTCGGAAGACTCTGCCTGCAGATGTTGCCAGAGTTCTTCCGTCACAAATGGCATAAATGGATGGAGAAGCCGGAGCGACATATCAAGCAGAGCGATGAGGTACGGCGCCGGAGACTGAGCTTCTTCTCGCTGCTCCTTGAGCCGCATCTTGGCTATCTCGATATACCAGTCGCACAGTTCTGACCACACGAAATCGTGAATCTGTCGCTCGGCCTCCCCGATCTGGTAATCGTTCATCAACTCGTGCACGGAAGATATAAGGCGATGTACCCTGCTGAGTATCCAACGATCCTCCAAACGCGCAGGCGTGGGGAGATTGGAGGTAGCGTAATGTCCCGGATCCATAACCTTGGTGTTTTGCAGAACGAATCGCGTTGCATTCCACAGTTTGTTGACGAAATTGCGGGAGGCTTCCAGCTTAGCCGTGCCGAGTGACAGGTCATTGCCTGGCGAATTTCCGGTGGTAAGCGCAAACCGAAGGGCATCAACACCATACTTTCCGACAGCATCGTCAGGTCGTATGACGTTGCCTCGCATCTTGCTCATCTTCTGTCCGTGCTCGTCACGGATGAGGCCATTCAGATACACCGTGTGGAACGGGATCTTACCTGTGTCTTCGATACCCATCATGATCATTCGCGCTACCCAGAAGAACAGGATGTCGTATCCGGTCTGCATCACGGATGTCGGATAGAAGTATCGCATGTCTTCCGTATCATTGGGCCAGCCGAGAGTGGAGTGTGTCCAAAGCGCCGAACTGAACCACGTGTCAAGCACATCAGGATCCTGTTCGATGCTCTTACTTGCACAATGATCGCATCCTTCAGGGGTATCCACGCTTACGGTAAGACTTCCGCATTCGGCGCAGTACCATACAGGGATCCGGTGGCCCCACCAGAGTTGCCTGCTGATGCACCAATCTTTGATGGACTCCATCCAGGAGAAGTAGACCCGGGTGAAGTGTTCAGGGACGATTCGTATCTCGCCATCGCGAACCACTCGGATCGCCGGTTCCGCAAGTGGTTTGGCAAGTACGAACCATTGCAGGCTTAGACGAGGTTCTATGGCACTGCCGCATCGGCCGCAATAGCCCACCATGTGCGCATAGGGTTCGGTACGCAGAAGTAGTCCTTGACGAGCAAATTCATGTACGACATGGAGCCTGCAGTCTTCTCGCGTCATCCCCTCGCATGTGCCGGCCTTGGAGTTCATGCTCGCGTCGGGATTGAAGACGTCTGTATGCGGTAGCTGATGGCGTTCTGCAATCTCGAGGTCAGTTGGATCGTGGCTCGGAGTGATTTTGAGAGCTCCGCTCCCAAACGAGGGGTCTACGGCGTCGTCGCCGATTAATGGAATCTCGCGCCCCGACACAGGGAGAATCACTTTGCGCCCGATGAGAGTCCGGTAACGCACATCCGCTGGATTCACCGCCACTGCCGTATCGCCATAACATGTCTCAGGCCTGGTGGTTGCGATCGTAACGGAACCACTACCATCGGCAAGCGGATACTGAAAATGATAAAGGTGCCCTGCGGTATCCTTATGCTCAACTTCGAGGTCGGAGAGCGCTGTGAGACATCTCGGACACCAGTTCACCATGCGCTCGCCGCGGTAGATAAGGCCTTTCCTATATAATCGTACGAATGCTGTTCGAACGGCGCGACTCGGTGCTTCGTCAAGCGTGAAGGTGTCTCGTGTCCAGTCGCAGGATGACCCAATAAGGTATTGCTGTTGCCTGATCGATTCCCTGCTTCGGATGGCCCGCTCCCAGGCGCGCCTGAGAAACTCCTCGCGGCCCACCTGTTCCCGGGTCAGGCCCTCACTCGCGAGATCCTTCTCCACCAATACCTGAACTGCTATGCCGGAGTGGTCAGTACCCGGAACCCACAGTGTAGGCTCACCGAGCATACGGTGCCAGCGGATGAGCACATCCTCGATTGTCATAGTAAGTGCGTGTCCGACGTGTAACTCCCCGGTAACGTTCGGGGGAGGCATTACGATGACGAAAGGCTTCCGGTTTGGATCGATTTGCGGCGTGAAATAGCCGTGCGCGAGCCAGTAGTCGTACCACTTCCGTTCGATTCTCCCGGCTTCATATGCCTTGGCGAGACTTTCGCGTGTCACTTGTATGTACCTCGCTTTTCAGTCAGACGGCACTACAGTGTGATCGATGGAACAGCAGTGCCAATCAGGGACCGCCGACTGCTCTCAGGAGAGCAATTGCACTACCCGGTCAAGAATGCGGTCCGCCACCTCCCGCTTCGATAGCAGTGGTGTGCGGTCGAACGTACCCTGTCGATCGATGATAATTACACGGTTGCTTTCTGAGCCGAATCCAGCATCAGTGGCGGTGATATCGTTGGCGACAATCAGGTCAAGATTCTTTGCCGTAAGTTTGGCTTCAGCATTGCATTCAAGCTCAGTGCTTTCGGCGGCGAAGCCGACTTTGACGAAACTGCCTTGAATTGAGCCGAGGATATCTATGGTCGGCGCGAGTTGGATCGTAAGCATCTCCTGTCCCTGCTTTTTGATCTTATGGGGCGATAGACCGGTTGGCCGATAATCCGCAACGGCAGCTGCCATTATAAGAGCCTGCGCGTGCTGAACTGCAGTTTGGGTCGCCTCGAACATCTCCTGAGCTGAGGTAATACGCACCACCTCTATTCCGGAAGGCGGTGTTAGTGAGGCGGGGGCGGTGACCAGCACGACCGACGCTCCACGGTCGCGAGATGCTTCCGCAATTGCGTATCCCATCTTGCCCGAGGAGCGATTGGTGATACATCTCACGGGATCTATGAACTCCTGGGTCCCACCGGCTGTGACGATGATGGTCCGGCCAGCAAGATCGCTGTGCCGTCCAAGCGTCTTCATAGTAACACCGATGATTGTTTCTACCGGAGACATCCTGCCGGCCCCTCTCCCCCCTGATGCAAGGTCGCCAGAGTCGGGGCCAACTACCACCGCTCCCCGTTCCTGCAAAACCGCTATATTGGCTTGTGTCGCAGCACTGCGATACATGTTTTCGTGCATAGCCGGAGCAACGATAAGTGGACACTCTGAGGCCATGGCAGTGCAACTGATGATATCGTCGGCGAGTCCGTGAACGATTCTGGCGATACAGTCTGCGGTTGCCGGTGCTATGAGTACTACGTCGGCATCCGCTGCAAGAGACACATGAGGTATCGGGCCTGCCGGACCACTGTCAAACATGTCGGTAACCACCGGCGACGCAAGCAGCGCCTCAAATGTAAGAGGCGAAACGAAACGTGTTGCTGCAGGAGTCATCATTACTCGCACCTCCACGCCATGGCGACTCAGTTCTCGCGCGAGTTCGGCCGCCTTATACGCGGCGATGCTACCGGTGACACCAAGCAGTACACTTCTGCGCTTCATCATATGCTCCAATTACCCACTACATGGTATTCATCTCGTAAATAAGTCGCAAACCGAGCAGCGAGAGGTCAGGATTCGAGACCCGGATTGCCGGCACAATCTCAGCGAACATGTTGGCGTACCCGCCTGTGGCAACTATGAAAGGCTCACTCTCAAGCTCAGTGGTTATTTCACGAAGAATCTTCTCAACAAGTCCGATGTAGCCATACAGAATGCCGGATTGCATGGCAGTGACAGTTCCCCTGCCGATTGCATGTTTGGGGCGTTGCAGCTCGATGCGCGGAAGCATGGCGGTCCTTCGAAACAGCGCCTCGCTGGCGATGTTGATGCCAGGCGCGATCGCCCCTCCGAGAAAATCTCCTCCTGCGGAAACTACATCGAATGTCGTCGCCGTTCCGAAATCGATGACTATCAAGGGCTTGCCGTAAAGGAATGTACCAGCAACAACATTGGCAACTCTGTCGGGGCCAAGTTCCCGCGGGTTATCTACGAGGAGACGGAGACCGGTCTTGATGCCGGGTTCGACTACAAGGGGATCCGTGTCGAGATACCTTGTACATACTTCGGTGAAGACTGGAACGAGCGGTGGTACCACACTGCATAGTACAGCGCCTCGTATGGATGAAATGGAAACTCCATGACGCTGCAGTAGACTGAAAAGAAGGGAGCCATACTCGTCTGCAGATCGATCGATGCCTGTCATCAATCGCCATGAGTGAACGAGTTCTTCACCCTCGAAGAGCCCCACGTTGATGCTGGTGTTACCTACGTCGATGGTGAATAGCATTTTCCCTCTGGCAGGTCGCCGCGCTCCATATAACCGTCATTAAACCGGGAAAGCACCTGTACAAGCCATGCTGATTGTATCGCGAAGAGGACCGAAAAACACGTCTGCGGGCTTTCGTGGTATTCTAGCACCATCGACTGGTAGGGAGTAAGAGAGTCCTGCTTTGGAGAAGGGTTGCGGTCGCTTGACAGGCCTGCCATGCAGGCTGTACTATACCTCCTCGGCACTTTAACAGTTGAATAGTGGAAGGAAGGTTCATAAACTGAGAGCTTGATCCTGGCTCAGGATGAACGTTGGCGGTGCGCTTTATGCATGCAAGTCGTACGAAACCGTAGTTTTCGGATTATGGTTTAGTGGCGGACGGCTGAGTAACACGTAGGTAACTTACCCACGAGCGGGGGATAACTTGCCGAAAGGTAAGCTAATACCGCATGAAATGGATCTGTTGAAGCAGATCCATCAAAGCCGCAAGGCACTTGTGGATAGGCCTGCGGCCGATTAGCTTGTTGGCGGGGTAATGGCCCACCAAGGCTACGATCGGTAGCTGGTCTGAGAGGATGTCCAGCCAGATGGGGACTGAGACACGGCCCCAACTCCTACGGGAGGCAGCAGCAAGGAATATTGGGCAATGGGCGCAAGCCTGACCCAGCGACACCGCGTGGGGGACGAAGGTTTTCGGATCGTAAACCCCTTTTCTCAGGGAAGATAATGACGGTACCTGAGGAATAAGCCTCGGCCAACTACGTGCCAGCAGCCGCGGTAATACGTAGGAGGCGAACGTTATCCGGATTTACTGGGCGTAAAGGGAGCGTAGGCGGTTTTTTAAGTCGGGTGTGAAATCTCTTGACTCAATCGAGAGGGGTCATCCGATACTGGACAACTTGAGGGCGGCAGAAGGAAATGGAATTCCGAGTGTAGCGGTGAAATGCGTTGATATTCGGAAGAACACCAGTGGCGAAGGCGATTTCCTAGGCTGTTCCTGACGCTGAGGCTCGAAAGCGTGGGGAGCGAAGCGGATTAGATACCCGCGTAGTCCACGCCGTAAACGGTGGACACTTGATATGGGGAGTATCGACCCTCCTCGTGTCGAAGCTAACGCTTTAAGTGTCCCGCCTGGGGAGTACGGCCGCAAGGCTAAAACTCAAAGGAATTGACGGGGACCCGCACAAGCAGCGGAGCGTGTGGTTTAATTCGATGCTACACGAAGAACCTTACCAGGGCTTGACATGTTGGAAGTAGAAACCCGAAAGGGCGACGACCTGTATCCAGGCAGGAGCCATCACAGGTGCTGCATGGCTGTCGTCAGCTCGTGCCGTGAGGTGTTGGGTTAAGTCCCGCAACGAGCGCAACCCTCGTGCTATGTTATATTCTCATAGCAGACTGCCTTGTACAGCAAGGAGGAAGGTGGGGATGACGTCAAGTCAGCATGGCCTTTATGCCCTGGGCTACACACACGCTACAATGGGTGGGCACAGAGGGCTGCCACGGAGCAATCCGGAGCGAATCCCTTAAAACCATCCTCAGTTCGGATTGCAGGCTGCAATCGCCTGCATGAAGTAGGAGCTGCTAGTAACCGCAGGTCAGCCATACTGCGGTGAATACGTTCTCGGGTCTTGTACACACCGCCCGTCACGCCACGGAAGCCGGAAACACCTGAAGTCGATGGGCCAACCCTTATGGGAGGCAGTCGCCGAGGGTGGAGCTGGTAACTGTGACGAAGTCGTAACAAGGCAGCCGTACGGGAACGTGTGGCTGAATCACCTCCTTTCAGGGAGTCTCGGGGATAATGCCCCGGATCCTTAGGTCGGTCGACGGGTCTTCGATCCGTCGTAGATCAATTGATACAATTTCTTCCTTCCACTATTCAACTGTTAAGGTGCTTTTTTCTGTCCTCCGGCGCACGTATTCCCCTCTCACTCATTTTGCTGCCCACCGTTTATTTATTGACTGGCCATACGCAAAGGTCGTAATATTCGGTTAAGATGGGGTGTACCCACATGGACGCTCAAATGAGAAAGGGAATATGGAATACATATATATACTCGCAGTGCTCTCGCTGTTGCTGGGAGGGCTCGTTGGATACTTTGTACGGCAGGTCGTAGCAAATCAGCAGATTCTTGGTACGCGCAAGGAAGCCGAACGCTTACTTACTGAAGCTACTACCCGTCATCGTGAACTTCTTCGTGATGCGCGCGAAGAGGCCCGGAAGGTCCGCAATGCGGCTGAAGCTGAGAACAAAGAACATCGCCTCCAACTGCAGCGGCTTGAGAATCGCCTCGATCAGAAAGAGACTGCGATCGAACGCAAGCTCGCCGCCATGGGTCGGCGGGAGAAGGAACTCGATGATCGAGGCAGAGAGTTGCAGCAGTCTCGAGACGAGATAGATGACCTGAAGCGCCAGGAAATACAGAAGCTTGAACAACTGTCTGGAATCTCCTCGGAGGAGGCACGGAGGCTTCTGTTGACGGCCCTGGAGGATGAGGTGAAACAAGAAGCTGCGCGGCAGGTGCGGCTGTGGGAGGGGCAAGTAAAGGAAGACGCAGATCGTTCTGCACAGTACATACTGGCGACCGCCATTCAGCGATGTACCGCGGATGTTGTTTCTGAAACCACGGTATCTACCGTGCCCCTTCCTTCTGACGAAATGAAAGGCCGGCTCATTGGCCGCGAGGGTCGCAATATTCGCGCACTTGAGCAGGCCACCGGCGTCGATCTCATCATAGATGATACTCCTGAGATGGTTACTATCTCCAGCTTCGCTCCAGTGCGGCGCGAAGTCGCAAGGGTTGCCTTGAGCAAACTCATACTTGATGGTCGCATACACCCTGCACGCATCGAAGAGGTCGTCGAGAAAGCCAAGGGAGAAGTCGAGGCTACGATCAAAGTCGAAGGTGAGAATGCATGTTTTGAGGTGGGAGTTCCAGGTGTTCATCCTGAACTGATCAAGTTGGTAGGTCAACTCAAGTATCGGACAAGCTATGGACAGAACGTCCTGCAACACAGCTTGGAAGTCGCGCATCTCGCAGGCATGATCGCTGACGAGATCGGTGGGGATGCATCGATCGCACGTCGGGCCGGGTTACTCCATGACATCGGTAAAGCGGTGGATTTCGAGGTTGAAGGCTCCCATGCCCTGATTGGGGCTAACTTGGTTCGCCAGTGGGAGAAATCAGACGAGATTGCACAGGCCGTGGGTGAACATCACGGCGAAGTGATGACAACCAGTACGCTCGGTTTCATTATTTCCGCCGCGGACGCTATCAGTGGCTCGCGCCCGGGTGCGCGGAGAGAATCGCTCGAACAGTACTTGAAACGGGTGCGTGAGCTCGAGGAAATAGCCACAGGTTTTGCAGGTGTCGACAAAGCGTACGCAATCCAAGCCGGACGTGAGGTCCGAGTGCTTGTTAAGCCAGAGGACACCGATGATCTTGGTGCTGTGCGTCTTGCACGGGATATTTCAAAGCGTATCGAGGAGTGTCTTACGTACCCCGGACAAATACGCGTCGTGGTTGCACGTCAGACTACTGCAGTCGAATATGCCAAGTAGAGTTTGCTGGATGCTAAGGTGAGGATACTTGGTATAGGGGACGTAATCGGAAAACCAGGGCGTCGGGCACTGGCGGCCGTGCTGCCGCGGCTGCAGCAAGAGTATGATATCGACATGATAGTGGCCAACGGCGAGAATCTTGCCGGAGGCCTCGGTATCACGCTAAGCACTCTCTCTGAACTTCAGGCGACTGGCGTCGACGTAGTGACCTCAGGAAACCACGTCTGGCATCACAAAGAGATACTTCCACTCATCGAAGGAGAGCATCCCTTGATACGTCCCCTGAACTACCCTCCTGCCGCCCCCGGCCGTGGCTGGTATCTCCTGAATGGACTCCTGGTGGTAAATCTGATCGGGCGCACGTTCATGGCGAACTACGACTGCCCATTTCGTGCAATGGATAGCCTGCTGGCACAACCGCCTCCAGGCACCTGTGCAGTCATTGTGGATTTTCACGCTGAGGCCACGTCGGAAAAAATGGCACTTGGGCGGTACCTCGATGGCAGAGTGGCTGCAGTGCTGGGTACCCATACCCATGTGGGAACCATAGACGCGCGTCTCCTGCCAGGCGGCACCGCGTACGTGACGGATATAGGTATGGTGGGACCGGTTAACTCTGTTATCGGAGTCGATCCTCACTCGGTTATCGAGAGATTCCTCACGCAGATTCCCGGGCGGTTGTCAGTGGCTGCAGGGGCTGTGGATTTCAATGCAGTTCTGGTGTCAGTCGACGAACGTACAGGGCAGTCAACTGGCATTCAGCGGCTTCACTGTGTGGTGGACTGACGTGCGTTAAGCCAGGTCACCTTCCTTCATTGAAGAGTCGTACGGACAAGTCGTGCGGCGACGACACGCTTGATGTCGCGAAAGTCGGCAGTCGCGGTCATGGACTCCCAGCGAGAGTCTTGTGACAGCGAATAGACGACGGTCGCTGCCTGGGATTCGCCCACCTCCAATATGAGCCACCCTCCTGGCTTCAATACTCCCGGTGCCTGCATGTATAGGCGAGAGATTAGGGATAAGCCGTCGACACCACCATCCAGTGCGTTTTGAGGCTCGAAGCAGGCAATCTCACGACTGAGGTGCGGCAAGTCAGCAGCGCACACGTAGGGTAGGTTTGCAATTATGATGTCGCACTTCATTCCAATCGCATTGAGCAGGTCACCCTGCACCAGGTCAACTCTATGCGAAACAGAATGCCTTTGAATGTTGCGGCGAGCCACCATCAGAGCTTCGCGCGAAACATCGAGCGCGAGCACCCATGCATTCGGGAACTCATATGCGAGGCTGACTGCGATGACGCCACTTCCTGTGCCGACGTCCGCTAGAAGGGGATTACCGCCATCGGTCAACTCTTGCGCCGGGAGGCTGCGAGCCATATCAATGAGAAGTTCTGATTCCGGACGAGGAATGAGAGCCCGCGAATCAACCATGAACTCACGGCCATAGAAGTGTACGTAGCCTAGTATATATTGCAGAGGCTCGCCGCGGAGTCGCCGTGTTATGCATACTTGAAGTTGTGCCAACTCGTCGGCGGAGAGAGGTCGTCGCAGATTGCACATAAGCTCAGTAAGCGACTGATTTGTCACGTGCTGAAGCAGCAGACGGGCTTCCTGTTCGGAGGATTCGATGCCAGCATTTGCCAGAATGCGAAAGGTCTGTTGCCAGGATGACTGCATGTTATGGCAATGAACCAGCTTGCTGCAGTATGGCTGCATTGAGTGCATCTATGATGTCATCCAGTTCGCCATCGAGTACGCGCTCTATGTTGTGAAAGCTCTGTCCGATCCGATGGTCTGTAATACGGTCCTGGGGATAATTGTAGGTACGAATCTTCTCTGAACGATCGCCGGTGCCTACCTGCGTGCGTCGGTCCTGTTCGATTCTGTCCGACTGCTCTCGATTCCTTGCATCCAGGAGGCGGGCTCGCAGGACTGCCATGGCCTTCAGCCGATTCTTGAGCTGTGAACGTTCATCCTGACAGATGGCGACTACGCCCGTAGGAATGTGCGTAAGGCGTACGGCGGTCGCGACCTTGTTGACGTTCTGGCCGCCGGCACCCCCCGAATGGTAGATGTCTGTACGGATCTCATCTGGATTAACGTCTATCTCGACATCCTCCGCTTCCGGAAGGACAGCAACTGTCGCCGCTGAGGTGTGGATGCGTCCGGATGCCTCAGTCACTGGAACCCTCTGCACACGGTGTACACCACGCTCATATTTCAGGCGGCTGTAAGCACCACGCCCTCGAACTTCAAAGACAATTTCCTTGGACCCTCTTCCACTTGACAGTGAACTGTCGATTACCTCCACCTGCCATCCCTTCCTTTGGGCATAACGCGTGTACATACGGAAGAGGTCAGCTGCAAAGAGCGAGGCTTCGTCGCCACCGGTCCCCGCACGTATTTCGACGATGACATTCTTCTCGTCGTTAGGATCTGTCTCGATCATATACTGCGTAAGTGACTCGGCCAACAGGTCGCGGCGAGCCTCCAGGGCGGCAACCTCTTCTTTGGCGACGTCGCGAATCTCAGGGTCAGTTGTCTCGTTGAGCAATGCCCGTACGTCTGCCAACTCCGATTCTACCTGCAGGAATGCTGCGTACGAACTTGCTGCGGACTCCAGCGCGGCATGCTCTTTGCCCAGAGCCTGCAGGCTTGTAGGATTCGTCGCGATCTCAGGTTGGCTCATCAACCGCTCAATCTCATGATAACGGCTGAGCAGGTTTTCCAGCTTCTCGTAATTCATTGTCAGGTTCTCTAGCGTACTACAGTGAATTCTAGTATAGAGACAGTGTAACCTCAAAGCAGGCCGGACACATACGTTGCTTCAACGTCGCAAGTGGTTACTACTGCGCCCGTGGCGAATGAAAGCGCTTCAGCAATGTGGCGTCTCGCAATAGCAAAGATCAGATTGTCGATAAGACGGTTGTTGCGCTGTGTGAGTTGTTCCAGCCAGCCCGGTCAGGTTGGGAATCTCGGAGATGATGTAGCCAGGGTCAGTCGTTCGCTACGTGGTGCACCTTCCAGTCCTCATCCACCCCATAATCCCAGCACCTCAGCGTCATAGCCCCATTCATTAATCATGTTGATTGCCAAAGCAAGTTGATGTAGCTGCTGCTCCTTGGCTACGGGGTTGCCCGCACAATCATGGTGTGCAACGACTGCCACGACATGTGAACCATGCTTGTTGATCGAGATGTCCCTGGTGGCCACAAGCCACAACCTGTTGAAACTGTGGCGTAGCGGGAAAGCGCCTTGGGCCTCGGCCGCGGCTCGCTGGAACTGAAGCAGGACGGGAGATTGCGGGCCTTGCCTAGATGCAGAAAACCGGTTATTCGCCACAATGGTGAACCCGGCACTACACCGTGGAGTGCCCTCGAACCTCATACCGGAAGTTCGTGGGACAGGCTCAGAAACCGGCGTGCGACGCTCCAGACGCGCCTCTTCGCCTGCAGGTGCTGGTTGTCATCCGCACGGACCATGGTGGCGAGGGGGATGTGCAGTTTGCGCGCTCGCGGGCTGGCAAACAATTCCTCTACATCGTGTGGAGGTGTGGCGTGGGCTCCAGATGAGTCACCGGGGTCTCACATGACTGGGGCTCTGTGAGGACAGCGATGATGCTCCGGCGCTGCCCCCGCATCGTAGGTCGCAAGCTGACGGCTCAGCATCCCTGCTTCCCGTCCCTCGCAATCCTCCAGTCATGGGTATAGACATTCATCCTACCGCCCCTGACGAAGCCCAGCAGCGTCACCCCCAGGTCGTCGGCCAGTCTCAGGCCCAGGTCGGTGGGTGCCGACCTCGAGACGATTATGGGGACATTTCTCCTGGCTGCCTTGAGCACTATCTCCGAGGACACTCTTCCGCTGGTGAGCAGCATGCGGTCGCCGGTTGGCACTTCGTTCAAGATGCATTCGCCGAAGACTTTGTCTATCGCGTTGTGCCGCCCGATATCTTCGCTGAAGACCAGGATCCGGTTCCTGTCGCACAATGCAGCGCTGTGAACACCGCCGGTAGCAATAAACGTACTGGAGCGATGTTGAAACTCCTTCATCAGGGCCAGGACCTCACGGGTTGATATCTCAGCCCCGGATTCTATCTTCGCCTGTCCCCTCACTACGTCGGCGGCGGTGTGGAAAGAGACGCCTCCCCCACATCCTGAAGTTACGAATCTCCTGGACACGGCGGCACCGGCCGGCCGTTCATCTCTCTCGGTGTCTACCCGGACAGTGTCTGTCCGGTAGTCATGCGTCATCCTCCTGATCTCATCCTTGCTTCCCAGCAGGCCTTCGGAAAGCAGGAAACCGACCGCCAGATACTTCAAGTCGGTAGGAGAGCAGAGCAGGGTTACGAGCTCCCGTTCGTTCAGAACGATGGTGACGGCGGACTCTCTGGCGACCACATCATTGATGTTGCCGAAACCCTGTTCGGTGAGCCTCAGAATGGGGACGGTTTTGGTGTTGTTCATTCGTCTCGCACCTATCTCCAGGATACTCTGCGATGGCCGGCATCTGCAGCCGGTGGTGCGTCAGCACGTGCGGGTAGCGCCGGCTCGGTGCGTGGCTGACGGTTACGCGATTGACTGCCCTTCCATCTTCTCTATTCTTATGGCACACACCTTCAATTCCGGAATCTTGGCGACAGGGTCAAGAGCAGGGTTGGTAAGCACGTTGGTCGGACTCTCTGCAAAATGGAAGGTCATCGAGACAACACCGGGCGGAGAGGTTCCCACCACCTTTGCCCTGGCCGTCACCTTTCCCCGCCGGGAAACCACTCGTACAGTTTCGCCGTCACTGACTCGAAGGGCATCGGCATCCTTTGGATTCAACTCTACAAGCTCCTGATCCCTCAGTATATTGAGGCCATCCACTCTTCGTGTCATTGTGCCGGTATGGTAGTGATAAAGGCTGCGCTCGGTGGTGAGAACCAGGGGGTACTCTGCATCAGGGGTTTCGGCGGAAGGCTTGTACTCCAGAGGAACAAACCGGGCCTTGCCATCGCTGGTGAGGAACTTCTCCGTATGGAGAATCGGCGTTCCGCCGTGTTCCGGGCCGGGACACGGCCATTGGAGGCCCTCGTTGTCCAGACGCTCGTAAGATATCCCCTTGTAGCTGGGAGTGACGGCGGCAATCTCCGCCATAATCCCTGCGGCATCAGCGAACTCGAATCCTGTGGCGCCCAGCCTCTTCGCTATTTGGCAGGTAATCCACCAGTCAGGTCGTGAGGCACCCACGGGCTCTAGTGCTTTGCGGACAGTCTGAACGCGTCGCTCGGTGTTGGTGAAGGTTCCATCCTTCTCGGCAAACGTTGCCGCCGGCAAGACGACGTCAGCAAGACGCGCAGTCTCAGAGAGGAAGATGTCTTGAACCACCAGAAACTCTGCCTTCTCCAGTGCCTCCCTGGCATGCCGAGCATCAGGTTCACTGAGCACGGGATTTTCGCCAACGATGTAGATTGCAGCGATCTGCCCGTTATAGGCAGCCTCCAGTATTTCGGTGAGGGTCAGCCCGGGAGAGCCTCCCAGGCTGTAACCCCAGGCGGTCTCGAACTTCCGTTTGACCTCGGCGTCATCTACCCGTTGATAGCCGGGGTATACGTTGGGCAGGGCGCCCATGTCACAAGCTCCCTGAACATTGTTCTGTCCACGCAGGGGGTTTACCCCGGTTGATGGCTTGCCGATGTTCCCGGTGAGCAGCGCCAGGTTGCTTATTGCCAGCACGTTGTCGGTTCCATGGGAATGCTGAGTGATCCCCATAGAGTAGAGGATGGTGGCTGGCCTCCGGGCCGAGTAGGTCCGGGCCGCCTCGATTATCTCTTCGCATGGCACTCCCGTAATCCGTTCCACACGATCGAGGTCGAAGTGCTGCAATGACTCCTTGAATGCATCGAAACCTTCGGTATGCTGCTCGATGAAGGACAGGTCAAGCAATTCCTCATCGACGATGACCCTCATCATGCCCATGAGCAGCGCTACATCGGTACCCGGGCGTTGCCGGAGCCACAGACTGGCGAAGCGGCAGAGGTCGATCTTCCTGGGATTGGCGACGATGAGATGTGCCTTATCCTGTAACGCCTTCTTGACTCGTAATCCGATTACCGGATGGCTTTCCGTGGTATTGGAACCAATGGCGAAGATGCAGGCGGCGTCTTCAATCTCGCTGATGGAGTTGGTCATAGCACCGCTGCCAAAGCTTCGTGCCAGGCCTGCCACGGAAGGGGCATGGCAGAGTCGAGCGCAGTGGTCAATATTGTTCGTATTCATCACCGCCCTGGTGAACTTCTGGATGACATAGTTCTCCTCGTTGGTACACTTGGCCGAAGAGAGAGTCGCAAACCGGTCTCCTTTGCATTCAGTCAGCTTGTTGGCAATGAGATCCAGTGCCTCATCCCAGGTGGCCTCGACGAATTCACCGTTCCGCTTGATGAGTGGCGAGGTCAACCGATCAGGATGATTGACGAACTCGTAGCCAAATCTGCCCTTGACGCACAGATCACCCTTGCTGACCGGGTTGTCTGCGTCGCCTCGAGCACTGACCACGACACCCCCGCGGACGCCCAGATAGATACCGCAACCCACTCCGCAGTAAGGACAGATGGTCCTGACCTCACGGGCTGGCCTAAGTTCATTCTTAGCGACCAGCGCTCCGACGGGACAGCCAGAGACGCACAGCCCGCAGGATACGCAGGTTGTACTCAGCAATGAGCCGCCGTGGCCATCGGCAGTGCCTACCCGATAAGTCATGGAGAGTGCTCCAATACCCTGCACGTCAAGGCACAACCTAGCACAACGTTCACAGCTTACGCACTTACCCGGGTCCCGTTCTATGAATGGATGAGACTCATCCAACGGGTAGTAATACGTGTCGCTGGCAACAGTGACAGGCGACACTTCATAATCGGTAGCCAGCTCGCGCAGGGTACAATCGTCCGCCGCTTTGCAGCCACACTCCATGCAACGCTCTGCCTCTCGCTTCGCCATATCCTCGGTGTAGCTGGCCTCGACCTCCCGAAAACTGTTGCGACGCTCCGTGGGCCTGAGCCTTGTGGCCTCTTCGCGCGGCTTGCGGGCGACCCGAACGAATTCTTCCTTGCCCACCAGGTCATCCAGTTGTCCTTTACTTATGTCGAAAGGCTTCTCGATTCCTGATCGGGCCTCGCCCCTGAGGTAACTGTCAATGAGGACGGAGGCTTGTCTTCCAAATCCAATAGCCTCGACCGCTGTGGCTGCTCCGGTGACGCAGTCACCACCAGCGAAGACCCCGGCGATACTGGTCAGCAGGGTCTCAGGATCGCTTACAATATTGCCTTGCTCTGTCTCAAGCTCGGTCTCTTCTGCCAGCATGGAAAGGTCAGGGCGCTGGCCAATGGCGGCAATAACGGAATCACACGGCAGAACGAACTCTGAGCCGGAAACCGGTTCTGGTCGGCGCCGACCGCTGGCATCCGGTTCTCCCAGAACCATCCTGACGCACTCTATCGCACTTACCCTGCCATTCTCCCCTGTTATCCTGACCGGCGCTGCCAGAAGATGAAGCCCGATGCCCTCTTCTTCCGCCTCTTCAACTTCGCGCTGTGCGGCCGGCATCTCTGTCCGGGAACGGCGATAGATGATAGTTACCTCTTCCGCACCCACGCGAAGGGCGGTGCGGGCGGCATCGATAGCGGTATTGCCGCCTCCGATCACAACGATTCGCCTCCCGATTGCTAGCTGTTCTCCTGAAGCTACAGAACGGAGAAAGCTTGTGCCCGGCAGAACACCCTGCAGGTCCTCACCTTCGACGTTCATTCTCTGATTCTGATGAGCGCCGATGCCGAGAAAGACTGCGTGAAAACCATCTTCGAGAAGACCTGTTATGCTGAAGTCCCTGCCAAGACACTGGTTGACCTTTATGGCAACGCCCATCTCGGTGATTGCTTTGATTTCTTCATCCAGGACCTGTTTCGGCAGACGGTAGTCCGGAATGCCGTAACGCAACATGCCCCCGGGCTTCGGAAGCGCTTCGAAGATGGTGACTTCACGCCCCTCTTTCGCGAGGTAGTAGGCGGCGGAGAGCCCGGCTGGACCGGAACCGACGATAGCGACCTTGTGCCCGGTCTTTGGTCTGACCGTGGTGGGAAGCTGTCCGTTGCGTGATGTGCAGTCAGCGGCGAATCGCTTCATAGCGCATATCGCCACCGGCTCATCCACCAAGTTTCGGCGGCATGCATCTTCACATGGGTGGGGGCAAATGCGACCGATTACTGCAGGCAAAGGAAGGGTTTCTTTGATCAGCTCTACCGCTTCCCGATATGCTCCTCGAGCGATCAGTGCAATATAGCCTTGAATGTCAATAGCCGCAGGACAGGCACGCTGGCAGGGCGCAACACAATCGCCGTAATGCTCTGCTACGAGTGACTCAAGGAACCTCCTGCGAGTAGAGACGACCCTTGGACTGTCGGTCTTGATGATCATTCTGTCCGCAATGGGCGTGGCACAGGAGGCAACAAGACCGTGCTCGTGCAGTTCTACGACACACATCTGACAGGAACCGAGGGGCTTCAGCTTGTCATCGTGGCAAAGAGTAGGGATAAAGATGCCAGCCTGCCTGCATGCTTCCAGGATGGTCTGACCGTTTTCTGCTAAGACCTCCAGTCCGTCTATGATTGCTTTAGACATAGCAATTCAGCCTCCTTGCCCTTGCCAACACTTGTGATACTGCCGGTTGCCCCGGCTCAAATCGCTTCGGCAGTATGTACCGGCGCCACTGGCTTTAGGCGTACGCGGCTTATCAGTTGTCCTGCTATCAGTTAAGAAACACTACCCAGGCTGCCGAAGCCTGCTCCGGCGTGCTCCATCTCTGCCATCATGAACCACCTGCACCAGAGAGGCCTTCGGGGCCGCTGCCGGGGCAGACCTTCTGCACTAGCTTATCACTATCACAACCGGGCGCGCGCGGCAGCGAACGCCGCCTCCTCCCGGTGGCAACACGGGAGGTTCCTGCATTGTCCCAGCACCTCCTGTCTATGCCTCGCGATCTGTTCTCGTCCCGCCGACTGGCATCTGTGCGGTGCTCCATTGTAACGGAATCCAATCGATACCACTAAACCCCTCTTCGGTAACATTCTTACGTGAGTTGACGCGGGTCATATACCTCAAGACATGTCCGCCAGGACTGGTCGCCTCTGCGTCCGCCGGAATCCGTACGAAGGACCTCCCTGGAAGGTGTCACCCGCCCGGCGGAAGCGCATTCTCTGTGCTCCACCTGCCAGGCGTCGCGGCTGAGCTCGCAGTCGGGACGGTTGCGCCTCCGCGCTGCGTCAATAGAAACCGCTGCTGAAGGTACTGCCTACGTGTGTGTGCGCACGTGTTGACCTGACCACATGCGGTGTGTAGAATCCCGGTAGTTGTTCTCTCCGAGTTGCACGGGTCTAAAGAACCATCCATGACCAGCAGCCGGTGGACTTCGTGTCACGAGGGTGCGCGCAGAAATGCGCGTGCCTCCCATGAGTGGAAAGGAGAGACATATGGACCGCCTTCAAGATTTCGTTCCCTCGTGATGCCCGATCCCGTTTCGCGGTTGTATTGACGTCCGGGTTGCTGTGCGTCTCGTACCGTGTCTCTGCCGGGGCAGCCTATGCGACGACGGGTGAAACGCCTGCACTTCGTGGTTGAGCAGACGTTACTCACCAGGCTGGGGGTTGTGCCAACCCGAATTGAACAGGAACTAGCGCGATGAAGGCGAAGAAGCTACGAGCACACTGCTGCTAGTGCTGGCAGGCATCTATGTTCCTCCGATGGGGTTGCCGCTGGGCTGCGCTGAAGCCGACGGCCACATCGGAGTTGTTGCTGGCCAAGAGCGGCTGCGCGTGTCCACTACCACCAGCCTGTATGACACCGGCCTGTGGAACATCCTTGAGGACAGGTATGAGCGGCAACACGGCATCCGGCTGGACATAGTCGGTGCTGGCACAGGGATTGCTCTTGAGTACGGTTGGCGCGGTGACGTCGACGTTCTTGCGGTTCACGACTGGGTGCGTGAGGAGCAGTTCATCGCAGAGGGGCATGGTGTTGAGCGGGTGCCCTTTGCTCACAACTACTTCGCCATCGTCGGTCCTGCAGACGATCGGGCAGGACTCGCAACTCTGAAGCCTGACGAGGCGTTCAGAACGCTGTATCAGTCGCTGAGCGTGTCGTTCATCTCGCGGGGTGACGGCTCGGGCACACACGCGAAGGAGAGGGCGATCTGGAAGGCTGCGGGGCTCGACTACGAGGAAGTCAGGGCCTCGGGTGCGTGGTACCTCGAACGTGGCGGCGGTATGGGCCCAACGCTGCTCATGGCGGCTGAGAAACAGGCGTATGCGCTGTCCGACATCGGGACGTTCCTCGCGTATCAGGGAGATACACGGCTGGCCTCGATGGTCGAGAGGGGTGGCATCATGTTGAACGTGTACTCCGCGATTGCCATACCTCCGGAGGTAACGAGTGCGGCGCGATATAGACGGGCGCAGACCCTGATCGGCTTCCTGGTGTCGCGGGAGGTCCAGGAACTGATAGGCGACTATTGGAGAAGAGACTTCGGCAGGCCGTTGTTCACGCCGTGCGCCGGGGCCGAGCCGAAGTCCTAGAGAGACACCGTAGTGCCGCTGTGGCAAGGACTTTCGCGCGCCGTTGAGCTACTCATTACCTTCGACAGTGAGGTCATAGGTATTGCCGAGCGCTCGCTGGCTATCTCTATCACGTCGACGCTGATTGCGGCAGCTATCTGCATCCCGGCTGCCTGCATGATCCACTTCGGTCGTATGCCCGGCAAGCGGTGGCTCATCGCCCTTATCCAGACGTTCTACAGCGTGCCGACCGTGCTCGTTGGCCTGCTGGTGTTCCTGCTGTTCTCCCGCGCCGGCCCGCTGGGAAGCCTGCGCCTCATGTTCACCCCCGAGCTTATGGTCGTAGGTCAAGCCGTCCTCATCAGCCCCATCCTGCTGGGCCTCGTGATCTCGGCGCTTGCCGGGACGGACAGAAGGCTCGAGCAGACCGCGGTGTCTCTGGGCGCCAGCCACGCGCAGTCCGCCATCCTCGTCATGAAAGAGGCCCGATATGCGGTGCTCAGGGCGATGACGATGGCCTTTGGACGGGCTATCTCCGTGCTGGGATTGGAGTTGATGGTCGGTGGCAACATACGTGGGTACACGCGGACGCTGACTACGGCAATCTCTCTGGAGACGGCCAAGGGCGACGTTGAACTGTCGATCGCTCTCGGCATCATACTTCTTCTCATCGCGTTGATCGTCAACATAGTCATGAACAGGTTTCAACAGGTGAGGGTCGAGGCATCCAGTTGAGGCGATCGGCATTACGCGGACATTCGGCGCCAGGCAGGTACTGCAGGGGATTGACCTTGACATCGGCACCGGCGAGATGTTCGTCGTCATCGGTCCGACAGGATCGGGAAAGACGACCCTGCTGCACATAGCGGACCTGCTTGACAGCGCGACGAGCGGTCGCCTGCGGCTGCTGGGAGCGGAGTGCGGCGGATCTTGGGGCAATTACCTTGAGCTGCGCCGGAGGATGGCGTTCGTGCAGCAGAAGCCGATTGCGTTCAGCATGAGCCTGAGGGACAACATCGCGCAGCCCGTGCGGTGGCGCGGAATCGAGAGCGCCGAAATAGAGGCGCGGGTGGAGTCGATGCTCCGGGCCACTGGAATGGCCGGTTATGCCGGGCGGAACGCACTGTCGCTCTCGGGGGGCGAGACGCAGCGACTGGCCATCGCCCGCGCCCTCTTGAGCCAGCCCGAAATCCTGCTGCTCGATGAGCCAACCGCCAATATTGACCCCGAATCCATCCTGCGCGTGGAGGAGATGCTGGTGGGCATCGTTCGGCTGTGCGAGACGACGATCGCCATGTCGACGCACGACCTGACCCAAGCGGGCAGGCTGGCCGACCGCGTGGGCGTTCTGGCGGAGGGAGAGCTTCGGCGCGTCGGCACGCCTGCTGAGGTGTTTAGGACGGTCAACCGTGGAGGGCTCCATAGTGTCTCGCTGCTGTTTTCCTGACCGTCTGTCGGCGGCGGCCAACGGACGGCGCACCAGGGGGCGGGAGACTGAGGCAGCATGATGCTATGTTGCGAATCGAGGGAGGTCGCGGCATCAACGACGGTTGCTCGCGAGTCATCGACTACCTGAGGGTCTCCGTGACCGACGGGTGCAACCTGCGCTGCATCTATTGCATGCGGCCGGAAGGGGTCGCCCTGCACGACCATAATGATGTGCTGTCCTTCGAAGAGATTGCGACGGTGGTGACAGCGGCGGCTGAGCTGGGAGTCAGGAAGGTGTGGCTGACGGGTGGCGAACCGCTGGTCCGTTTGGGTTTGGCCGATCTCGTCGGGGCTCTGGCGCGGATTGTCGGCGTTGACGACCTCTCTCTGAGCACGAACGGCATGCCGCTGAAGCCGCATGCGACCGAACGGAAGGCTGCGGGCTTGAAGCGCGTCAGCATCAGCCTTGATTCGTTGCAGCCGGAGATGTTTCGTCGCATCAGCCGTTGCGGCGACTTGGCCGACGTCCTCAGTGGCATCGAGGCCGTGCGGGATGCCGGACTGGTCCTGATCAAGATCAACACTGTGGTGATGAGAGGAGTCAACGATGACGAGGTGGAGGACCTGGCAGGCCCTGGCACGCAGCCGCCGGTGGTATATCAGGTTCATCAAGAAGATGCCACTGACGGGGAACGAGTGGGGATACGTTTCTTCCGCCGAGGTGCTGAGGCAGCTCGACAGCCTTGGCCCCTTGGTTCCCGAATCAAGAAGAGCACAGAACGGACCCGCCAGATGCTATCGCTTCAGCGGCGCCGAAGGAAGCATCGGATTCATCTCACCGATGAGCGAGCCCTTTTGCTCGACCTGCAACCGACTGCGGCTGACGGCTACTGGCATGCTGCGGCCCTGTCTGCTGTCGGATGTTGGCTCCGTTGACCTCAAAGCCGCGCTGCGCACCGGCGCGGACATTGCGACCATTCAGGCTCTGCTGCTCGGGGTAGCCAGCTGCAAGCTCAGACAACACCCTATAGAGGGATGCAGCCCCGCCCCGGCTACTACTATGTCTCAGATCGGAGGATGAACATGTCGATGCACATGATAGATGTCAGCACCAAGAATGAGACGCTACCGAGCGCTGTTGGGGAGTGTTTGGTGCGGATGCAGCACTCGACGCTGCAGTTGATACGCACGGGAGGTATCCCCAAGGGCGACCGGGTCGCCGTTTCCCAGACAGCTGGCGTCTGCTTTGCCGCTATAATCCCGGTCGTCTGGGAAACGCTATGTCATCCTTTGCTACCCGGCAGCATCGATATCGTGGTGGATACCAGCGCCTCCGAGGATGGCGTGAGCATACGCGCCACGGTCACCGGCATGGGCCGAACCGGTTTTGAGATGGAGGCCCTGACCGCCGTGTCCGTGGCCGCATTGAACCTCTACGACATGTGCAAGAACGTGGATAGGGGGATGACTATTGACGGGCTTCGCCTCGTGAGGAAGTCGGGCGGCCGGAGCGGGGTGTACACTGCCGATGTCTAGCCGGGGGGTTACCTGACCGGACGCGCGGTTGCCGTCTGCCTGGGACAGGACAAAAGGCTGAAGAACCCCATGGCTGACGGGGTGCTTGAGCAGGGCGTGGGATTCGTTGGAGACGATCACGCAGGAACCGAACGACAGGTCAGTCTACTCGCCGTCGAGTCCATCGACAAGCTGTTCCCGGCGCTTCGCCACGTCAATTCCGCGATGGTGGCCACCCGGGAGTGCGTGTAGACCCTGGCCACGCCGCTGAGAACCTGTTAATCGAGGGGCTCGACCTCGTGTCCCTGTCCCTTGGCACCGGTTGCGCATCGGCGCGGAGGCGGTAATTGAGCTGACTCAGATAGGCAAGCAGTTCCACAAGCCGGGCTTCTTCCGGCTGCCTCTCGAGGGCGTCTTCGGCGCCGTGCTCCACGGCGGGACGGTTAAGTCCGGAGATGCAGTCGCAGTCCTGCAGCAGTAGCGTGTGCGAAGGCCGATACCTCGTTAGGCGTTCACCCAAGGCTTAGCGACTGCGGGGCTCATGACTGTGCTGGTCCGGAATAGCAGCGCAGTCGCCGACGGACCCTCGCAGGATATCAATTGCGTGCGGCAAAGCCGGGAGTATCGTCTCGAGGCATTCCCGCACCGCTCTGGGACTGCCGGGGAGGTTAACAATGAGGCAATTGCGTCGGACGCCACATACGGCCCGGCTCAGCATCGCATGCGGGGTCTTCTTCAGGCTCTCCGCGCGAATCGCCTCGGCCATCCCCGGCACCACGCGGTCGATCATCGCGAGAGTTGCCTCGGGCGTGACGTCACGAGGACCGAGACCGGTGCCTCCCGTGGTCAGAATCATATCCAGTGTTCCGTCGTCCGCCCATTCGGCCAACTTGTCAGCAATGAGAGGCTGTTCGTCCGGCACAAGCGCATAGGTGGTCTCCACGTCACCCAGACCCGCCAGCACTTCGGCGATGACCTCGCCGCTTACATCCAGTCGCTCTCCCCTGGAGCTCCGGTCGCTAATCGTCAGGATTCCAACCTTCATAATTCGACCCCCATTTGCCGCTGGGATTCTGAACGGAGAGCTCCAGTGAGCGAATTGCGCCGCTCCCCTTCAGGGACGATACCATGCCGAGGACCGTGCGCGCTATGATGAGCTTCATGAACGGCTTCAGCTGCAGGTCCTTCCCGTTGACAACGAGGCGGACGTCATTCGATACGGGCCGGACCAGTCGCCTCACAATCAGGTCCGCGATCCCGGCGATATCGGTGAATGCGAATTGCGGCACATCCACAGCCAGGTGTTCGTCGGTCACCACCGCAAGCAGCTTGTCCGGCGGGGCAGTGAGATCCGGACTGACCCCCCGCCTGTGGATCTCTATCTTGGGAAGGGCACTCTGCTTGAACCCCTCCACCAGGGCGATGTCCGCAAGGCCGTCGGCAAGCTTGAGCCCAACCTCAACGTTCATTTGCATCCCGCCAGTTTGAACGCACAGCACAGCTTCATCCGAGGCCGTGACCACGACGTCGCTCCCGGCCTGTGCGAACCGCCAGCTGTCCTTCAGCGGCGCGTCGACGATGACGTCGTGGCCCGAGTGCTTGATGGCGGCAACTCTGAGTCCGCGCCGCTTCAATTCCGCTATGACGCCCTCAACCATAGTTGTCTTCCCTACCTGCGATGGTCCAACGAACGCGACTGCCGGTATCACGGCACCTCCTGCGGAAGGTTGTGGCTCTCATTCCAGTCGAGCATCTGCACATCGACTGTATCGCCGGGGTCTAAACGCGCGACAGTCTCGGGGACGACGGCGAGGCCGTTCGCACTCGACATCGACGTCAGAACACCTGAGCCCTGTGGCCCTGTGAGTCTGGCCCTGTACGTATCCCCTGATCGGTGTACGATTACACGACAGTAGATTCGCCGATGATCCCTGTTCATCACCCTGTCCTCCATGACGGCCCTGACCGTCGGCTTATCCAGGTTCGTGTGGCCCAGCATCTTAAGAATCGCTGGGCGGACGAACTGCTCGAAGGTGATCATGGAGCTGACCGGGTTCCCCGGCAAGCCGAGGAGGGGAAGTCCCGGCCGGTCGCCGCCGCGGCGGATCATGCCGAAGGCAGACGGCTTTCCCGGCTTCATGCGTACCGTCCACAGATCCATGTCACCTCTCTCCGCCAGAACGTTCTTGACGACGTCGTAATCTCCTACTGAGACACCGCCCGAGGTGACAAGCAGATCCGCATCGAGGGCACGATCCAATAGTTCGTTCAGAGACCGGGCGGTATCACGACCTATGCCCAGCATCATAGGAATGCCCCCATACCGCAGCACCTGAGCAGCGGTGGTATAGGAGTTAGTGTCCCGGATCTTGCCAGGGGCCAGTGGTTCGTTGATCTCCAGAAGTTCGTCGCCTGTTGCCAGGATTGCGACAACGGGACGTCTTATCACTGACACTTTGGCCTTGCCGATGGAAGCCAGAAGCCCTATCTCAGGCGGGCGTAGTACAGTTCCCTGGCGCAACACCACCTGCCCGGCCGTGATGTCCTCTCCGCGCCTTCGAATATTCGCGCCCTCGCTGGCCTCGACCAGGATGCCGATGTCGGACAGCGCTTCCCCCCGTGCCGCCCTCGCGTCTTCATCGGTGTCTTCGAACGGCACTACGGTGTCGGCACCCGACGGAAGTGGTGCTCCGGTCATGATGCGAATAGCTGTCCCCGGTTCTACGCTGCGAGAGGACACGTATCCTGCTGCCACTTGGCCTATGACGGACAGAACAACCGGCGACGACGAAGCGGCCCCCTGTGTGTCCCGGGCGCGTACCGCGAAGCCATCCATGGCGGAGTTGTCCATTGGAGGAATACTCTCATCCGCCCGGATATCGGTATCCAGCACCTGACCGAGGCACTCGAGAATTGGTCTATCCTCGGAATCCAGCACAACGGTGTTCTGGAGAATCCTCTCCCTTGCTTCGTCAACCGAGATCATGTGGCTAACCATACAACACTCCTGTAAGTTCTCGGCGCAGGTTGGCGCTGTAACGTGGCCGATCTGGCGCAGGCTTCTCATACGAGAGGCAAGATTGTCAGTCGCTCAGTGTACACCATCCGGTAACAACGGTGTGAATTCCGTCCTTTGCCTGTTCGTCACGCATGCAAGTGACCATACGGTCGCCTCACGATCCTACTGCTACTCGGCCTTCTCGATCTTGACCGGGCAGCTATTGTGGGCGTAGGAGCCTCCCGGTGATGCCTTGTCCCTGGCGAGCGTGTTGGCGTAGCCTCCGCAATCGACGTCGCTGGGATCCGGAGGCGAACCAGGCGCCGGCATCGAGGCTGGCGACGCCGGGCATGATTCTGTTATCCAGCCGGGCTGTAGCCGCGAGCACCCCGCGGTCGTTGCGCAATCTGACGTTGTCGCCGCTGACTATGCCCCTGGGGTGTGCATCTTTCGGGTTGAGCCAGACGGCGTCATCGTCTAGCGCCTTCAGGCGAGGGATATTGAACAGCGAGGAGTTGACCCTCGCCCTCGAGTGCGGACTGACCAGTTGGAGGGGATGCCTGTCCCGCGCGGGGTCGCCCGGACCTTCCCACGCCTCAGGGTACCTGGGGATGGGGGCAGTAGAGGGTCGTTCCTCCCCGCCAGCGTCCGGCTGTATATCTGGATCTTGCCCGAGGGTGCGGGAAAGGGATGGCGAGCCGGGTCTTCGACCTGCTTTCGGAAAGCCACCCATGGCCGGTCAATCGGAATGTGGTGCACTCCCTCACGTTTGAAAGTCTCGTAGTCTGGGAGGTCGGGGGTGGCGGTGACGAACTCCCGCAGCCATTCCTCGTCGGACTTGTTGTTGTAGCCGGTCAAGCCGGGTCGCGACGCCAGTTCCGTGAAGATGTCCAGGTCCGACTTCGTGTCAGGCAGAGGCTCAATCGCCCTGTCCATGTGGATGAAGCAGGGGCCCCCAAGGCTGGCCAATACCAGTACGCTCCAGGGCTGTGGTGACGGGGAGGACGATGTCGGCATAGCGGCGGTAGGAGTGAGAAAGAGCTTGTGGATGACCGTGAACTCGGGCGCCTGGAGGGCCGCTACCCCCTTGTTGATATTGAGAAACTGGTTGAGCATGCTGCAGCCCACGATGTAGAGCAGCTTCGTGTCGCTGGGGTATCTTCCGGACGTACCCTCGAGCAGGGCATCATACACACTGGCGCACAGCGCCGCGGGCCTCATCGTGGCATAGTCCCGGGCTAGTTGCGCTACGGTCTCGGTCGGCACGCCGGTGATGTCTTCCGCCCACGCGGGCGTCTTGGGCTCCCCGTCCTCCGCGCCCAGAACGTACTCGCTTTATCGCTCGAATGCCACAGTGCACGTCTTGATGAACGACCGGTCCCACAGGTCCTCCCGAATTATCACGTACGCCATGGCAATGAGCAGGGCGGCATCCGTTCCCGGCCTGATCGGGATCCATTGCCCGGCCAGCGCCTCAGCCGAGGCGGTGTGCCTCGGGTCGACGCAGATGATCTTCGCCCCCGCCTGCTTTGCCCGGGGCAGGTGGTACGCGGTGTCCGGTCCGAAGCGGGTGACTGCCGGATTCCAGCCCCAGAGGATGATGAGCCGGGAATGGGGGAAGTTGTCGGGGCTGCAGCCGGTCGGAATCGCTCCCAAAGTTGCCAGTGACGAGCAGGTAGCAGCCTCGCGAGAGAAGTTGCCCCGCCATGTCGTGCAGCCGCCGAAGAGAGAGAAGAAGCGACGGCCGGCCTTCTGAACGCCGTGCAGAGGGCTGAGGGAACCGTAGTGGTCCATGAGGAAGACGGCGGTCGGTCCGTAGAGGTCTCTCACCCTCCAAATCTCCTTGGCCACCGTGTTCAGCGCCTCCTCCGACGAAACCGGCTCGAAGTCACCGCTGCCGCGCTTGCCAACCCTCTTCAGGGGCTGTCTCAGGCGGTCCTCGGAATACACCACTTCTTTGCACGCAAGTCCCCGGGGCATGCTCTCAGGCCTGGCAATGGCCCATCGTCGGTGCTCACTTCCGTGATGATGCCTTCGTTAACGACCACCCGCAGGATGCAGCGGCTGCCACAGTCGTAGCAGCAGCTCGTATTCACCATCCTGCTCCGGGAACCCGGCCGGTTCATTCCTTGCACCTCTCGCTGTGAAACTCTATCGTACGTATCGACCTGCGATCATCAACAAAGGCTGCTGATGCGGTGGCTCCTGGCATCCCTTCCCCGGCTTCCTCTCGGGTTGCTCAAATAGTTTTGCAGTTCTCCCGCAGCACGTTGCTTGCGGGGTGCGGCATCCGACACAGCGCCGCTCGAAACGCGCCAGATTGCCGGATGCGCAGGGATTCGGGTGCGAAGGGGGCGGCGGCAGGCGCGCAGAGAGCCGGGGTGCCCTCAGCAGGTGGACGGCGGCAACGATCGGTTGATGTTGCCTTGTCCGATGTGTCAGCATAGTGTGTGGTTTCGGGAGGCTCGGCGATAACTTCCATCGTCCTTGCCGGCGGCAGGAGCTCGCGGCTGGGCTGGGACAAGGCGCTGCAGCTAATCCAGGGTAAGAGCCTCATCCAGTGGGTGATCGACTGTCTTGCCTCATTCAGCGCAGAGATTATCGTAGCGACTGCCAACGGCAAGCCGATTCCCTGTTCGTCACCCGTGAGAATCGAAACGGTGGCTGACTCCCATCCCGGGAAGGGGCCGCTGGCGGGCATCTACTCGGGTCTCATGGCGTCGGCAGATCCGTTCGCGGTCGTTGTCGGCTGTGACATGCCCTTCGTGAGCGGCGACCTGCTGCAACACATGCACCGGGTAGCTCAAGGCTACGATGTTGTCGTTCCGTCCATCGGCAACAACGTGGAGCCTCTTTGCGCCGTGTATTCGAGGGAGTGTTTGGACCCGATCCGCGGCCTGCTCAGGCAGAACAGGCTGCAGATCCGCGAGCTCTTCGGCAGGGTCCGGGTGAGGTACGTTGGAGAGGACGAGTTCGATCGGCTCGACCAGGAGCGCCTGAGCCTCTTTAATGTCAACAGCCAGTTCGATCTGGACAGGGCGAGGGAACTGGTAGCCCGGAAGGAATGGCCATGCCGGGACCCCGGAGCGAATCCCGGATCTCGACTCACCGTGCTGCACCCGTAGCGCATGGCAGGCCGCAGGCAGCGCCTTTGATGTGCGGTCGCGCTGCGGTGAACCCGCCCGGGCTGTCCGGTTGTCTGTTGTGACAACCCGGTCAACGGAGTGTGGCTTTAGGCCGTTCGCATGTCATTGAGCCGCCTTCTGCACGCCGGCCAGTTGTCCTGCTCGGCTTGATGCATGCCTGCGGCGGCCATCGAATACCGGGATCGATGGTGCTTGCGAGCGTCGGGGTTGAGTTCCGCGTGACCGCAGCTACCAGTATCTGCGGTCGGTTGCTCAAGGCTGCAGCGCCCGCCACTGTCACTGCCTGCCTTCTGCCACGGTGAACCGGCCCTGCGGCCCGCCCACCGGCGCTCAGGTGCGGCTGACGCCAGACCACAACTGGTGAGAGAAGCACCACGCTAGTGGGTGGAGCAGGAAACGCAGGGGTCGTAGGCTCGGACCAGCATCTCGAGCAGGAGCCTGCCCTCTCCTTATTCGGGACTGTCGTTGATGCCGGGAAGCAGTGCCTCCAAATCCTTACTGTATGTTGTTGTGATACGTCATTTTCTTCAGCTATGCCTTACCTTTGGCTACTGTCAAACTTGGGATGTAACAACAATTCAGGTAAGACCAAACTTCTTGTTAAGCACAATCAGGAGGATGAGCCCAATCACGGTGGTGATTCCGGCCAAGAGGAACGCTGGGGTAAAAGATCCAGTAGAGTCCAGTAACCACGAACCCAGCAAGCCCGTTATAGCACCTATCCCAAATGCGCAGAACACCAGACCGTAATTGATCCCAAGGTGTTTGACTCCAAATCTTGTTGCCACAAGCACCGGAAAAAGGGCAAAAGTGACAGCGTAGCCCATACCCAAGAGGAGTGAACACATAATCAACAGTGGTAGATTTGTGGCCACCCAAGGTATCGCGAGGAACACAACAGCCTGAACGGCGTATATAGGCACCATCACACGGATCGTGCCAATTCGGTCAGCGAACCATCCAACAAACGGTCGCCCCAGCCCATTGACCAAGGAATACACCGCGATGGGCACTGCTGCCACGGCTGGACGTAACTGGAGCCCCAGCTGCCCAAAGGCAGTAATGAGGCCGATTGCTGTCAATCCACCACCTATCACGGCGGCGAGTGCTAACCACATGAGGTAGAACTCCCAAGTACGGACAACCTTTCCGGGGGGAACATCCTCGGATGCTGCCGATTTGGACTGGGGTTTGGAGGAAACACTGGTTCGTGGAGGAGGACTCCAATATACAGGAGGGTTGCGCACCAGCCTTGCTCCTATGAAAGCTCCCGCGGCCACGATAAGCCCCAATACGAAAAGAGTGCCGTCCACTCCCCATGCCTCGATCATCGTTGCCTTGAGAGGAGCGAAGACTACAGCCGCTAGTCCAAACCCCATCACTCCGCACGAAACTGCGAGCCCGGGCCGATCAGGATACCACTTGCGTGCTGTCGGAGCTACGCATGCGTAGGTCAGGCCGCAGGCCGCTCCGACCACCACCCCATAACTCAGTACTAACCACGTGGGGCTGGGTATGTATCGCAACAGCGCCGCCAGGCTGTAGCCAACCAGAAATAGTAGCGCTCCCGCTGTTGCCACCTTACGAGGCCCAATTCTATCCTGAAGCCGCCCTGCCGGGATCATTACTACAGCGAACACCATGATTAGCACAGTAAACGGGAGGGTAGCCTGAGCCGCGATGAACCCCCAGTCGTTAATCAAGGGAACCGTAAACGAACCCCAGGCATAGCTCATGCCCCCCATCAATGAAAGGAAGAACCCTCCAAGCACCACCACCCACCGTCGCCGCTCAACCTGTTGACCAATCACTTCTCTTGGGCCTGTCAAATTGTCAGCGGTGTCATTCATGGTTTGTTATCCTTCTTGTCCAGAATTAGGTTTTCAGGCTGAATGGTAGAGGAGAGACTCCTCGAAGTAATATGGTGAGACCGACAGAGAATCACCGATATAGTACGAAGAATTCGGGTAATGTCCCTACGGGTGCGTAAAAGCACCAGCGCAAGTACCAACTGTGGCTTCGTATCTTAGACCACCACCAGTTCCCTGTCAACGTTTGGGTGGTGCTGGTCCCCGAAAGCCTGACTCCTTAGCACCTGCAGTTGCCACCAGACGTCTGGGGTCATCTTGACCCCTAGCCAGCTTCGAGAGGTCGTGATCAGGGTGGCGAAGAGCAGAATCATGAGCATCCAGCGCCCTTTCCCCACCTCCATTCCGAAAAGGCCCTCTGTATGAGATGCAGTCATAAGCTCATTCTCCTTACTCCTCAGGTAGCCGGCCACTGGCCGCCTATTGTATCTGACTGAGGTCGCATCTGTCCTGCCGGTTGCACTGATTGTGCAATCCACCTCATTTTTCGAAGGTCGCGTTATAGTGGCTGCGATGCAAGAAGTACACCGAGCGCTGTGAGGCGTGGCTCGACTCGCTTAAGCAGTTGGGTAACGCCTACGTTGCACCAATGCCGACTACTGCGATTGTGGTCGTTATGACGGTAATCACGCTCTTCATCGGGGCCGGAGATATTACACTCATTCTTGCATTTGGAACTCTCACAGTGCTGGTCACCCTCTTCGGGTGTGTGGCTTATCTATACATCTGCCTTTGGCGAGAACAAGGTCCATTCTCTCCCTATCCGGTCGAGAGAGCAGAATATCGCTCAAATCTTTCTCGGTCTGCTGGTGCCCGTTGGCTTTGTTATGGCGATAGTGTCGATGATTGTGAGACTGTACATCGGATTTCACACTTCACATTACCAGAGCCTTTACTTCTCCCATAGGGCTATTTGCGGTTATCGACGATTCCAGAATGACCGGCTACGAGAACGACCCTGGCAGTTTGCGTCGATTGCTGGGGGTTCACTACATCGCCACCAGAAAATTGGAGTCTTCAGAAATCCTGCATCTTTGTCCTTTGTTCGCTTGGACAATATAATAGTCGTCAGCACGGATGCGTGCGTAAGGAGGGAATCATTCAATGGCACTTAAGACCGCCCAGCAATATATCGATAGTCTTCGTGGCTTGAAATCCGACGTCTGGCTGTTTGGCGAAAAGATTGAGAACTTCGTAGACCATCCAATCATCAGGCCTTCGATCAACGCCATAGCGTTGACGTACAAGCTGGCACATGATCCTGAGTACGAAGAGCTTGCTACGACAACATCAACGCTTACCGGTGAGAAGATTAACCGCTTCACTTCGTTGTTCATGAGCGTCGAAGACCTCGTCAAGAAAGTGAAGCTGCAGCGACTGATGGGGCAGCGTACAGGTTGCTGTTTTCAGCGATGTGTCGGCATGGATGCGATCAACGCCATGTATAACACGACATTCGAAATCGATGAAGAACATGGCACTGGGTACCATAATCGGTTCAAGGACTGGCTAATGTATGTTCAGCAGAACGACCTCTGTGTTCAGGGCGCAATGACGGATGTGAAGGGGGATCGCGCACTGAGACCAAGCGAACAGCCTGACCCTGATGCGTTTGTTCATATCGTAGAGCGTCGGGACGACGGTATAGTCATTCGAGGTGCGAAGGCGCACCAGACGGGCAGCGTAAACTCCCATGAGATCCTGATCATGCCGACACTTACTATGCGATCAGGCGACGAGGACTACTCTGTATGTTGCGCTGTGCAATCCGATGCAGCGGGCATCCACTTCATTTATGGCCGCCAGTCATGTGACAAGCGAAAGCTTGAGGAAGGCGACATCGATGTTGGCAACTTCCAATTCGGTGGCCAGGAGGCGCTTACCGTGCTGGATGACGTGTTTGTGCCGTGGGACCGAGTGTTCATGTGTGGCGAGGTGGATTTCTCTGGAATGGTAGTCGAGCGTTTCGCAAGCTATCACCGTCAGAGTTACGGAGGGTGTAAACCAGGTATCGGTGACGTGCTCGTCGGGGCAACCGCCGCTATGACGGACTACAGCAATGTTGCCAAGGCGTCACATGTGCGGGACAAGATCGCTGAGATGAACCATCTCATCGAGACACTCCACGCATGCGGGCTCGCTGCGTCCACGCAGGGCACGAAAACCAAAGCGGGTAATTTCCTGCCGGACATTCTACTGGCGAATGTCTGCAAGATGAACGTAACCAGGTACCCTTACGAGCTGTGCAGACTTGCCGAGGATCTTGCAGGGGGAGCGCTGGTGACGATTCCATCCGAGTGCGACCTTCGCAGTCCCGAGATCGGCAAGTACGTGCAGAAGTACTTCAAGGGTGCAAAGGATGTCTCTGCTGAAGAACGTCTCCGGATGCTCTCGCTTATCAACAGCATGACGTTCGGCCTGACTGCTCCCAGCTACCGCACAGAGTCTATGCATGGTGCCGGCTCGCCACAGGCTCAGAAGGTCATGATAGAGCGGCAGTCTCAGATGGACAGCAAGAAGAAGATGGCGCGCAGACTGGCGGGAATCGATGAGAGGGAGAAACTAACGGAATAACATCTGACAAGCACACCGTGTCTGCCTTCTGTAGACATGTGTTGTAGACACCGAAGGGCGGTACCTACCGCCCTTCGGCCTGTATAATAGATTCCGTATTCTGGAGTTCCGTTGCAGTGTTACGCCGATGGGAGGTGCCTGATGTCGGATCGTTACGGTGTTGAAGTGAAACTGCTAGCTATCACGCCCGATGCCGAGCGCCTCATCGAGTCGGCTGGCAGACTATGCTGGAACACACAGGAGAAGACTGGGACAGTTCCCGACCGGATCCAGTCGTGGCTTGCGATCGGTCATGAGTCTATGATCGAGCATGCATGCGCAAGTTTCAGTATTCGTGGCAGCCGAGCGATGACGCATGAACTTGTGCGACACCGCTTGGCCAGTTATAGCCAGAGAAGCCAGAGGTACGTGCGCGAGTCCGAGCAATCCTACGTCTCCCCGCCAGAGCTTGAAGTGTCGCATGTTGCGTCGCAGGTGTATCGCCGTGCGATGGAGAGTGCTTGGCAAGCCTACCGGGAACTGCTGAAGCACGGTATGAAGCCCGAAGTGGCACGATATGTACTGCCCAATTCCTGCTACACGGACATCATTTGCACGTGGAACTTTCGAGAATTGCGACACATCATCGCATTGCGAACGACACCACGTGCCCTGCCAGAGATCCGAGAGGTGGCGCTGCAACTGAGAGACATCATGAAGGAGAAGGCGCCTCAGGTATTCGCTGACTTCTGAAGGCGAAGGCGCTGCTGACCTATGACGTCACTGCTATGTCACACACATTTGCGTGCGAGAGCCTCAACAGGTCCTTTGTGTTCAGTCGCACTAATCTTGTTCTTGAACCTCCCCCACACCAGACATGATTCATGTGGGTCAGGTGAACGTCTACATACACCAGCAGTCGTTTCCGGTGCCCGAGCGGAGGTATACCTCCGGTCGGGAAGCCCGTCGCGCCTTCTGCCTCTGCTTCCGACGCAATCGTGAGTCGTCGGCGGCCGGCGCAAGTCTCGAGTTTGTGTCTGCTGACCATGTGGTCTCCCCGAACGACAGCAACGATAATCCCTGAACATGAATCGGAGAAGACGATGGTCTTGGCGATCTCGTGGAGAGGGATCCCACTTGCATGAGCAGCGTCCCAAGCGTGATGAGTGCTGCGCTTCTTTGCAAACGCGAACTCCGCGCTGTTGGCTTTCAGATATGCTGTGAGATTCGTGAACAGTCAGATGACACGCAAATGGCGACAGAGAAATACCATCCAGCGGTAGCTCGTAATTCATCGTAGCAAACTTGTGTATGGCTGTCAGCGCTCCGGTTATCCAGTGAGCACAGGGACAGATACAGATGGCCGCGTAGCGAGGCGTGCTCCTTGTGACAGGGCGTTGACATGCGCGATTCATTGGAATAGTATGGAGAAACGAAGGTGGCTCCGGCGCAGTTCTGAATACCTTCATTCAACTGCATTGTTGGATGAACAAGGAAACGGAAGGAGGAACAAGGATTATGGGAGAGTGCTTAGCCTGAGGCTCGTCTCTTCGTAGTTAGCCATTCGTGTTTCCGATCGATTCTCTCGTTGCTTTCCGCTGCACAGTTCGAGGCCTGGATTATTCGTCAAAGGCCACAACCTACAAACCTGAAGCCGTGTTAAGGGGCCGATGCTTGTCGATCTGGAACACGCGAATCAATGAAGGAGGTAGTCAAATAGTGAAAACGATGATCAAGTTCTGGCGAGGCCTCGTACTGCTCGCCACCGGCATTGCACTGCTTGCCCTGCCTGCAATGGGATGTTCACCTGCAGGAGAGACAGAGACAGTAGTATTTGGTGACCTTTCATGGGACAGCGCACAGGTCAACAATCGTATCGCCGCATTTATCGTGATGCACGGATACGGTTACGACGATATCGAGTATATTCCGGGCGATACCATCACCATCCTTCAGGGTCTCAGCCGGGGCGATGTCCATGTGAATATGGAGATTTGGGTTGAGAATCAGCAGGAGCCTTTCGACGAGGCGGTTGCCGCAGGCACTGTCCTCGACCTCGGCAATAACTTCGGCGACAACTGGCAGGGTTGGTTGGTGCCTCGCTATATGATTGAGGGCGACCCTGCCCGTGGTATAGAGCCAGTCGCACCGGAACTTAGAAGTGTTGCTGATATGCCCGACTATTGGGAGTTGTTTATGGATCCTGAGGATCCCTCCAAAGGCCGATTCGTTAACTCGATACCGGGATGGATGTGCACTGAATTCAATAGTGAGAAATTGGTGTATTACGGTCTTGACGAGTACTACACGGATTTCATCACCGGCTCTGACGCTGCCCTGGCTGGCTCGATGGCGGCTGCGTATGAACGAGGCGAGCCGTGGTTCGGTTACTACTGGGCGCCTACCTGGGTATTGGGCAAGTATGACATGTACGCGCTTGAGGAACCCCCGTACGATGACCATATATGGAATACTACTCGCGGTTGCGAGTATCCCTCGAATAACGTGAACGTTGCCGTAAATGCCGAGTTCGGTGAGCGGAATCCAGAACTCGTAGAGTTCCTGACAAACTACAACACACAGACAGTGCAGCACAATGACGTTCTTGCTTACATGGAAGAGCATGGCGCCAGCCCTGAAGAAGCTGCTATGTACTACCTTCGGGAGTATGAGGATTGGTGGAGTGCGTGGGTTCCGAGTGATGTCGCCGCTGCCGTGAAGGCCGCGCTCTAGGGATGCGGACGGAAAGGACATTTCGTAATGGCTGAAGAAAACAATCATGGTATCAACCTCGACGCAGACCGGGAGGTCTGCGTCGAGGTCAGAAATGTCTGGAAGATATTTGGTCATCGCCCTGAACGGGTTCTAGAGAATCCGGAACTGAGGAATGCTGGAAAGGACGACATTCTTGAGCAGACGGGTTTAGTGGTGGGGCTTCGGGACGTCTCTTTCGATGTCCATCGAGGCGAGTTCTTTGTACTTATGGGTTTGTCCGGAAGTGGCAAGTCGACGCTGATTCGCTGCATCATCCGATTGGCTGAGCCCAGCGCTGGCCAGGTCATCATCAATGGCGAAGATATCGTGAGCTATGATGATGTGAAGCTGGGCGAGCTGCGCAGAAACACCATGGGAATGGTATTTCAGCACTTTGGATTACTGCCCCATCGGTCGGTGCTCGACAACGTGGCCTACGGTTTGAAGGTGCGTGGTGTCGCAATCGATGAGCGGTATGAACGGGCGCGTTACTACATCGACAAGGTTGGTCTAAAGGGCTGGGAGCATCACCTGCCTGCCGCGCTGAGTGGCGGCATGCAGCAACGCGTTGGGATTGCGCGTGCACTCACCGGAGATCCCGAGATACTGCTTCTGGATGAACCATTCAGTGGATTGGATCCTCTCATCCGCCGCCAGATGCAGGACGAACTCCTTGAGTTGCAGGCGGAACTCCAGAAGACCCTTCTGTTCGTGACCCATGACCTGCATGAGGCACTCAAAGTTGGTGGGCGTATCGCCATCATGCGCGATGGAGAGATAATACAGGTCGGAAGCCCGGAAGAGGTTATCACCAGTCCGAGCAATGCATACGTGCGGCAATTCGTCCAGGATGCATCTCCTACGAAGGTTCTCACCGCTCGAACGGTTATGGAACAACCACCCGTACTTATCTATTCCTGGCAGGGGCCGAAGGCATCTCTTCAGATCTTGCGTGATGCGAATGTCGACAGTGCTTTCGTCGTCACACGCCAGGCCCGCCTGCTTGGCATGATTACTGTCGAAGGGCTTGTCCGGCTCATTAGAAAGCAAGGAAGGAATCTTAAGGATGCACTTGACCCCGAATTCATATCCTGTTCTGCGGATACAGTAGTGGAAGATCTTATCCCCCTTGTTGCTGCTACGCGCTATCCTGTCGCAGTTGTTGATGAAGAGGATCGTTTTCTCGGAGAGATCTATGTAAGTACAATAATCTCCAGCATGATTCGTGAAGAGGAGCAGATCGAGCAAGTTGAGACACAAGGTGCTCCTGCGGAGGAAGAGTCGCCCGTCACGGATCAAAGCGCGTCTGCTGACACTTACCAGGGAGAAGGAGAATCGCCATGATGGACTTCCCGACATTCTTGCGACTCCCAGTCGCTGATTGGATCGACAGCGCTGTGTCATGGATCCTCAGGTACTTCGGGCCGCTGCTGGACTTCATTGGCGATGTGCTACTTACAATCCTGATGGCAGTGGATAGTCTGCTGCTATGGCTCCCTTGGTTCGTCGTACTGCTCCTGGTCGGAGTCCTTGCCTGGTATGCCATTCGGACGTGGTGGGCTGCCCCTGTGATGATGGTGTTCATGGCAATCATCGGGACGTTCGGGTATTGGGATCTTGCAATGATGACGCTTGCACTCATTTTTGCTGCCGTTATATTGTCTTTGATCATCGGAATTCCCACCGGCATCTTCATGGCACGCAGTGATACGTTTGCGGGCATACTGCGCCCGATTCTCGATGGCATGCAGACCATGCCCAGTTTTGTCTATCTGATTCCGGCACTAATGTTCTTTGGATTGGGAAGAGTCCCCGCAGTCTTCGCAACCATTATCTATGCGGTACCTCCGGTCATCCGGCTGACGAACGTCGGGATAAGGGGGGTGTCCCAGAGTGTCATAGAGGCTGCCCAAGCCTTTGGCGCCACATCGAAGCAGATACTGTTCGAAGTCCAACTACCTTTGGCCTTTCCATCCATAATGGTGGGCATTAACCAGACGACGATGATGGCCTTGGCGATGGTGGTTATCGCATCGATGATCGGTGCGCGTGGAATTGGAATGGAGGTCCTGCTTGCCATCAACAGGATCGAGGTGGGACGAGGATTCGAGGCCGGTCTATCGATCGTGCTGCTTGCAATTGTGATTGATCGCATCACGCACGGGATCGCATCCCGGCAACAATATACAAAGACGTCTCATTAGGAATTGAGGAGGGGTGCGCACATTGGATCCCGAACGCGTGGCTATCTTCATTGATGGCAGTAACCTGTATCATGCGCTGGAAGGTACACTCAAACGCCACGACCTTGACTTCACCCAGTTTGTAGCCAAACTCTGCGGTGATCGATACCTGTTCCGAACGTACTATTACAATGCATTGCAGGATGCTTCCCAGCGACCTGACGCATTTCGGGAGCAACAGGAGTTTCTGGATACACTTCGGAAGACTCCCTATCTTGAGGTACGGCTTGGGAGCATTAAGACATCACAGGGAACCCAGATGGAGAAGGGCGTCGACATCATGCTTGGTACTGACCTATTGTACTTCGCGTGGAATAACTTCTATGATACTGCAATACTGGTGAGCGGCGACGCCGATTTTGCCTATGCGTTGCAGGCCGTTAAGAATATGGGGAAGCATGTAGAGGTGGCGTACTTCGAGGGCGCTACCTCTCGTGATCTGCTTAACGTTGCCGATGCGCGGCATCAACTGGACAAAGCGTTCTTCTCGTCATTATGGACTCGTCGCAGCAGGTCAAGGCGGCGCCGAAGCAAATCCTCTTCCAGCCAGGAGAGCGGCGGATAACAGCGCGGGCAGCAACCTGTTCAATCAGTCCAGCGTTGGAGAACCAGCACAGCGTTCATGCCGCCGAATCCGAATGATTCTGATATTGCGATGTTGACGGGCATTGTGCGTTTCACATTCGGCACGTAGTCCAGATCACATTCAGGGTCCGGCGTTTCGTAATTGATAGTAGGCGGGATAACACCGGTTTGCAGAGTGAGTGCAGTGAAGATCGCTTCCACAGCTCCTGAGGCGCTCCACATATGGCCGATCATGGATTTATTGGAACTTATCATGAGCTGTGTGGCATAGTGGCCGAACGCAATCTTGAGAGCCCTGGTTTCTGACAGATCTCCGAGAATCGTCGCGGTGCCGTGCGCATTCACGTACTCCACATCTTTCGGTGCGATTTGCGCGTCGCGCAATGCAAGGCTGATACACCGTGCCTGGCTCCCGGGCTCCGGCTTGGTGGCGTGGTAGGCATCGATGTTTGAGGCGAAGCCGGTTATCTCAGCATAGATGTGCGCGCCGCGGGCGAGGGCATGTTCGCTCTCCTCGAGCACCAGGACTCCGGCTCCCTCTCCACTGGCAAACCCGTCCCTGTCTCTTTCAAAAGGACGACAAGCGCGTTCAGGCTCGTCGTTTCGGGTGGAGGACGCTCTGAGCCGTCCTATGCTGTCTATGAAAACTGGCACGATCTGAGCCTCGGAGGCGCCGGCGACCATAATGTCAGCGTCGCCGTACTGGATGAACCGGACCGCATCGCCAATACAGTGCCCCCCCGTGGCACAGGCGGTGCTCAGTCCACGACTCGGTCCTTTGATTCCGAAAACCACGCTGATATCGTTTGCGCCAGCGCTGGGGATATACATAGAAGCGAGCATTTTCGAGACCCCCTCGCTGTTTCCCTCATTTTCGGTTCTCATGTTGTAGCAAAGGGTGCCAATACCGCCTACAGCACTTCCCAGTATGACGCCGGTACGATGTGAGACTTCCTCGGTCATTTCAAGGCGGGCGTCGTCAAGAGCCATACGTGTGGCAGCAATCGCGTATTGGGCGAAGAGATCGGAACGACGGGCGACCTTTCGGTCCATGTACTTGGACGCATCGAAGTGCTTGACCTCTCCGGCAATGCGGGTGGAGAGTCCGGATGCATCGAAGCGAGTGATCGGACCGATACCTGACTCTCCTTCGCAGAGCCTTGACCACGATTCCTGTGCCCCGATTCCGAGTGGCGTGAGGGCGCCGGTGCCTGTGATGACGACGCGTCGTCCATTCCTCATGAGGAAGTACACTCCTTTGTTCTTGTGTCAACTGTTACCATGCTGTGAAGACTTCGTCTCTACAACCTGAAACGCGGTTAGTGATGATCTGACGATTGTAGCGGCGGAACATTTGCGTTGCACGGTAGACTGAATACCGGGTGTCTGCATGGATTGGGAATATCCTTCACACTGATAGTAGCGGAGCCAGTTTCCGAAACTCGGGTCTGGAGCACGGAATTGATTCCGACAGTGACTCCGGTGCACGCCTCCAGCTGCGCTGGTATGAAGCTGACCTGTGGAGGAGCGCGTGTCAATTCCTGTTGCCATCTGAGTACTGGTTGGGTCGCATCCCCTGGGTACCCGATTCTATCATTCGCGAAAAGCGAACAGCTCGCCGTAGCGACTTCATGATGAGGTACGTTCCTTGAGAGTGTCTATTGTAACAGTTTTGGCGGTCAGCCGACTGTTTGACTTGCTGCAGGTCGTTCGCACCAATTAGCAGCGTACTTGGCAGTAAGATCCATGTCCTGCCAAGTGGCGTATGAGCGCCTCATCAGCGTTGCTCTCCTCCAGGCAGGTGCCTGTACTCGGAGAACCTGAAGCGAGCGAGAGATATGCTCCCGTCTGGTGGGGAAGGGGGGACTCGAACCCCCACGCCTTGCGGCACATGATCCTAAGTCATGCTCGTCTGCCAATTCCGACACTTCCCCGAATGAACGGTGGGGCTGGTCTGAGGCAAGGGTGTACGGATTCACGATCTTACGCGTGGCCGTGTACCCTGCAATTCTAGCAGAATAGCGACTGGCTACGGTCTCCTCTTGTCGGTGCCGTCATCGTGCGAAGGAGCGGCACGACTTTCGGAGAACCAAGTGTCAGGGCGTGATATCATTCTAGCTTCAGTCTTTGATTAGTGTCGGGAGTGACATAAGGTATTTCGGAGGAGAAGTGTGAGTCAGCAATTTGTGCGTGCTACAGCAGATCAGCAGGAAGCGACGGTCATCACGTTTGCGACAATACCCCAAGTGCAACTTGCACCGGGAGCAATGAGCCACATAGTGGCTGGAGACAACATGACTCTCAGCATTGCCAATCTCCGGGCGGGATCTTACTTTCCCGTGCACACGCATCAAGGGATAGAGCAGATTATGCTAGTACTTACAGGGGAATTGGATGCCATTCTGGATGGGTCGCTCTATCGAATGAAACCAGGAGATATCATCCGGTTCCCTGCCGGTCACGAACATGGAGCACAGATGATAGACGTAGACTGTCAGATCGTGGACATGTTCAGTCCGGCAAGGCCGGATTACGTAGAGAAACTCAGGTGTATCACCGGTACGTCAGATTAAACTACGGAGAGAGGTGAGTCAGTGCCGAAGCGCCTTAATAGTGATGTTGGCATTCTTCGGCACGGATTGTTTTGTGGATTCGCTCCGGCTCAAGCTGAAGGCGTGCAGATAATCCCGATTAGTTGAACTGCCGCGCCGCGGACACCATCGCATTCAGTTTCTTCTTAACTACATCTCTCGGCAAAATCCGCAATCCACAGTCGGGATGAATGACGACGCGTTCCGCCGGAAGCAGATCAAGCGCTGTTCTTATCAGGCTGACGACGGAATCTTGTGTCTCAACCTCAGTAGACTTAGTATCAATACAGCCAAGCCCTAGCATCTTGTTGCTGAACTGCAGTGCCTCCGACTGAAGCACGTCATCGTTCTTATCGCCCATAAACCCGTGCGACAACAGAGTAAGGCCCTGCCACGTCACTAACTGAGGAAGTATCTTGCCAACTACCCCGCATACATGCAGTGCCACCGGAATGTTCAACCCCATTGCTATCCTTTCGATTGCAGTTCTGGCGATATCCATCGGAGCTCCAACTGAGAGGTAAGGCTCATCAATCTGAATCCATGCCGCGCCCTCTGCCTCAAGTGCACGTGCGATGTCCAAGAGGGCGTCTGCTGTATCAAGATAGACACTCTCATCCCGATAGCCTCTGTAGTGTGCTTTGACCCGGGAAGAGAATACGAGTGTTACTGGCCCGGTGATAAGGCCCTTGACGCGGGGTGCCAGACTTCTGGCGAGACGAAGATCCTCTACTAACTCGTCGGGCCTGCCACCACCTACCTTGCCTGTAATGACACTCTTCCCTTCGTAGGTATAGGAATCGATAGCGCGAGCGAAGTATTCAATCATGTCATAGCGGGTTTGTCCGTCGGTAACCAGATCGATGCCCGCCGCCAACTGGTCTTCGATTGCGAGCCGGATTGCGTCAGGTCCAAGTTCACTGTACTTCACCGGGTGGCTTCCGATAACGGTCGTCAACATGGACAAGAACCTCCAATACCGTGGATTGATGCACCGCTTCAGCTGTTGGACTCTGGCGCAATGATTATACCTGACCGGGAACAAGCAGGCAGAATTGATTAATAGTCAGGTTTGTCCAGTTGGATCAGATGTCTCGTCGGTGTTCTTAGTCATTCGGCCCGGGCGTTTCAGTGGTGGTGTGCCATTTCTCAGTTCTGTGAAGCGGCCAATCGGCGCAGTACCGATGTGCCCGTCGGCCCGCAGAAACATCATCCTGGGTTGTGAGTCAGCGTCGATAAAGATGTCGAGAATCTCCACTTCCTCCCGATGGTTGCTCGTCGGATGGTAGACTGCCTTCATCTTAGTGTCCCGTGGATCCATCCCGGTAGCCGGATAGCTGCAATCGCTGTGAGCAGGAATCAGAGTTGGGCATAGAGTTTTCCAAATTCGATTCCTGCTATGGTTACAGTCCCGTACTTTCGCTTAATCGATTGACGCGCCCGTGAAAGCTCTGGAGAGTTTATCCCATTGTTCTTGGCGAGTTGAGCTTCCATGAAGGCGGTGAGGTCGTCTATTCCTTTTATGAGTTCACCATCCCGTGGATTGTACACATCCTCGTTGAATCGGTCATTAATCTCGTCGCTGCTGCAGAATACGGGCGAGCCGTTGACATGGACAACGCTGCGAAACTCATCTTCAGTAAACAGCTTCAGATCTGAATGCCACGCGGCTGGTACGAGAGGATACACTTTCTCCTGCATTTCCTCCCGCTCATAGGTCTTGATCAGAGAGTTCAGTCCTTTCACGGAGTGTTTCACAGGAGAGATGATGTCTCTGGTAAGGGCCTCAGGAAGATCGTGGAACAGGCCGGTTAAGTAGTTGTTGACACATCGTCGGCGGCACGCCCCAATTTCAAGAGAAAACAGATAGGAGATCATGGCTACCATAAGCATGTGGCCGAGAACTGACGTCCTGGGAATCCTGTGCACATGGCTCCATCGTGACTGAAACCTGAGCAGACCGCAGAGGTCTACAAAACTGCGCAGCTTCGGGTAGAGTTCAAGGTTCCGGAGGCCCACCATATCGTAGTACTGCTCCTGTTGGGATTCCAGGCGAGCACTGATGCGTTCCATCTCATGTCCGAGCGGGTTCGCTCGACGTATGATTTCAAACTCCCATTTCGTTGCGAAGAAGTGCGCAGCCTTGACCACCCTCTGGTGACAGGGCTCATCGCGGGATGAGAGATGTGCCCGAAATCGTTCGCAGAATTCAACTCCTAGAGGCGCGATGAGCTCCTTGAGTTCCCGATAGACCCAATCGTTGAGTTGCTGGTACCTCACCGGATCTTCTTTTATCTTGTAGAAGACCTGCGGCTTGAGGTCGGTCAATACCAAACGCTGCAGGTATTCGAATAATCCCGATTCGATCAGAGACGTCCAGCTGAAGGCTTCAGAGCTCTCTTCGTGCTTGCCGAGCACAAATGCCACGACCATCTTGTGTGCTTGCTTGTCAAGCTCTGTGAGCTCCACGGGCCGGATCTGATCGTTCCAGCGCTGCATGTACGCTGCATCGAATAGCCGGAAAAGGAGAGCACTAGTAATCATGATTCTTCCCCTGAAAGCTGTCCACATTATACACAGGCGATTTCTCCCAGCATGGTGTCATCGGACATGGTTCATTCTTCTTCACGAAGGCGTCCTGGAACTCCGCACGTGCACTCATGTTAGAATCATATGCGTTCGCTTTGACGTTGTGTGAGAAGGAGGTCCGGTTTGTGGCTGCAAGAACCGACAAAGATTAACGATGCCATTCGTTTCCTTGGTACGCACGAGCTCTGTTTCTACCTGGTGCAGGGAGATGATGCGATGATTATCGGAGGTGGGATGAGCCATGCAACTCCCTCCCTTGATGAACAGCTGAATCAACTCGGACTCGATTCGCTCTCTGTTAAATACCTGGTGCTCACCCATTCTCACTTCGATCATTGCGGTGCGCTGCCGTACTTCCGAGCGCGATTTCCCCAACTGCAGGTCCTGGGCAGTTCCTCCGCTGCGGAGATACTCTCCAAACCAAAGGTTGTGGACTACAACGCGAGGATGAATGACTCTGCCGCAGATCAGGTTGGAATGGAGCATCAGTGCGCCACCATATGTGATCGGACCCAAGATTTGTTCATTGATAGAGCGGTCTTGGATGGGGAAAGATTGGATCTTGGCAATGGTGTGATTGCTGAGTTTTACGAGGTCCCGGGTCACAGCAAATGCTGTCTGGCTACCTATCTTCCATGCTGCAAAGCGCTCTTCCCGACCGATACCATGCCACATCCTGTGAAAGACTGGCGCCGGCTTTCTTTCCCTTCGGCCCAGTATGACTATAGTTCATACGTCGCGTCACTTCGCCGTCTCAATACCTTCGAGGTCGCTGTACTTGGCCTCGATCATCATGGAGTGCTGCTCAACGAGCAGGCGACCGAATTTCTGAGACTTGGACTCGAGAGGGCTCTGTCATTCCGATCTCACGTACTGGAGCGCTATGCGGCCACTCAGGATATTGACTGCGTCGCAGGTGAGGTAACGGACGAAGCTCTTCCCATGGTAGGCCTCCCTTTCATTTCTGAGGAACTGATGTTTATCATTACCCGGGCCATGGTCAAGAGCATTGTGTCAGCGTAAACGCCCTTGGCCCACTGAGAAAGTACCGGGACCCCTTCGTAGGGGCCCCGTAGATGTCTTCCGTGCCAGCTAACTTGTAAGGCGGCTACCTGCTGCGCAGTCGTCCGAAGCAGTCGCTGCAGTAGACGGGTCGGCCGTCACGCGGCTCGAATGGAACTTCGCAATCCTTGCCGCATTCGGCACACACGGCACCGTAGAGTTGCCTGCCTTGAAATCCGTCCCCACCGTCAGGTTTCTGGGACCTGCGTGTTCGACGGCATGTGAGGCAGCGCTTCGGCTCATTTGTGTACCCCTTGGAGTCAAAGAACTCTTGCTCCTCGGCGGTGAATACGAATTCCGCGCCACAATCCGCACACTGAAGGGTTTTGTCTGCGAAACTCACCGGATGACCTCCTTTCTTTGAGATTTGGTTCAGGTTTCGGTCATCCAGTGCACCCAGGAGTCGCTACTACAGACATGTCGGAAGACTTGATAACCTACTCTCGCAACCACCGAACGCAAGTATAGAGAAAGCCTGTTCCCTTTTCAACAGTATGGGCCCGGTAATGGTGTCAGTCGGAGCATTGCTCGACTACGGGTCGAAGCCCGTGTTGGCGGCACGTGATATGGGATTCTCACAGGCAGGACAATCATTGGCAGGCAATTTATACGTGAAACTCGACTATGTCTCCATCCTGCAGCACATGCGTCTTACTCACTGTTTGCGCCTGATACTTGCCAGAGCCCCAGACGACAGCATATTTCATTCCCTTCTTGAAGTCCTTGTGAATCTCCTCAGCAGCCTCGCCTACTGTCGACTCTTTCGGAAGGATAACAGGTTCATTCTGGTCAGCCTTCTGTCCCGGCGCTTTAGTATAGACGCGAATTATTTCAAGAGCTTCGTAAATCCGCCCCGGCAGATCCTGCAACCCATCTCCTTCAGTCGCTGACACAGGGATGATAGCGAAAAACTGCGCGTAGCGTTCGCGAAGGAATGACAGGTTACGTTGTGCGCCAGGCAAGTCACTCTTGTTCGCTATGACGAGTATGTGCTTGGGGTAGATGCCACCAACTGTCTCCTGTTCGGTCGGCATAGATCTGGGAATTATGCGACATTCAGACAATTCCGACAGAGACCATTCGAGTTCCAATACTGGTTCAGCTCCGAGATCGACGACGATGGCGACAATGTCTGCCGCACGGAGCGTACTCGAGACAAGCGCTCTTACGCCGCGTTGTCCCAGTGGTGGGGTATCTACGAGTTGAATCTGAATATCCTCATACCTCATCATACCTGGCATAGCTGATTGAGTAGTATAGGGATACATTGCTACCTCGGGTGTCGCGCTAGTGAGGGCTGCGACCAACTGCGATTTGCCGGTGTTGGGCGATCCTGTGAGAACGATCTGTCCGGCACCCTCACGGCGAATGAAGAAACCAGCTCGCCGCGCCGTGGCTGATTTCCGCTCGGATTCCTGTGTCAGTTTGGCGATCTTGCCGCGCAAACCGGCATGCAGTTTGTCTGTGCCCTTATGGCGGGGCATGACGGCGAGCATCTCTTGGAGTGCGGCTATTTTGTCTTCGACGTCTTTCGCCGCGCGATATCGCTGCTCGGCCGCTTTGTATTGCGGTGGTAGATTCGCTGGCACTGCCTATTTGACCTTGATTCGAATCAGAATATCACCCTGACAGCCATCGGTGATGGTACACGCGTTTGCCAGTCTGACTATGCTTCCGGTATGAACGCCAGGGGGGACTTTGACCTCAAGTTTACGTCCTTTACGTGTCAGCCGCTTCGTCGCTCCCTTCGCAGCTTCCTCAGGCGAGATTGCGAGCTCGTAAGTGACCGTCATTGGCGGCTGCTCCTGCTGCTGTGGTCCGCCAAACAAGTCCTCTAGAGTGAAACGTCGCGTACCCGAACTTCGACGGCGCGGGCCACCTGACTTGCCGAGCCCACTGAATGAGACTCTGTATCCTTGGCCTCGCAGGGCGTCGCCCAGAATAGGATCAAGGAAGTCAAAACTAAGGCCGCGACCCTGAAAGCCCCTCATGACATCCTCAAATCCGGTACTTGTGGTATTGCTGCCGAATATGTCACCGATGTCGCCGACAGTACCGTACTGATCGTACTGTTGTCGTTTCTCGGGGTCTCCAAGTACGCCGTAAGCTTCGCTGATCTCCTTGAACTTCTCCGTGGCCTCCTTCTCCTTCCCAGGATTTCGATCAGGATGGTATTTCATGGCAAGACGACGATAAGCTTTCTTGATGTCCGAGGGCGAAGCAGAAGGTTGAAGGCCGAGTGCTTTGTAATAGTCTTTTGCCATGGGCAGTATTGTATCATCGGCAACGGCAGCTATTGAATCGGCACCTCAGTGTGCCAGACTTTGCCCGCCATGAGTGGCATCTGACGTCTCGTGTTGGTCCGTTAGTGAATGACAACCAGACCTGCTGCGGCAGTTGTAGAGCCTCGCGCTGCTATGGGAAGGAATAAAATGAAGCTCAGCGACTAACCAGCATATAAATAGATGGGATAGCGCCCCAATCGGCCTGCAAATGTCGCCGCCATGAATCTGGCGACAGGATACCGAGTGGAGCCGGATACCCAACCGATGAGGCCGTATACGAACATGGGAACAAGAGCAAATGCAAACACTGCAAACAGCCCATATCGATTCATCCAACCTTTTTGGCAGAGGCATAGCGAGTAGCATGGCGTCATGACAACACACCGCGCCCGAAATATCCTGCCAGGTAGCTGATCATTTCTCCAACGGTTGCGCCGATGCTCGCCAATGCTGCCACTGTGAATGGATAGAGAATGGACCCGGTTGCAACGTTCACGGCTTCACCGGCAGTGGAAAAAGGATTGTCGCTGCTGTGAGGAGGTTTGGTATCAATACTCCAAGATAACCATGGACAAATATTGCTCAGGGGTCATTCGGGTGTGACCGTACCAGAGCAGGCCAAAAGAGAGGACAAGAGTCAATGCGAGAAGAGTAACTTGTACAGACCGGTGCGTCACCCCCTCATTTCTTCTCTCGGTACGAGGCACGTCGGCCTGGAATATGGATGCAGAATATACTACTGGGTGATGCAAGTCACTGGTCGCCCTGCAATGCGTGCAGGTAGTCAGATCGCTCAGAGTTCGTTTGCGTTAGTGAGAGTGCTTTCGCTGTGCGACCTGAGCAATAGTCTCATTTGAAGGTGCGAGATTACGATGGTACGATGCCACGATGGATCCCGGGACTATCATCGTGCTGCTGGTGAGAACGACGGTACCCTTTTCTATCCTGCGGTATCCACTTGGAGGTTTCGGCGCCTGCCTCGTAGTCGACGGATTGCACGCACCGGTTGTATACCTTGTGAACCAGCAGGTATTCGGATATACGGAAGGTGTGACTGACTATCACCTTCTCGATAAATTTCTTGACCTGTATTTCCTTGCGTTCGCAGTTCGGGCCTCTCTGAACTGGCACGACGATCTCAATGCGAAAGCAATGTTCTGGATGTGGATGTACAGGTTGGTGGGGGTCACAGTATTCAGCATCACAGGTCTTCGCTATGTACTCTTCTTCTTTCCGAACCTAGCCGTGGCATTCTTTCCAGTGATCTTACTGGCTCGGCGTTTTACGCCTGCGCTGGTGCCGCGGTCAGGCAGGGGCTATTGCGGATTCTATCTGTCCTAGTTGTGCCGAAGCCAGTGCTTGAATACTGGCTCCATGTTCAGATGCTCGGTCTTGGAGAAGCTCTCAGTCGTTACACACCACTTAAGATTCCGGCTCCTACGTTATGGCAGTGGTTGTTCCCCGGGGTCTGATTTATTGCTCCAGCAAGATGGTCGCAGTGGCAACCGAATGAGTGGAAAGGTTCCATGTCTGGTTTTGGGGTGCGCGGGTACATATTTTACCTGCATTGTGCACTGGCTCTCCGCAGCCTCAGCCATTTGTCGATAAGGTTGCTCCAGCAATTCTCGTTCCGAGCGATTTCCGGCCGCAGATGTACGGCGGATGCAGCTGCCAGAGACGTGGCGAGTGCAGTGAACAGATCAGGATAATGGAAAGAATCCGGCCAGTGAGTAGCCGATATACACCTGAACCGTGTGCCGCAGGATCCTCCCCACGAAAGTAGCAGTCACAAACTTCCATAACGGATAACGCGTCGATCCAGCGATAAGTCCAATTAGATCGTATAGCAGCATGGGCAGGAGAGCGAACAGGAACACAGCCAGTGCGCCGAATCGCTTCATCCAAGTCTCGGCCTGTGCGTATCGGCGTGAATGTGCGGAAGCAAGGAATTGATGTCCAAGCGAGCCGGCGAGGTAGCTGGTCATTTCTCCAATTGTCGATCCGATGGCGGCCAGGAGTATAACCGCAGGGGGATTCATCCAGGTACCCGCGGCGATATTCACTGCCACCGCTCCCGGGACGGGCACGAGAATCGTCGCGCAGGTAACGAGGTTGATAAAGAGGATACCCAGATACCCGTGCGTTCTGACACCCTGAACGTCCAGTTGCGTGTAACTGAACCAGATTGATAACCCCGTAAAGAGGACAATGACGGCGACAAGAGCCACGCGCACCGACCGTCGTGATTGGTAAGCTTCTGTGGCTCTGACAATGACACTTTTCAGCGACATGCACGCGTAGTGTAACACTGGCGGCTTCAATGACCGTGATTCGGGTTGTGTGCCGGCATTGTCTCCATGTGTCAGGATCTGACATTAGGTGAAGACAGTCTCTCGAAGTGAAGAAACCTGTCGCGTATGGACATCGATAGCGTCCGCTCAATTGTCGACTGTACTTGTTGAATGGCGCTCGTCAGTTCGCACCGAACAGGATTGTTCCGAGTCTGATCATGGTCGCCCCTTCCTCGATGGCGATCTCATACGAGTCGCTCATCCCCATGGACAGTTGCTCCATGTGAACCCCGGGAATACCGAGTGCCGAAATATGCTCGTATAGCTGTCTTGTTTCAGAGAAGAACCGCCGATAGTCTTCTGCCGAGTTACTCAAAGGCCCCATGGTCATTAATCCAACGATTTCAACATTAGTAAGCGTAGCCATATCACAGATCAGGCTCTCCGCTGCTTCCGGAAGGACTCCTGCCTTCTGGGGCTCGCGTGCGCTGTTCACCTCAATATAGACGGGCATTACTCGATTCAGCTTGGAGCATTTGTCGTCAAGGCGACGAGCGAGTTCAAGGGAATCTATGGTCTGTATTGCATCGACAGAGCTAAGGTTGGCAAGTCGAATATCATGAGGACGCAGCCGTCCGAGGAAGTGCCATCGGGCAGGAGGGGTTATAAGCGGGCGAATTCTGCGAGCCTCAGCGAAGTAGTTTTCCCCGACGATGGTGATGCCTGCCTGGACAGCTTCAAGCACCTGATCCGGTGTGGTTCCTTTCGCGGCGGCAACTACTGTAACGTGGTCGGGGATGTCTCGCAGTATGTTCTCAACTCTGTCCCGAATAGTGGTCACGTTGTTCCTATTACGATCTGAATCGAACATCAATTACCGTTTGTGGGAATTGGTGACATGATAGCAGGAACGGACAAGCGTGGTGTTATGATGGAGCCCCACTGCAGGTATGAAGCGCCTCTGTGGGCGTGAGAACGAGTCCAAGATTGAAACTCACTGCAGTTGACATTGTTATTCCAGCGCTGAATGAAGCCACTACGATTGGCATTATGATTGAGGAGATACCTGTCGCAGATCTTCGCTCCATGGGCTTTCAGGTACGCACTGTTGTGATTGATAACGGAAGTACCGATGGAACGTCCGATGCCGCACGCGGCAAAGGAGCAGAGGTCATTGTCGAGCCACGGCGCGGTAAAGGGATGGCGATGCGAATGGGGTTCGATCAAGCCCGTGCCGATTACGTGGTTATGCTGGATGGGGATGCCACATATCCGGCCACACATATACCGGAGATGCTGGGAGTGCTTCAGGATGGCTGCGATGTTGTGCTCGGCTCACGACTGAAGGGTATACGGGCACCCGGCTCCATAAGCCGGTTCAACGTCGCAGGCAATCGCCTCCTGGCATGGGTCACGTGTGTGTTGTATGGCAGGAAGACCCGCGATCTATGTACGGGCTACTGGGCATTCCGAGGCTCCGTGCTTCCCTCATTGAAACTGTCTTCCCGTGGCTTCAACCTCGAGGACGAGTTGTTCTCCGGGGTCGTCCGGCACAACTTACGCCTGGGCGAGATACCGATACACCACCTTCGCCGTGTCACCACCACCAAGCTGCGTTCGCTGCGAGACGGATTTCGGATTGCCCGAACTCTTTTGCGAAAGAGGTTCTAAGCGGATGCAAACAGGCCGATACACCTCGAACGATTCCATCGACTTTGATGCTCGTGCCCGACATCAACTCGATGGGTGTTCCAGCGTCAGTCACGTGATTCTGCGCTACGCCACTGATCCTTGGGATGATTTGTGCGGGCTCATATACAGCGTGGGTCGTCAAAAGCCGCCCATCGATGCATTCCTGATTGTCGTTTAGCAACCGCTGCAACTCTGGTCCTTACTGAGTGCAATGTCTAGCAGTCTTCAGAGAGGAACGGTGCAACTCATTCTTCTGGACCCTTAACCGGCTGTGTCGTGTGCTAGCTTCGCCGGAGTTTGTGAGTCGTCCTCTAACATTGTTGCGTGCCCAGACGACGATGCACTACCGGCTGACGATTTGTCGGGTACTATGCAAAGCTTCTATCGGTCACAACTGGAGACAATTGCCGTGGCGTGGCGAGGCTATCACGGCGGGTTCTCGATAGTTCAGCGACGGAATGGAGCCCGCCCGGATTGTACTCGATGCTCTCATATACCGATTGGACGGGGGATGTCGCTGATCCCGGTTTACAATGGCTATTGCGCAAACATGTCGTTCCGTAGTGAGGCTTTTAACAGTGGAGAAAGGTTAAATAAGTCGCTCGGTGTTTCTCGATGGGGCAAGGGAATGTGGCGTGGGATGGGACCGTTAGCTGTAAGGTGCCGGCGGGACTAGGCCCAAAGCCACAGCCGGCCACGTAATACAATCGTTGCCAGCGCAAATATGCTGTGTACCGTCAACCAGATCCAGCCGATCACCTCTAACCCGAATGCAGGCAGAAGCATGTAGCTCATCCCGAGCAAGACCAATGTCAGTGCTATTCGCCAGGCGAGAAGCTCGCGCAGGTGTCCGCGAATCCTGAGCACGCTGAAGAAAGGCCGGGTCACGGATAGCGGAAGACTGGCCAGCATGAGGACGCGAAGGACCTGAAAGGATCGTTCAGAATAGTTCGCGCCAAATGCGAGAAGCAATTGCTCCCCGAGTAACCACACCAGGATTGTGACGGGTAGAAGAAGCGCGAAACTGAATACTATTGCTCTACGAATGTCATGCCTGAGCCGGCGCCTGTGATGGGCCCCTTCGGCCAATAGCGATTGCGCCAAGGATTGAGGGATGAAGAAGACGATCGTCGCGATAGCCCAGGCGACGTAGAAGTAGGCGTTTTCTTCTGGGCCAAGGGCACCGATAACGATTATGGGAACAAGAAACGCAGGAGCAGCAGCTAGAAGATTCGCGAGGTAACTCATTCCTGAGAAACCCCAGGCCCGCCGGACCAGACGGTCGCCGACCGAGGGTCGAGGCGTGTAACCAGCCAGCACACGAGGCATAAATAGAAACAATCCGGCAACAAGGCCGAGTGCTGTGGCAAGCCCCCAACTGGCCACAATGCCAAAAGCATGGAACCGCTGGAGAAAGAGAAATGGCAGGAAGAGTTTGCTGGCTCCGAACACAGTGTCCTTAAGCATTAGATACTTCGACTGGCGACCCGCGATGAACCCTGCTCCTGCAATAGTGGAAAGCGAGCTTGCGATAGCAAATGCCACGAATGCAGCCAGGAAGATGGGTTGTGTGGCGACGAAACCCAGGCTGGGTGTCCAGAGACGCAGTCCCACCGCGGTCACCAGTGCCACGAAAGCGGTTGCCATCCCCGAGTAGGTGAGCGCTGTATTGATGATGCGCGCTGGATTGGTGGAACCGGACAGAAATCGCACCACGAACGAGTCCAGCCCTAGTCGTCCTATCAGCGCGACAAGCCCTATTGCGGAGATGATTGCGGAACTGTAACCGAGTTCTGCCGCGGTGTAGTATCTGGCAACTATTACCCAGAAGAAGAATCCGAGGAGTGCTAAGACTCCCTGTGACATCATCATATACACCGCGTTCGTGTACAGGGATGATGCCACGGTACGCCGCATGAATGAACGTACACCTACCGAACGCGATTGTTTATGCATCGGAGTCATCCAGATGGAACTCGCTGGGCCGGCATGGGAGTATTCAATGACTGGCTGGCAGAAGCGGAATCAGCTACTGCCCAGCTCCGGTGTACTCAAAGACGCGAACTTCGGGGAGCAACTGGGCCTGGATAAATGTCTGCGATTCGGATTCAAATACCAGGCTGAATTGCTGCAGGCCGGACAGAGGGACCGCTGATACCAGAGGATTAGTGCCTACAAGCCTCCACCGGTTATCTTCAGCGGAGTCTATGAATGCCTGGACCTCATCGTACGTTGCGAATTCCCGCATATCGATGATCTCCTTAAGTGTGGCACCATCCTCCCGGCGTTCCTCGTATCGAATTGCGGTGTACTCCTGCGGCTCGAATTCCTCGCCACCAAAGTTGTACAGCCGGACCATCATTGAGCGATAGTATTCCGGATAGTAGAGAAGCACCCGTCCAAGGGTTCCTGCGGGGGTACGCTGTAAGTACACTTCCCGATAGTCATCGAGATCCCGCTGTGCCCACATGACTACACCGTGGAAGGTTCGGATGGAAGTCCTGCTGTCAATCAGTACGTACCTGCAGCCGTACTCATCCATCAGGAGGGCTCCTTCAGTCTCGGACTGCGTGGTCAAAAAGAGTCCGGCCTGTCGCGCTCCCTGCTGAAAGGGATTCGACACAGGGATGCGCTGGCTTACTCTTGTTAGCCAGTGTCCGTAGTCCCACCAGGCCATTACACCGTATGCTTCAGTCGGATACTCGAAACCACCCTGCTCCGTTGGAGGATCGTACAGGGCATAGTAGCCATAGGGTCCCAGGGGTTCGGGCGTATTTTCGCGCATCCAGGTCAGCGTCTCCCACCAGCCTCTCGTCATGAGAGAGGGCTCCTTTGCAAAGTTGCGTGCCATATCCACATTGGGGACGAATAGCACACCTGCGACGAGGACGCTGATTGTCACTATGCTGAGAACGGCGGCACGGCGCTCTGACTTGTGTGATGCGATGGCACGTCGGGCCTTCTTGGATTGTGTCTTGAGTGTGGTCGGTACCGGCGCATGTTGCCGCAGTGCCTGATACTTTCGTTGCATCCAGGGTGAGTGGAACACCCACGCGGTAAGAAAACCACACAGGACCGCTGCATTGACCGCGTAGTAGTAGCCGAACCTGCGCTGAAGCAGGACAGCGAAGAGCATAACCAAACTCCAGACAGCGAAGAGAACAACGCTGTTCTCTGGTCGTGTTCGCGCGAAGCGAATCAGCAGAAACATTCCCACGATGGAGCCTCCGAGCGCGGTGGTGAAATTGTTCCATGCGACTGTAAAAGAGAACTCTCCAGCGGGAAAAAGGAGGGGATGCATCTCCATTATGGTGAGATGTGCACCGGTCGGTATCATAAATGCGATGGCGCCACGGATGTTGCCCCATAGGCCGGGAACCCCAATGGCCACAACAACCATGAGAACAGCGAAGGTGCCAATCACGGCAAGCACGAAGGTCCGAAAAGACCAGTGGAATCGCAGGCCCAGATTCCGAAACAAGCGCAACCCAAATGGGGCTGCGACGACACCAAGCATCGCCAGTAGATACAAGGTCGACATGTAGTGGGTCTGGACCGTGGAACTGGCTATCATGACGGCAATTGCAGTTGCTCCGGAGCACACGAGCATAAGATCGTCTCCTCGTGCGCCGGTATAGTAGTCAATGAGGGTGCGAACGACCACGTATAGAAACAGGATCCCCATGACTAGAACACTACCTCGCCAGGCCAGGATGTAGAGACCGAGAGCCACGCCAGCCAGGCCGGTATAGAGGAGCGTTCTACGGTAGGCCGGATTGAGCACATCTGCAGGCCTGTGCAGAGATACGCCGTCAACGGACGCCTGGCGGGTGGCGATCATGAGGAACAGCAATGCGGCCGTGGAGAAGAACGTCTCGGTGACGTGGTGATCGGCAAAGCCAAGGAGAGACCTGGACAGGAATTCCCCCGGTAGGACAGCGATAAGGAGTGCGCTCACTGCACCTGCGATCGGCCCTAACAGATGGCGACCGATGAAATAGACCGGGATCACCGTGAGCGCGCCAAGTATTGGAGGGAAATACGCGCCGCTGATATCCACGAGTTCAGGTGATGGGTTGCCACCGCCGGCAATCAGTGCCGGGACAGCTATAAGCCAATTGGTAAGCGGATGGAAGACTGAAAGGACTCCTCGGGGGAAGAAGGTGAACGGGTCGAATGCTGTTACAAATGGGAAGTTGTGTACAAGACTATCAACTAGGCGCATATGGTACCAGGCATCCATGCCACGAAACCACACCACACCGTCGACAAACACGTTTTCGTAAGGCCAGACGGTTCGGATGGCAAAGGCTGCCAGCATGGAGATGGTAAGGATTGCCAGGGTGATGAGGCGATCTCCCGGCACGAAGCGTGACCTGTGTTGAGTCATAGCAAGCTCGTTAGGGCTTTGAAGATTATAGGTGAAGGTAGTGGCGGGCGCAATCGCACACATTTGTTCATCCGTACCGTTATCTGGGCTGGAATCTGCGCAGGCCGCGAGCGCTGGTTGTTCTCTACAGGTATGTCCAACAACGTGATAGGACAAGTGGAGCAGTGATCTTGTGCTGAGACGCGTGATATGTGCAGGGACAGTAAGGTAGACGCTCGCCCGGCCGGAATCCTACCCTTGATCGTTTCTCCATGAGTGAGCGTTAGCCGTCCCCCTCCGTGCCTGAGGATGTTGAGCGCATGGCGGTGATAACGACGGTGAGCCCGCATCGGCAGCAGTTCGATGCCTGTTATATGCGCCCTGCAGTGCCCGATAGAACCGGATGGAAGCGACGCCCTCGATTCTGCTAGTATCGGTGGTGAGTTGGATGTTGGCTGTGACTGTCCTGGCCCGACCACCGGTACTTTGCTCGAGTGTCGTGAGCGTCCCGGTAGTTGATCAGAGCGCTGACCTTGAGATGTCGCATCTCGAGCGCAGTTTGGGGTGGTCGGGGTGCAAGGAGCGAAGGAAAGGGCGACAGTGCTCAGTAACGCTGAGCAGAGGAGGCGACATAACATGAAGAGTTCATTGAAGCTGGTCCGGATTGCCGGTATTGATATCGGCATTCACTACAGTTGGCTGATCATATTCGCCTTTCTCAGTGTGACTCTGTCGGTGGGAGTCTTTCCGCAGTTGTATCCGGAGTGGGATACGACAACCTATTGGATGGTCGGCGTTCTGGTAACGCTCCTGTTATTCGTCTCTGTGCTGCTGCACGAGCTCGCACACTCGTTTGTGGCAAAGGCTCGAGGTATCCCTGTACACAGTATCACCTTGTTCATTCTTGGTGGTGTCAGCAACATCGAAGAGGAGCCGGAGGAGGCCAAGGTAGAGTTCAGCATGGCCATTGTGGGACCCTTGTCCAGTCTGGTTCTGGCAGGCATCTTCTGGGGGCTCCTACAATTGGTTGAGGATCCGCAAAGCCCGCTGGCTGGTGTACTCACGTATCTGGCGCTCATCAATTTTGTTCTCGCGATCTTCAACCTCCTGCCGGGTTATCCGCTGGATGGTGGGAGGGTTCTGCGCTCTATACTCTGGGGAAGAACGGGAAATCTCATAAGGGCAACGAATATAGCCGCAACGGTTGGGCAGGCGATGGGCTGGGGACTCATCGCCTTCGGCTTGGTGCAGCTGTTTGTTGGTAACCTGGGAGGCATCTGGCTGGCCTTCATCGGCTGGTTCCTGAGTACCTCGGCTGAGGCGAGCCGGCGCGAATTGACCATGCGCGAACAGCTCAAAGGCGTTAGGGTCAGCGAGGTTATCGGCGCAGGACCGGAGGGCATCAGTCCGGATGCTAACATCGCTGAACTGGTGACGCGGGTCTTTCGCGGGGAACACCGTCGAGCGGTACCGGTGTGCAAGGACAACTATGTTCTGGGAATCGTAACCGTAACTGACGTGAAGGAACTGCCGCGGGATCAGTGGGAGCGTACTCCCGTGCGGGACATCATGACACGCGAGCCGCTTTACAGTGTGAGCCCACGAGATGATCTCAATGCGGCCATGAGCCTTATTACCAGACATGATGTGAACCAGGTCCTTGTGATGGATGATACGAAGTGTGCCGGACTTGTGAACCGAGCCGACATTTTGAATTACCTGCAGTTGAGCCAGGAGCTTGGCTTGAGACAGAAGGGATCGTAATTCTTCCGGGAATGTCTGTGACAACCGCCTGCGCCAGGCTGGTGTGTGAGGGTACGAGCTTGTTAGGATGTAGAAGAGAGGCGTTACCCTGCCCGCAGAGGTTGCCGTCCTCTCTGCGGGTGTATTGGCACCTTCACGGCAACCACGGAAGCTGCATCCATTTCTGTAGCGATTCCCGAACTCCATAACGAGCGTGACGGGCATCACACCACGCGTCCAGACGCTTCATGAAACCCGCGAATGTCGCGCTGGCGCTGCAATGGAAGAGACTGCCAGCACGGAGATGACGAGAATCGCGGGATAATGAGGTATTCCCAAGGCGCAAAACAAGTTGCTCGTGCCGCATGACAGGCTGGTAAGGTTAGCGCGGTTGTCGGCAAAGCTGTTGGTGCCTAGCATCGCGCGGAGAGTAGTTGGCGCCAGTAGGTTATTAAAACCGGTCATCCAGCAGGCAGAAGTTTGACTGAGCCGCCTGGGACTCGAACCCAGAACCGGCTGATTAAGAGTCAGCTGCTCTACCGGTTGAGCTAGCGGCCCGCCGAAACCCATATACTATCATTAGCCACGATTGGATTCAACCGGAGCCCGTGACACCCAAACGCCCCACCTGTTTGGTGGGGCGCCTGAGCAGGAGGTGAATAGCCGTCGACTGTCACGATATCCGCCGGTAGCTGCAACCGGGGGGAAGGGCATGGCGGCGACTACTATCAATGAAACGGGTCGGCGGTTTGTAAGGTTTATGCTAAAATTCGGACTATTGTGAGAATCCTGCGCGAAATAGTCATTACCGCACTAATCGCTCTCGCTATCTTCCTGCCGATGAGAGCGACAGTACAGGGGTACGAGGTTCAGTATTCCTGCATGAAGCCTAACATTCTGGACGGCGACTGGATAATCGTGGGTAAGGTGGCGTATAACCTGGGCGAGCCGCAACGCGGTGACGCAATCGTGTTCGAGCCTCCCGATACTCTGAACTCGGAATACCCGTTCATCAAGCGCCTTGTTGGGCTGCCGGGTGAGACCATCGAAGTGCGTGATGGCACTGTCTTTATCGATGGAATGGCGCTGGAAGAGGACTATCTTCACGAGAAGCCACGATACACCGTGCCTCCTACCTTGATCCCCGATAACGAGTATTTTGTCCTTGGTGATAACAGGAACAGCGCAAATGATTCTCACAATGGGTGGACGGTCCCCAGAGACAACCTTATCGGCAAGGCTCAACTCACCTACTGGCCCCCTGCTCGGTGGTCGGTGATCGATCACTTCAACCTGTAAGAGGTAGTCAGGTCGATGGAAAGTGCGTCGCCGCAGGAACTTAAACAGACGTCACAAATTGAGGCTTTGTTTCGGCATGTGGGGGTTCTGCGGGAAGGCCATTTTCTTCTGACTTCCGGCCTTCACTCGCCGACGTACTGGGAGAAGTTCCGTATTCTCCAGTATCCCGAACACACCGGCACTCTTTGCACGATGATTGCCGATCGCTTTCGGAGCGACGGGCCGGCTGTTGTAGTTGGTCCTACCACTGGTGGTGTCATCCTTGCCTTCGAGACCGCACGCCAACTCGGCATCCGCGGGATATTCGCTGAGAAGGATGGTGACCGAAGAGTGTTGAGGCGCGACTTCGCTATCCAGTCGGGTGAGAAGGTACTGGTGGTCGATGATGTGCTCACCACAGGCAAGTCTGTCATGGAAACGCTCAATGCAGTGCGAAGTATGGGCGGCGATGTGGTGGGCGTTGGTGTAATGATCGATCGCAGCGAAGTAGCTCCATCTTTCGGAACGGCTCTGTTCAGTTGCCTGCGAGCCCCTTCACTGGCATATCGTCCTGAAGATTGTCCACTGTGTGCCAGAGGCATGGCATTGACCAAGCCTGGCAGTTCCTGATATGCATCAAGATCAGGTTCACACCCCTCACCGGCGAACGTTGACGCGTGACTGCGCGTATGTTAAATTCTTCGGACACGCCGAGGTAGCTCAGTAGGTAGAGCAGCGGACTGAAAATCCGCGTGTCACCAGTTCGACTCTGGTCCTCGGCACTCCTTCTTGAACGTAATTCCACCCTCAATCACACTTAAGAGTGTAGTGCCGATGAGTACGGTTGATCGACATGTCCTGCGGTGCACGCTGTGAGGTCCCGATGGTGCTGGGACGTTGGCGACGCGGGCTTTTCCCGGCGCGACGTCACATTCGCACAGTCATCCGTGCTACTATCTGTGGCCGGCGTTAAGTCGCATGCTCTGCGGCCATGCATCATTATCAACGAGTCAGTTCACCCATAGCTGGAAGCTATAGTATCCCGATACCGGAGCAACCTGTGAACGGTGATTTCGAGATTACGTTCACGGGCACGTTCAGGGCTTCGGGGTCCCTCTTCCGCACTACCTGTTTCTTGTTTCGTAGAGGAAGGAGGCACGCGGCTCATGGCCAATGCCGGCATCGGCGCAATGGTGCGTTTCCACACATTGTCACAGGATTCGGTGGAGGCCACCGGCGTCGAAGCAGAGGTGATGTGCCCCTGAGCCTTCGTGGTTTCGCTGCCGGCCGTCATCTCCATCGGTCGACTGCCGCATTGTTCGACGTGGGTGGGGCATGGCTCGGCACAGCTTACGGGGCATGGCCGTGGCTTCCGTCCGGGCCAGGCTTTCGACCGATGGCCCGACAGCCCCATCTCCTGTACCAGGACTTGATAGTACGTATATGGCATCATGATTTAAGCGTGGAGATCGTGAGATGAACAGCGAAGGTTCCTGGCCTCCAGCTCGCGTGCCGCGGGTCGGGAGGCGATGGCTGCTGCTGCGTGTGTCTCTGAGCTTCTTCGTGTCCGCGCTCAGCCTCGTGCTTGTCCTTGAGCTCTTTCCGGGCCTCGGCGGCCTGGACGATAGGCTCAGTGCACTCTGGGTGGTGGTCATTCTGGCTATCCTGCAGGTCGTGTTGTGGCCCGTCTTCGTCTGGGCGTTTCTCCGCCTATTTTACAAGGTCTCCGCCGGCTTCATGTGTCTTGCGTTCCCCGCGTTCTCACTGCTCCTCATGACCCTGCTCACGATGGGAGCATCCGCCCTGTATCCGCATTTCGTGATCAACGGATTTGCCGCTGCCTTCCTCATTGCCCTGCTGCTGACGGTCGTCTCAATGATTATCGCCAGCATATTCTCCATCGAGGATGAGCCCGTTATCTATCACGGAATACTCAGGACGATTAAGAGAAGGGCAGTCAGGACGGAGGACATAGGAAGGCCGGGGCTCATCTTCATAGAGATAGATGGTCTTGGCGAGAAAGTCCTCAGGGAGGCCATGGCTCGGGGCAAGATGGCTAACCTGAAGCGCTGGATTGACAGCGGCAGTCACAGGCTCATCGGCTGGGTGTCCGATCTGTCCTCGCAGACCAGTGCGGCGCAGGCGGGTATACTGCACGGCAACAATTTCGATATCCCTGCCTTCCGATGGTACGACAGGGTCGGGAAGAGGCTGGTTGTCTCCAGTTCGATAAATGATCTCACGGAACTCGAGAAGAAGGTCACGAATGGAGACGGATTGTTGCACAACGGAGGCGCCTGCCGTGGTTGTCTCCTGTCGGGCGATGCCAGCCACGTTTTGCTGACGGCCAGCCGGGTCTTCGGTGAGACTTCAGCCGAACTGAGTGCCTACTACCTCAATCCCTTCGGCCTGGTGAGGAGCCTGTGGCTGGTGGCATGGGACATCGTCCTGGAGAAGAAGTCGGCATGGCTCCAGTGGCTCAGAAACGAGCAACCGCGCGTCAACAGGGGAGGCATCTACGTCCTCTTCAGAGCGCTGCTGGCCGTCCTCGTCAAGGACTTCGCCCTCGCCACGCTGCGAGGTGATATGTACTCGGGGGCACCGTGCGCATACGTCTCGCTGGCAGGATATGACGAGGTGTCGCATCACTCGGGGGTCAACAGCAGTGATGCACTTGAGATACTCAGGAAGCTGGACAGAGAGTTTGGGAAGCTGGAATGGATCGGCTGGTATGCTCCAAGAAGGTACCGCTTCGTTATTCTGTCCGATCACGGGCAGAGCCAGGGAAGGACGTTTCTTTCCCGTTACGGCGAGAGGCTTGAAGATCTGGTGAGCCGTCTGCTCAACCACGAGGACAGACAACTGGGCGTGGCCAGCTATGAAACAAGACACGAAAGCGCCTACTACATCGATGCTGCTCTTGGACACTCGGGCGGCGTGAGTTCAGGCGTCGGCAGACAGTTAAGGGGAGCCCTCGACAACAGCAAACAGATCAGAGTGGGGAGTGAAGCGGACGAGGATGTGGTGGTTCTGGCTTCCGGCAACCTGGGACTCATATTCTTCACATTCGCGGATTACAGGTTGGCCCTCGAGGAGATGGCGGCCATGTTTCCGGACCTTGTGCCCGGTCTTGTGGAGCATCCTGGCGTAGGATTCGTGATGGTGAGGTCGAAGGAGAGAGGTCCCGTGGTTCTGGGCAAGAACGGCCGGGTGTACCTCGATGGGGGATTGGTCGAGGGCGAGAATCCTCTCACCGACTACGGGCCCCACACCGCGTCACTGGTGTCGAGGGAAGACAGCTTTCCCAACGCCCCGGACATCCTTCTGGTGAGCACTTATTGGAGAGACACGGATGAGGTGGCCCCGTTCGAAGAGCATCTGGGCAGTCACGGCGGAATCGGGGGAGATCAATCGAGACCGTTCATACTGTATCCGTCGGAGCTGGACCCGGGCGATGATCCCCTGGTAGGCGCGGAGCAAGTGTACCGGGTCTTCAAGCGCTGGATAGCGGAGTATGTGTCACCCGGATCGTCGTTGGAGGGAGACACTCGGGCGGGCACCGCACCCCGGCTTCCGCACGTAACGTGACACCCCATTTGGTTTGGTTCAAAGGAGCTGCGTCATACCTCGCCCGTAGTCCGGCACATGTCCTGAGGGCTGTGCGTGGGCTCTTCTCCCCTGAATCAATGGGTTTTGCTGTGATGGACCTAATGCTGGTGCTCCGTTCTCTCTCCGTACCGCATGTCTTCCGCGCTACAGTCCGGATCAACGCATAATGATTCCCTCGACCTCCGGCTTCACCTTCAGAAAGGGTATCGTCACGGGATACTTCCACAGCTCACCGCGAGAGAATCGTGCCAATGAGGTTGACAACGGCAGTCGGCTGTGATTGATTCATTCCTCAGGAATCTGTGTTTTCTGAACCGATGGGTGCGCTATGGGTGGGCTTCCATCGCGTGCGGTTGAACCGGGGGTTGATATGACGACATACGTGACGCTTCTCAAGTTTACTTCTAAGGGACCCAACAGTATCATCGACTTCGGCCAGGCATGGGAGCAGGCGGCAGAGAATATCGCGTCTATGGGCATCAAGATTATCGGGGCTTATGGTTTGCTGGGCCCGTATGACATGATGGTTGTGTATGAGGCGGCTGACCAGAATTCTGCTGCGAAGCTGCCGCTGTCCCTGTCCTCTTTCCACGGGAACGTCAAGACCGAGACCTGGACGACAATCCCGCTCCGAGAGTTCGTGGAATTGCCAAGACAAGTCGGCAGGTAGCGTCCGGCTTGGTTCCACACCTGCGGGATGCTAGAATTCAGCGTCGCCCTTGCCCTATGTTCATCACGACCTGATGGCTCGTGGAAGCGTGGCGGTATTTGGCGCGTGCCGGAGTGGCGGAATGGTAGACGCGGCAGTCTCAAAAACTGTTGGAGGGCAACCTCCGTGTCGGTTCGAGTCCGACCTTCGGCATGAACTTCCGGTGCCGGATTGTGTAGCGGTAGCACAGGGGACTTTGGATCCTCTAGCCCAGGTTCGAATCCTGGTCCGGCAGCCATTCTTTCGCAATAGCTGGAAACACGTGGGACAGGCCATCGATCAAACATGGTAAACTATGCATCGCGTTTTCGTTCCGCAGTAGCTCAACGGTAGAGCAGGCGGCTGTTAACCGTCTGGTTGTAGGTTCGAATCCTACCTGCGGAGCCAGGTTCTTCCACCCGAGTCACGCCTCAGCACTAATCCCATTTCCTTTTCGATTTCTGTCGAGTGCTTTCTGCCTCACTGCCGTCATCAGTAGCAACCGACTGGGCGCTCATCAGGCGACATCGTGAGCTGAAGGGCCCGTTTAGCCGGTCACCCTCGGTGACAGACAGCTGGCCCGGGGCAATGGACAACAGTTGCGGAATGGTCAACGCGAACGGTCAGTAGATGCGCCGGCCGAGGTCCGGTCCGTTGTCCCCGGCAGTTAGACGCTTCCCGATTCGAATGGCGACATGTGCAGTCAGCAGGTCCGCGGAAACTGTACCAGGAGAACCGCCCGGCGGGACGCGTGCCACCTGTCGCGGCTGGACCAGCAGGCTGTCAGTCACTGACGTCGGTTGGTTGCACCATCTCGTCCATTCCGGGAAGGATCTGTGAATAGTCCTGCACGGAGCCGTTATCAAGACAGCACTCGATGATCTGCCTGGCTTTCGGGGAAAGGGAAGGCGTCAGGAACTGCTGGAGATGGGTAGTGAAGAAGCGTCTCAAAATACAGGCCCCTGCATCATAGCCTTCTTCTCCGACTTCCGCCTGAGTATCCACCTGAAGGAAATACTTCGCTATGGGCACCCCCTCGATTCGCATTGAATCGAGCGCGAAGCCGAGCAGCGAGCACCGGGCCTTCACAAGCTGTCCCGGACGGAAGCGGGCGTTCCCACGTCGGGCAAGGTAATCGCGGGCCAGCCACTGCGGCATGAATCCGGTCTTCCAGGCCCCTATGTACTGATTTGGCACAAGGATGTATCGTATGCGCGTGTTGTTTGCGAATTGCTCGAAAAGAAGATTCGCCTGGTCAACCATTGACCCGGTGGCAAACGGCCAGTAGCTGCCCACACCTTCACTGCCTATATCATCAGTGTCAACCACACTGGGGTTAGATTCGCCGCGGGGCACTGCGAGACGCCATAACCATGCCAGAGCTGGAGGCAGTACGTGGAATAGCCCGACTATGCCGTAGCTGGGCCTTTCCCGCGTGCATGGAGGTGTGCGCAGGCCCATGCTGCGGATATCCACGGCGACGGGCCTGTGAATGACGTTAGGATAGATGTGCCGCGGAATTACCACACGCGGGTTGGGACAGGGGACACCCGGCGCGTCCTGAATGTGTTCCCATATAAGCGCGGTACTCCCAGGAACGGTATCGAGGTTGAAGAAGAGCAGCGGTGCGGGCGGATTGACCGTCAAGCGCTCCAGGTCACGGTCGGTGCCGTACGCCTGAATGTGATTGACCCGCACAAACCAGGCCTGTTCCGCATCGACGATCCGCAACCGGCCATCGCTCTTCTGGATTGAAGGATGACATAATGCCATATCGTCACACACAGGATGGATCTCGCAAGTGCGCGGTATTTCGATAAGGCGCTGCTCTCCTGTAACGATGTTCGTGCCTTGCAGCAGACGACCATCCGGAAGGCGTGGCGGCTGTTCGAGCATTTCGCTCTTGCCACCGCCGCTCGCCCCTTCGTGCATGATGGTGATCACATTGTCGTAGGGCGTTACAACCTGGGCTGCGGATCCATGCGCGGCCACCCATCCCTCTTTTTCCCCTTTGCGGATGAGCGTGCCATAGATGCCCTTCTTGGCGCTGGGTCCCGGGTAGAGGTTGTAGGAGAAGATCTCGTGCCGCCCCTGCGGGCGATTGTGCACCACAACCTGTTTGCCGTCGAAATGTGTGTGGCGGAATGGCGGCGCAACCAGCACGAAGACGGTGGGCTTAAACCCGGCGGCCAGGTCTCCGTACGTGAGAATGCCCTGAAGCATGGCGAGTCCCAAGGCAAAGAATGAGGCGTTCGCCGGAACAAGCGCCATAGCATGCGCTCCGAGGTCGCGGAATCCTGTCTTGAAGAAGAATGCCGCAAGCTCCTGTCGTGAGAACCACTCCAATGTCTCATCGCGGAGCAGGCTGAAGTCATACCCGAACCGCTCGCGGAATCTCGGTTTGTCGGAAGGACGGTCGTCTCCTATCACCATGCAGTCGGGGTCTCGGCGCCTCATATACGGGTCGATGTAGTTGACTGATATTCCGTTGCGGATGCGGGCAACCTCGGTCTCGACGACCTGCCGTCCGTCCGGCAGAGTGTACGCAACGTTATACAGATCGCAGTGCCGGTCTCCCGTCGCCAGATCGAATAGCTCGTCCACACATCCGGCAACGCGAAGCGCCGGGGCGCGGTCGAGGATGGCCACGAGATCGTCGGGCAGACTTACTGCAGCAAGTTCATCGGGTATCACTGGTGCATCTCTCCTGAGTATTTACGGGTCGGCCGATGCCCGCCCACAAGTGGGCCGCCGTGATGTGACAGCGCTACACATTCGCGACTGCTGTTCGCTTTGTCGGCAGACCTCTACAAATGCAGCTAACACTATATAGTAGCTCACCGAGCGGTGAGTATGCCAGAAATGCTCGCGGTTTCAGGCTGTAACGAGGCGACATACTGCTGGTCAGGTGGTGGTACCCGACGGCGGGAGGGGTTTCGCTTTGCGGAGCAGGTAACCTGTCAACAGCATCTGTGCGGCTGAAAGGCCGACGAAATACCAGCACCACGCTGGAATCCCCAGGACAATAGGTCCTGCTTCTTCCCAACGCCAGAAGTCGTGGGCCAGGACGAAGATAGCACCGAAGCCGAGTATCATGAGCACCTGGCTGCGAGTAACAGACGGGTGGCCCAACGGGCCGGTGTACAGGTGGACGGCGAGGTAGACAACGACAGAGCACGCCATAGCCGGTACCGCCGAAAGGAAGCCCAGGGTTGGCAGCGCGCCCAGGTGGAACGCCACCACAACCGCCTGACCTGAGATGATAGACGCCAGCGCGGCGGACGCGCGGGGCCTCCGCAGATAGAGTCCGAACAGCACCGTTGGAAACAGCACGGCCAATCCTGTGAAGGCTGTGACTCCGAGGTCAAGTATCGTGGCATCAGTCGTCAGTGCCACAAGAAGCCCCAGGCCCGCCAGAATGACTACGAACAGCCTGGCGGTCGAAATACGCGTTTCGCGCCTCCTCGTTACAACCGGCCAGAGGTCGCGCCCGAATATCGAGGATAATGTGAGGAGTTGGGAATCCAAAGTAGACATAAGAGCTGCCAGGCCCGCTGTTAGTACCAGCGTACCGACCAGATTCCCGCCTATATTCATCATGAGAAGCGCGAGGATGCCGTCGGCCTCTTTGGGCGTGAGCCCCGGCGCTGAGATGTGACCAAGGACTCCAATCAGCACGGGCGGGGCAAAGGCGACGGTACAGATCAAGGGATAGAGAAGCATCGTGCGGCCTAGGGTCTTTTCACCTCGGGCCGCGTAGAAGCGCTGGAACAATTGTGGGAACATAGGGTCGCAGAAGAACCACAACGCAAGGAACGAAAACCAGATGGCAGGTGTATACGTACCCTGAAGCCCCGGGCGGCTGAACAGTCCCGGTTCCTGCTCCAGCGCCGTAGCGAGTGCCGTGCTCCATCCTCCGTGAAACGAAACAACCATCGCGAGGGCGAGCAGCATTACGCTTACCATCAGTATTCCCTGGAACACGTCTGTCCAGGCTACCGCCCTCAGACCGCCCCGAAGCGTGTAGATGACTATGACGGCAGTGACCATGGTTGCCCCAATCCAGTGAGGAAGTCCAAAGAGCTGACCGAGCACTCCTCCGGCAGCCATCGGCTGAAGTGCTATATAGGGTACAGTGAATACGACGAGGACCAGAGCCATAAGTGCAGCGACACTTCTACTGCCATACAGGTGCTGCACCAGTTCGCTCGGCGTCACTAGCTGATAATCCACACCCATTCTCCACGCCCTGCGTCCAACCAGCCAGAAAGTAAGCGCCATGAAGCCGGTTCCGAATGCCATGATAGGAAAGAACGACAATCCGTCGCGGTAGCCGGCGCCCGACGCCCCGAAGATTGTGAACGCGCTGAAATTGGTGGCAGCCATGGTTGTTATAAGCACCAGGCCGCCGAGGGAACGACCCGCAAGGAAGTATTCTCCAGGCCCTTTGTGCCGCCGCCGCCTCGTGATGAAGCCGATCAGCACAAGAGCGAGGAAATAGACTGCTATTACGGCAATACGTACCAGCATGGGTCATTCTCTTGAGGATAGCGTCGTTTCCGGCGGGTGGCGGACCTGCAGAAAAAACGGCCATCCCCGTGCAGACCGGGATGGCCTTCGAGGCCTGTGCATAGTCTGTGACGTGCACTATATCTGAGATGGCCCTTCCGCATCAAGCGCGGGCCGGACCGTGAATGATGTCCGGGGAGTTACGGAGTGAAGTGATAGTATTTGCGTACGGCCACGAGTACAACTGCCGGTGTCATGTTTGTCGCCCGGTTCATTTCGCGGCCGCGGATCGATGGATTCATGCTCCAGCCACTGAACTGTTGCGACGCCTCATTCAAGAGGTCCGGAGACGAAGCTGATTACGGGCGAGTAGCTCGGGGAGATCGTACAGGATGATGAGGGACTCAAACGACGCTGAAGCGCTCATACAGGTACGGACATATGGTACCCGGGGACCCACGGTAGTCGTCCTGCACGGCGGACCGGGCGCTGCAGGTTATATTGCGCCGGTGTGCCGGGAGTTGTCGGATTCGTTCCGTGTTCTCGAACCCCTGCAGCGAATGAGTGAAGGTGAGCCCCTCAGCGTAAGGCGGCATGTTACCGATCTACATGATGTAATTTCGCTTCACTGCGAGGCCGCAAGGCCGGCGCTGGTCGGCCATTCGTGGGGAGCAATGCTTGCTCTCGTGTATGCGGCTGCGCACCCTGACCGCGCGGGTGCTCTCGTTCTCGTTGCCTGCGGTACGTTCGATGAGTCCTCACGGAGGGAGTACCTGAGCGCTGTGGAGTGTCGCCTCGACCCGCGGCTGCGCTCGAGGTTACGTGAGGTGTCCAGAACGATCGCGGATGCCGATGTACGGATGTGTGTGACCGGAAGGTTGCTTGAACCAGTGTACTCGTACGACCTGTTGCCGCATCCCGATGAGACCGAGTTCTATGACGCTCGTGGCCACGAGGAGACGTGGAAGGATATGATGCATCTGCAGCGCACAGGTGTATACCCGGCGGCATTCGGTCACATCACTGCTCCCTCGGTCATGCTGCACGGAGTCGACGACTCCCATCCCGGGGAGTCGATCTGGCGGTGTCTGCGATCCGTGATGCCGCAGCTCGAGTACTGCGAACTGCCACACTGTGGACACTACCCCTGGTACGAGCGCCACGCCTGTGAGGAGTTCTACGATCTGCTGCGGCAATGGTTGGCGATACACGCGACATAACAATTCACGGCAGGTCCTGATTCAGCCCGTCTGACATAGTAGAGAAGGGGAGGAGCCCCGGGCTCCTCCCCTTTCGATTGGATACAGTAGCGTACTAGAACGAGGCGCGATACAGTTCCGCGATCGTCTCCACGCTGTTGTGCACCGCATCTTTGGGCAGAAAGCCACGGGACGTGTCGATCGCGGTCTGTGCCATGGCGTCGAACTTATCCTCGGTGACACCCAGCTTGCTGAGCGACGTCTTCATGCCCACCGACTCGAGCCACGCCTCGACGGCATCAGCGGGATCGCCGGAAGCGCCGAAGACGTTTCTCACCAGCTTCTGGATGCGGTCGCTCCTCACCGCCATGCTCTGCCGCAGCCAGGCAGGGGTGAGCGCGGCGAGACCATCTCCGTGGGCGATGTCGAAGTAGCCACTGACCGGATGCTCTATCAGGTGGATGGGCCGGTAGCCAAGTCCTCCTCCCAGCGCGATGATCTGTGAACAGGCGAGAGTACTTGCCCAACTCAGATGCGAGCGCGCCTCGAGGTCGTTGGGATCTTTCACCGACGGCGGCAGCCAATCGACAGCCACTTTCATGATAGCTTCACGCAGCGCATCGGACATCGGTGCTCCGCCCACGTGCGTGATGTAGTTCTCCATGACGTGAAGGAAGATGTCAACGCCACCTTTGGCGACCTGATTGACCGGCATACTCAGCGTGAGCGCAGGATCGACGATCGACGTTGCGGGATAGAAAGACGGTACGCCGATAGCACGCTTCTCGTGGGTGTCCCAATCGGTGACAACGGCCCAGTTATTGAACTCGGATCCGGTGGCAGCCATCGTGCATATGAGCAGCAGCTCCGCCTTGGACTTAACCTGCTTGGGGTCGGCAGCTCCAGTGTAGTAGTCGAACACGGGTTGTCCCCCGGAATACGCAAGCTTGATCGCCTTGGAGGCGTCCATGACGCTCCCGCCGCCAAGTCCGACGATGAGGTCCACATTGTGCTTCGCTGCTTCAGCGGCAGCCTCATCGACCGTAGATGTTCGCGGGTTGGGCGTTACACCCTCGAAGACATGAGTTTCAACACCATTGTTCTTGAGATCGGTGAGAACCTTGTCGAGCAATCCAGTCTTCCTGGCGCTCGAACCACCGATGACGACCAGCGCACGTTTGCCGAGCAGGGCTGCCTCAGCGCCCGCCTTATCAACGGCTCCATCGCCGAATACCAGTTTGATAGGAGTCTGGAAAATCGTTATTGCCATGCGGCACCTCCTTGCAACCATCGAATAACCTGAAGATGTTAGTATACATACCGTTTCAAATCAATTCGCTCGGCAGCCACATAAGGACTACCGTAACGTTACGGCGGGCGCAGCTTACCTTTGACAGTTGTCAGAGGCACGCCATATACTTGTCTGTCACGTCGTTGCCCGAGTGGCGCAATGGCAGCGCAACCGATTTGTAATCGGTAGGTTGGTGGGTTCGAATCCCCTCTCGGGCTGCTCTGGCGCTGCCGCGTACGCATGTGATAGACTACTTCACGCTGGAGGGATGCCGGAGTGGTTAATCGGAGCAGTCTGTAAAATTGCCGCCCTATGGGCTTCGCAGGTTCGAATCCTGCTCCCTCCACCAGATAGGCTGTACCCAGCCCACATAGCTCAGTCGGCAGAGCACGTTCTTGGTAAGAACGGGGTCACCAGTTCGAATCTGGTTGTGGGCTTTTTCGCAGGTAGTTAAGGAGGTTATTGGCAAGATGGCAAAGAAGACCTTTGAACGGTCCAAGGAACACGTAAATATCGGTACGATCGGCCATGTCGATCATGGCAAGACCACGTTGACAGCGGCCATGTCACTGGTATTGTCGAAGCTCGGCGGATACAACACGTATCGTCCGTTCGACTCAATCGACAACGCCCCTGAGGAAAAGGCCCGCGGAGTGACGATAGCGATCGCCCATCTCGAATATGAGACAGCGACCCGCCATTATTGCCATGTTGACTGTCCTGGACATGCGGACTACATCAAGAACATGATCACCGGTGCTGCCCAGATGGACGGCGCGGTTCTTGTAGTCGCTGCCGACGACGGCCCTATGCCCCAGACCCGTGAGCATATCCTGCTTGCACATCAGGTTGAGGTGCCAGCGATGCTTGTGGCTCTGAACAAGGTCGACATGATGGAAGACCCTGAGCTTCTCGAACTGGTGGAAGTTGAGGTTCGCGATATCCTGACTGCCAATGGATTCCCCGGGGACGAGTTGCCGGTGATCCAGGTGAGTGCATTTAAGGCGCTCGAATGCGGTTGCGGCAACCGCGAGTGCGAATGGTGCGGCAGAATATGGAAGCTGCTCGACGCCATGGACAGTTACATCCCAACGCCTGTTCGCGAGAAGGACAAGCCGTTCCTTATGCCTGTTGAGGATGTGTTCAGCATTAAGGGACGTGGAACCGTTGCCACCGGCCGCGTAGAGCGCGGAGTACTGAAAGCGGGCGAAGAGGTTGAGTTGGTCGGCATCCGGCCCACCAGAAAGACCGTTGCCATCAGCATGGAGATGTTCCACAAGACGCTCACCAGCACAGAGGCCGGCGATGCCGTTGGAGTGCTTCTGCGCGGCATCGATCGCGACGAGATCGAGCGTGGCCAGGTGATGGCGAAGCCCGGAAGTGTGACGCCTCACACCGAGGCCAATGCAGAGATCTACATCCTGAAACGTGAAGAGGGCGGTCGACACACCCCGTTCTTCACCGGATACAAGCCTCAGTTTTTCATTCATACCACGGACGTGACGGGCGAGATCATTCTGCCCGAGGGCGTTGAGATGGCCATGCCTGGCGACAGCCTCGCCAGTATGACAATCAGGACGATGGTGCCGGTGGTTATGGAGGAAGGTCTGCGCTTTGCGGTCCGTGAAGGCGGCAGGACAGTCGGAGCCGGCGTCATCACAAAGGTCATCAAGTAGCTATGGCTAAGAAGGGCGAACAACGGCTCGTGATACATTTTGCCTGCACGCAGTGCCAGGAACGAACCTACACGAGTGAGAAGAACAAGAAGAACGACTCGCAACGGCTCGAGCTCAAGAAGTTCTGTCCTCGATGCCGCGCCCAGACGCCACATCGAGAGACAAAATAGCATGGGATCCAAGGACAAGAAGCGCAAGCACGGTAAGCAACAGTCTCAGAAGGCTCGGAAACCACGACCCGTCGGAGAGACACGGGCTGAGGCTCCGGAACCTGAAGCGGAGGCGCCGAAAGCCGCTGCTCCGGCGCGTATGGTGCCTGCAAAGGTCGAACAGAAGGCCAAGCCTCCGAAGCCTGCGAAGGCCGCTCCTGTGTTGAGCAGGAAACCTTCCAGGTTTCGCTTCTTCGCAAATGCGTTCCAGGAATTGCGCAAGGCCCATTGGCCGACACGGCGCGAAGCTCTGCGCCTGAGTCTGATGGTGGCCATCGTATGCCTCGTGGTCGGCGCGCTGTTAGGGGCTCTGGATTTTGCATTCAGCGGGCTGATGCGATTGCTGTTGTTCTAATGATAATGGTTGATACAAGGATGACACAGGGTCACTGGTACTTGCTTTACGTTTCGTCCGGTCGTGAAGACCGCGCCAAGCGCAATCTTGAACAGCGTGTCAAGTACATGGACGCCGGAGACAAGATCTTCGATGTCGTCGTGCCCACCACCAACGAGATGGAAATACGCAGCGGCAAGCGGCGCACGGTGACCCGTAAGGCGTTCCCCGGGTACATCATGGTTAAGATGGAACTTGATGAACATAGCTGGGATATCGTCCGGAATACCCCCGGTGTTGCAGGTTTCGTAAGCACAGGCATCAAGCCAACTCCCCTCGTTGAGTCCGAGGCTGAGACCATCCTGGACAGGATGAAGGACTCACCAACCGAGGTCAAGGTTGCGTACAAGAAAGGGGATAGTGTCCGCGTGACCAGTGGTCCTTTTGTAGATTTCATAGGTAAGGTTGAGGAAGTGAATTCCGAGAAGGGGAAGGTCATTGTTGCGTTGTCGCTCTTTGGACGGGAGACCCCTGTGGAATTGGATTTTCTCTCCGTGGAGAAATTATAGGCATGGCAAAGAAGAGAATTACCGCGGTTATCAGACTTCAGATTTCGGCAGGAAAAGCTACGCCCGCCCCTCCTATCGGGCCTGCTCTCGGTCAGCATGGCGTGAATATCATGGCGTTCTGTAAGGAGTACAACGAACGTACTGCTTCGCAGGAAGGTTTCATTATTCCTGCTGAGATTACTGTGTATCATGACCGCAGTTTCACTTTCATAACGAAGCAGCCGCCCGTATCGGATCTCGTTCGCCGGACTCTCGGTGTAGCGAAGGGCAGCAGTACGCCTCGCAGAACGAAGGTTGGCACGTTAAGCAAGGAGCAGTTGTACGAGGTGGCGCGTACGAAGATGAAAGACCTCAACGCGCAGAACCTGGATGCCGCTGCAGCCATCGTTGCGGGGACGGCTCGAAGCATGGGCGTTGATATCGAGAACTAGCTGCGCGTCGGGCGCGTAAATGGAGATAGGATTCTATGACAGCTCACGGTAAGAAGTACAACGCGGCGGTAGCGCTCGTGGAGAGGGATAAGCTCTACTCTCCCGCAGAGGCTGTCGAGCTTGCGAAGAAGGCATCGTACGCCGCGTTCGACGAGACAGTCGAAATACATATGAAGATGGGTTTGAACCCGCGCAGTGCTGATCAGCAGTTGCGTGGTGTTGCACTGTTGCCGCACGGACTCGGTAAGAAGATCCGTGTCCTGGTGTTCGCGCAAGGTCCTGCGGCGAAGACGGCTATGGATGCGGGCGCGGACTATGTCGGTGCGGAGGATCTCGTAAAGGAGATCGAGGATGGCTGGCTCGAGTTCGATACCGCGATGGCCACTCCTGACATGATGCCCAAGGTTGCGAAGCTGGGTAAGATCCTGGGGCGGCGCGGACTGATGCCCAATCCCAAGACCGGCACTGTTGTTCCACCCGAGAATCTGCCGCGCGCTATCTCTGAGGCGCGGAAAGGCCGCGTCGAGTACCGGCTTGACCGTACTGCGATCATTCATCTTGCGATCGGCAAGATCAGTTTCGAAACGGAGCAGCTGCTGGAGAATTTCGGAGCTGTCATGGACGCTATTCTTAAGGCCAAACCCAGCGGCGCGAAGGGCCAGTACATCAGGAGCGTTACCCTGACTACTACCATGGGACCTGGTTTCAAGCTGGACCTGAAGGCGGTTACGGCTCTGGCCGCACTATAACCAATCTGTTAGAATACATACGGTCGCCAAAGACAGCAGGTACCCTGCGGGGTTTAAAGGATTGCCTGCAGAGGCGCGGGAATTCCCGATGTCCTGTCGTCTTGGCGCAGGACATTTTTTTTTGGAGTAACACTATGAAGAAAGACAAGAAGGTGGATGTCATAGCTGCACTGAAGAAGAACCTGTCGGACAGTGAATTCGTGGTTACCACCACCTATCAGGGCTCTACCGCGCAATCCCTTGCCCAGATGCGGTGGTCTCTTGCGTCCGCAGGCATCGAATACCATGTCGTCAAGAACACGCTCCTTCGTATAGCGGCGGAAGAGACAGGACGCACGGGTGTGATGGAGATCCTCGAGGGACCGATGGCTCTTGGATTTGCGAGCGACCCGGTAGAAGCCGCGAAGACGTTCCGCCAGCTCACCAGGGGCAGGGACTCTCGAATTCGCGTTCAGGGAGGCCTGCTTGGTGACCGCGTACTGACTGGCGCCGAAATGTCTGCGCTCGCCGATCTGCCGCCACGCGAAGTGCTCGTCGCACAGCTTGCTTCTCAATTGGAGGCGCCTATCAGCCGGCTGCATCGTGCCCTGTCATGGCCGTTGCAGGGTTTCCGCAATGTCCTTCAAGCCCGAATAGATTCACTTGCCCAATAGTCAAGGAGGTATGGATATGTCCGCAGAAGAGACGCAGGCCGCGGCCGTAGAGGAAACGCAGGCCGAAGAGAAGAAACCCGCAAAGAAGAGCACGAAGAAAGAGAGCAAGAGTCTCGGAATCGATGAGATTCTGGCCGCAGTCAAGGAGATGACGGTTATTGAACTCTCCGACCTGGTGAAGGCGCTCGAGGAAGAGTTCGGTGTCAGTGCAGCGCCAGTCGCCGTGGCGAGCGCTCCCGCCGTCGCAGGCGCGCCCGCCGAAGCGGCTGAAGAGGAAGAGGAGAAGACCGAGTTCACCGTAGTTCTTCAGGCCATCGGAGAGAAGAAGATCGAGGTCATCAAAGCCGTCCGCGAGCTGTCGGATCTCGGCCTCAAGCAGGCAAAGGACCTCGTCGAGAGTGCCCCTCAGAATGTTAAGGAGTCCGTATCCAAGGATGAGGCTGCCGCAGTCAAGGCCAGGCTCGAGGCTGCTGGTGCGACCGTGGAAGTTAAATAGCACAAGGCGCGAGGAAACGTAGGATTGCGAGGGGCACTGTCGAGTGCCCCTCAGCACGTCAAGGAGTCCGTGTTCAAGGCAGAGGCTGCCGCAGTCAAGGCGAAGCTCGAGACCGCTGGTGCGACCGTGGAAGCAAGACAGCATAGCGCACGAGGAAACGTAGTGCGGGTGGCACCCTGTGCTATTGCGGCCCTCCCGGCGGGTGGCACTCACGGGCGGGATGCGGATTCAGCTATGGTCAGCCGGCCACTCGGAGTTGAGAAACCGTTGCAGATTCTCTCTTGAGAAGCGCCTGTCACCACGGGGACCGAGTCGGTAGGCGGCCAGCAGACCCCTGTCCACCCATTTCCTGACGGTATTGGGATGTACGTGCAGGAGTTGTGCAACCTGGCTGGTTGTGAGAAGCGCCTCTTCAATCGAAGGTTCCTGCACTATCCTGCCTCATTAATAAGGTTCCGGCTAAGACTTACTATAATGTCACATATCCTCTCTGTCTATAGCAAGTTGGTCGCAGGACCTGAGTCGGCTGGACCAAAAATCCCGGTCGATTAGATGCGAAACAGACGGTTCATGTAACTTCAGTTGCAGAGGTTTAAGAGAGTCCATCTTGACAGCGGAGCCTGGTGATGTACTATGGTACTGGGTATTTTCGCGGCGGATGGTCGGTAGCCGCCTCGGCATCATCGATGCGGGGTGCAGTAGCGGGCGGGGGGTGAATGGATGTTGCGCATGGTGATGGCCGGGTGCTCTTCTGATGACGTGACTACGCTGTCGCTCATACTGAAAGTCCGGTGGGCTGACCTCGAGGTCATCAATCACAGGGAGCTTCCCGGGGCGCGTGAGGCATTGCGTGCTGAGAACCCACACGTGGTATTCATCTGCTTCGATTGCAACGAGCGCGAGTCCCTTGAATTCATAGGGACGCTGCGCTCTACCACGAGGGCGGCGTTCGTGCTGCTGTATCGTGAACTTGATCCGCTGGATCGCATCAAAGCCTTTGAGCTCGGTGCCGATGAATGTATGCCGCTCTCGTGGCAGCCCATGGAGATACTGGCGCGACTCAATGCCATCCTGCGGCGCACTGTGTCTGAATCTCACTGCAGTATCGTCTGCGGCAGGGTGCGGATTAATTCAGACAGGCAGGAGGTTACCGTATCCGGCAACCGGGTGGAGGTCTCGTCGAAGGAGTTCAAAATTCTCTCGATTCTCGCCGGAAGTTCGGATCATCCGGTGAGTCACGATGAGTTGCTGCGCGCAGCGTGGGGACCGGAGTACAAAGGGGAATCGGAGTTGCTTCGTAAGGCCATCTTCAGACTGCGCCGCAAGCTGGAACGTCATTCACCTGATTCGCGTCCACTCATCGTCAATACCAGGGGTAACGGCTATGCACTGGCTGCCGGAAACGGCGCAGCGCGATCTGATACACAGGCGATGGCCTTTCACGTGTGATACGGGGAATCACGGGCAGTGGGCAGTGTGATCGTGCAGGGACACCACATGTGGCGTCCGCTGTCCGACAACGACATAACCGTGATCACCACAAACGTGGGCGTGTGATATAGCGGATGGCGGACGGAACATGTCCCGTCGCTACGACGCAATTGAATTCACAGGTTTCCACCAGATAGGGCACGCCAACCCGCACCTGAAAGCGGGCGGGCCATTGCAGAACGGTGCCCGCATTGGCCGATGCGCCGCGGGCCGTCTGTGGCCGTTTTCTGACCTGATGCCCGGTCCCATGCCGCACAGGCCGGCCGACCCCTGTCTGGTGTCCGGGATTTTCCTCCCGGTAGCGGGAAAACCTGATTCCAAAAGGTCCACGTTCATCTTCACTTAACATTATTATGCGAGACTGTCCGCATTGTGCCGTATAAAGTGCCTGCGCATGGCCTGTTCTGCGTTGGTGGGTGCGTTGCGTTGCACCTGCGTCGTGACATCATGGCACCGGCGAAGTGGCACTGAGGAGATGCAATGATGAAACGAGTCGTAATGATTGCAGTGCTCGCGCTCGGACTGACATCGTTGGTGGCGTGCGGAGGAGATACACAGGGCGTCGAAACCGTGGCCATCGTCAACGGCGAGCACATCAGCGCCGATGAACTGGACATTCGAATGGACCAGGTGCGAGCGGAATATGCGAGCCAGGGCGTTGATCTCGGTCAGGATAGAGAGCTGCTCGAGGACCTGCGGATGCAGGTGCTCGATGGTCTTATCAACGAGGTCCTCATGCTGGAATATGCAGCGGACCAGGGTATAAGCCCAAGCCCGGAGAAGATGGAGGCTGAATATGCACGCCTCGTGAACCTGGTTCAGGGCGAGGATGCGCTTGATGAGATTCTCGCCGCCCAGGGAATGGACCGCGATGAGTTGAAGGACCTGATCGCCGACGAGGTCGTGCTGCAGGAACTGCAGGATCACGAGCGTGAAGCGAGGGGACTGGTTGTCACCGATGAGGACATAAAGTCGGCGTACGACAGCTACCGGGAGATGGTTTCCGACGTGCCGCCCCTGGACGAGGTTCGGCCCTTCCTGGAAGACGAATTGAAGCGGCAGCAGTTCATGGAGATAGCCCCGGACCTGATCGATGATCTTCGTGCAGAAGGGGAGATCGAGATCCATCTGTAAGCCGGCAACGGCCTCTTATGTACCGGGGGGTGGAGAATGAGCCGGGACGGCTGTATCGGCGCTGCCGTGTGTGGGAGCACAGCCGTGATGTATGTTTGCCGACGGTGCGTTGCGTATGACGGCCGTATTCTCTACCCTTCCGGGGGCGTCGCTCCGGCGGGGGAGCGCGAAGGATTGGGTATAAGGTTATAAACTATGGCCGGTGTGTGGATGACCCGCCGGCATTTCGCACAGGATTGATTATTGCCCGGAGGTGATACCGAATGCGTAACTCGAAGCTTCTTAGACTGGTAGCACCATTGCTGTGTGTTGCCGCCCTCGCTGGTGCTGCTATGGCGCCGGTGGTGGTTTCGGCGGATGAGGATGAGGAGGTTCCCCGCGGACTTCCGGACATCGAGGAGATATTTCAGATCGTACCCAAGTTCCCCGCTATGGAAGGCCCGGGTGATGCGCCGTTTCAGTTTGAGGTTGAGTTCGTCTATCGCTCCGGTGACCCCATGGGGAGGTCGTTTGACCTGACAGTGACGGGCCCGACCGATTGGCTGACGTACGTCGCAGAATCCACACATGATCTGGAGCAGCAGATTTCCGCAATATTCCTTCAGCCGTACGAAGTGCAGCGCCCTATCGTCGTTGTTGCAATGGCTCCGTTCTGGCTCTATCCCGAGCCCGGAGATTATGAGATCGAGGTGCATGCATCTTCCGGCGACCTCGAGGACAGCGCGACTGTAACCGCGTCTATCACCCCCAGGTATGAGCTTGATGCAGAGACCGCGGGAGATATCGAGACCGCGCGGGTCACGGCCGGCGGTGAGACAACGTTTGGATTGAACGTGTTGAACATAGGTACGGCACGAATGGAGAATGTAACGCTATCGGCTACCACGCCTCCGGACGTGGGTGACGAAGAATGGACCATAGGCTTCGAGCCTGAAGTGATCGAAGATCTCCCCCCGGGGGACGATGTTGAAGTGCTGGTATCAATTGTGCCTCCTGCCGGTACCGTAGCCGGCGATTATCTGACTACCCTGAGCGTGGAAGGTGCTCCTGAGCTCTCGTCCGCACCGCCTTCGGTGCCTGTCAGGGTGATAGTGGCAGGTCAGAGCACCTGGAATGTGGCAGCCGCGGTGATCCTGATCGCAGTTGCAGCGGCCCTCGGTCTGTGGGGCTACCGTAGGTACGCGCAGAAGAAAGCGCGAGGAGCGTAATCGTGGCGGGCCGTTTCCGGACGGCCCGCCATCCTTCCGAATGCACGCCCACGGTTGTGGTGTCAGACCGGCCCTGGGTATATGGTGGGCGCGTGCGAATTCAATTCCGTTGTAGGGACGGGACATGTTCCGTCCGTTGTTCTGCGGTGGAACCGCGGTTGTGTTGCTCGGTGATGGAGTTATCCGGACAACGGACGCCACATGTGGCGTCCCTACGCGACCACTCCCACCACCCAGGCGGGCGGTGTGCGAACCGGCCCCAGGAATTGAATCTACAAGCGCCCACCACATACCGCACGCCATTCCGCACGCCATTCCGCACTTGGATGCGGTTGCGCCGTCTCCGAACCCCTCGTACGTTGACTGACGCGCCGCGGGCCACCTGCCTGTCGCCATCTCATACCTGCCTCCTCGGGGGCGTTCGCGAGCACCCCTTCATTTTCCACACGTTGTCGCTGTGCCCGGCCCTTTCATGTTTGGACGCTTCCTGCGGGACGGTTATGGGACGCAAATGGAACACTTCTGGAACGGAACGGGAACGCCCGGGTATTCAAAGTGACGACGGTCCGTAGTACTGTGGTCCTGTGTTGTCTGCTGACAGGGTGCTACTGATCGAACCGGACGCCGAGGTGCGGCAGCACCTCCGGCGGGTATTTGAAGTGTCCGGTTATCGGGTGACCGCCCTTGGCAGCGACACGCAGCAGGCACTGCATGAAGTGATGTTGCATTGTCCCAACCTTATCGTCATGGCCGAGAGATCGGCCCGTAACGGGTGCAGGGAGCTGATGGGCTATCTCTGGGACAGGTGTCCGGTGCCGGTGATCATGCTGGGTGCGAGCTGCGATGGCGGAGACGCCATACCGTACTTCGAGATGGGCGTAGATGTCTATATGTCGCCGCCTGTGGATACAAGAGAACTGCTGGCCAGGGCGAGGAACCTGCTCCGGCTGGCGTGGAACGGATATGAAGAGATCTATTGAGAATTCCCTGCCGAGATGCCCGCGAAGGGAGCCGAGAGGCTCCGAAGGGTCGGTCGCGGGCGACCGGCGAGCAACGCTCGTCCTGTGGACACAGGAGCTGCCGCAACGGAGTAAAGGTTGGAGCCCAACCCGCTGTGGCAACAGCGCGGTCCGGCCGCCCGGTCTGCATTGTAGACCGGGAGAAGTCGGGACGCAAAGGGGTGCTGCGAGCCGGGTAAGGCACGCCTCAAGTCAAAGATGGGGTGGAGGTTGTGAAAGCCCGAGGGAAGGACAGCGAGTCTCCCCGGGGCAACGCAACAAAGGGGTGGAGGAAGATAGAGATGAGAAAGATAGGATTGCTTACCATGGCGCTCGTTCTTGCGCTCGGTAGCCTTGGCATAGCCTATGCCGCGTGGACGGATGAGATAACCATCGAAGGGTCGGTTACCACCGGTAGTGTCGAACTGGAAGTCGTCGCATACTCCGGTACTGAGGCCTGGAAGGTGGACGAGCACGGAATAGAGGTGCTCACGGGATGGCTGCCACTGGGAGACCCTGTGGGTGTTCCAGTCTTGCCTGAGCCGATTGGCTGGGCCGCAGCCAGAACCGGTGACGATGATGACGAAGCTGACGTTATTTTCGAGTTCGATCACCTGTTCCCGGGCGTTGAATTCTGTGCTGACATCCTGGTGCACTACATCGGCAGTGTCCCGGCGTATGTGAGCGTGGACGTCGATACGGAAGAGCCGTGGCTGATGGATCTGTGGGAGAGTGGTTATGCAGTGGTGAACTTCTACCGGTCTGACGCGGACGGTGAGAGGGGTGACGCGCTTGACGTCGACGAGCCGTTGCAGATGCACTATTGCGACTACGTCATTGTCGAGATCTGTGTGGAGATACCGCAGGATAACGACCTCCAGGGCCTGACGGGATCGTTCTCGGGTAGTATCAACGCCATCCAGTGGAGCGAGTGCGACGATGACGAGAATGGCGTCGAGCCCGGAAATGGTCACGAGTCCGCCTGGGCCGAGGGCGAGAGCTACAACGCCGACATTGCCATGTACGTAACCTATGGTGGGGAGCCGCTGACCGTAAGCCTCATCGCCGGCACGGACACACATGTCGGCTGGGTGCACTTCTCTGCGCCGTCAGACGGCTTCGTGACCATCACGGTCACCCTGCTTGATGGCTGGCTGTTCTCGACCTACAACGGTGAGAACGTCTACATCCAGGACTATCAAGAGGCGCCCAGCGGAACTCCGGCTTCCGGGTTGTTCGCGTATAAGTACACGGCGATGTCAAGCCCTTGGGCCAGTCCCAGCGACGAAATCCCCGAGAACAACTACTACGGCGTACACGTCAATGTTATGGAGGCGTAGTACCGCAACTGCGGGTAAGCCCGCACTAGTGAACCTTAACAAGTGAAGCGCCGGACGGAACCGGAATCCGATTCCGGGCGGCGCGGAACAGACACCAGAAGTGTGTGGTGACGAATTACTGCCGAGCTGCCCGCGAAAAGGCTCGATGAGGCCTGAGAGGTCGGTCGCGGGCGACCGGCGAGCAACGCCCGTCCTGTGGATACAGGAGTTGCCGCAGCGGACTACAGGTTGGAGCCCAACCCGCTGTGGCAGGAACGCGGTCCGGCCGCCCGGACTGCATTGTAGTCCGGGAGATGTCGCGGCGCAATGGGTTGGTGCGAAGCCGGGTAAGGCACACCTCAAGTCGAAGATGGGGTGGTTGTGGTTGATGCCGCACTTGTGAGGCAATGAAGCCGCACAGCGCGGACTGACAGACTGAGGAGGAAATACAAGATGAGAAGGATAGGATTGCTTACCATGGCGCTCGTTCTTGCACTCGGCAGCCTTGGCGTGGCCTATGCCGCGTGGACGGACGAGATCACCATCGAGGGCACGGTTAACACCGGTTCTGTCGAACTGAATGTCGTCGACTACTCCGGTTCAGCCATCTACAAAGACCTCGAGACCGACGAGATGGTGTCCTGGCACGGTTGGATGGGCGACGACCCTTACGCGGACGACGCTAACTATTGGCCGGTCGCAAGTGCGTCGGCTCGTGCAGGGGAAGGAGACGAGGCTGACATCGTCGTCTCGTTCGAAAACGCCTTCCCATGCGAGACGCTGATGGCTGACTTCCTGCTGCACTACAACGGAAGCGTCCCAGCGAAACTGTACGCGGAGGTGACGGACGTCACTGGTGACCAGGCCCTTATCGATAACCTCGACGTCCAGTTCATGGCATGGCATGTTCTTCCAGGGTACGTGCATGGCGAAGACGACATTCATGACTTCCTTGGTGACCCGGTAGACGTAGGTGTCCAGGTGCATGAGTGCGACCGGATCCTTGTGGCGATGACAATCCATCTGCCGCAGGACAACGACCTGATGAACCTCGAAGGGTCGTTTGAGGCGATGATCCAGGCCATACAGTGGAACGAGTACCAGGAAGGAGCGGGTTTCTACCCCTATAACGGGTAATAGACGCTTCAGGCCGTGTGGCACCGAGCTTTCCAGCTCGGTGCCACACGGCCCAAGAAAGAGGTGAGCAGCGATGAAGAAGAGACTAGGCTTACTTACCCTTTCACTGGTACTGGCACTCGGTTCGCTGGGTGTGGCGTACGCGGCGTGGACGGACGAGGTTACCGTTGAGGGCTCGGTCACTACAGGCTCGCTCTGTTGGCGGTTCACCGATTGTGTCTTCATTGATCCGCACCCTCCGGTCAACCCAGGTGGAGACTACCCAACTCTGACACCGGACTACGGCGCCAACCCCGGCTTTGCTCCTGATGAACAGGGGCGAGGCTTCTGGTTGGTGGACAAGAATGTAGGGTGGGGAGAGTGCGAGCTTAGCGCTGACGGCAAGACGCTGAACGTCACGCTTCACAACGCGTACCCGTGCTACTTCAACTCACTCAGCTTCTACGTGATGAACTGTGGCACGGTCCCATTGAAGATCGATCACGTGCTCATTAATGAAACCAAGTTGACATCGGTGAGCTATGTTCCGCTGGACCTCAGCGGAGATGGAGTGTATGACTTCGAGATCCGGTACGGGGACAACTTTGGGGCCCAGATAGAACCGGGACCCTCGTTCCTCGAGTTTAGCCTGTGGATGCACGTGCTGCAGCCAGCCCCGCAGAACGATACTCTGAGTTTCAGTATCACGCTCGTCGCTGTCCAGTGGGACGAGTACCCGTTGCCATGACGGCAGCTTGTCAGGGTGGCAGGTGTTACGGAGGAATATTCCGGGGCACCTGCCCCCGTATCCCAAAGCGAGGCTCGGACTGACAAGAAATGAAGGACGACAGAGGGAAGCGATGAGTCTCTCGAAGAAGCGGGGAAGAGTGACATCCAGCAGACTTGCAGTGCTCTGTCTGTCTGTTCTCATCGCCGTTGGTTCTATCGGCGTCGTTTATGGTGCATGGATCGATGAAGTGATCATCAGCGGCTCCATCAGCACCGGTAACTGGGAAGACCCGGACGAAGGCGGCAGCCCCGGTTTCTGGGGCAGTTGGAACAGCCACAAGACATATACCGAGGCGCAGGTCCTGGAATTCCTCGTCGATGCAGATACCGGCTCGATGTGGCTGGGGCCAACGACGACAGATGGCATGGCGGATGTCTTCAGGGCTGGAAGCGGGCGTGGCAGCACATCGGAGTCGCGGTTCCTGAGACAGTATCTTGCCACCCTCTTGAACGTGGCATCCGGCAGGCTGAACCTGTCTTCCTACCATGACGTTACGTTGCATGATGCTGAGAACTTCCTCGAGCTGCAATCGCCATCGTCTGCCACCGCGGCAGAGATCATCGCCGGGATGGAGGACAGGGCGGACGATCCCGCGGCCATAACCTCGAAGCAGTACGAGGCAATGAAGAACATCTCCGAGGCGTTGAACAAGGCGTGAGTGCCTGCGCCTCGTGTGGCATATCGCGCGCCGGAATACCGGCGTAACTGAAAAAGGAATCCGAATGAGCAGGAACGGCTGGATGGTGATTGTCCTGGGGCTGGTGGCCATCTACGTGGCGACCAGCTACCTGTTGCCGCGGCTGCCCATAGACGGTGGGCTGAAATCCTACGTGATTCGGCCGGCGATGTGGGCGGCGCTGGCGTTCTTCGTGCTGCGGCTTCCGAGGCAGCAGCCCCTGGCGCGCAGGAATCAACGTTCCACGCTGTGCTACCTGGCGCTGCTGGTGGGCGTGTTCCACGTGGCAGTGCTGCTCATCACCGGCTTGTTCTCGGGCTTCGGCACGAGCCCGTACTCGTTCACACCGACGGGCATCCTCACCAATATCGTGTTCGCAGGCTCGATGCTCGCTGGCATCGAACTTAGCCGGGCGTGGCTCATCAATCATTTCAGCAGACGCCACGCGGTGGCTGCTATCGTGGGGGCGACACTGCTGTTCACGCTCATCAACCTGTCGGCAGGCAGACTGCTTGGCCTGGGAGCCAACATCGAGTCGGTGCGCTACCTCGGCAACACGGTGTTCCCGCTGCTGGCGGCGAACCTGTTGGCATCCTACCTCGCGTACCTGGCCGGGTGGCGCGCAGCCATCGCCTACCGTGGCGTGGTGGAGGCGTTCTGGTGGCTGTGCCCTGTTCTGCCCAATCTCTCGTGGGTGTTCACCACGCTCGCGGGGACGGCCGTGCCCATAATCGGCATGATACTCGTAAACAGCTTCTACACCGGTGAATCTGTGGCAGCCCCGCCGAAGGTGCGACAACAGGAGGGTTCCCTCGGCGGCTGGCTGGCCACCGGCATCGTGGCGGTGCTCATCATCTGGTTCGCGGTGGGACTGTTCCCTCTGCAGCCGGTGCTGGTGGGCAGCGGGAGCATGAGGCCGGCGCTTGATGTGGGCGACGTGGCGATCATTGCCAGGAAGTCTCCCGCACGGATACAGCCGGGCGACGTCATCCAGTTCCGGTCCGTAGAGCAGCCGGCGGTGCTGCATCGAGTGGTGGACATCGAGGAGACAGGAGGCAGGACGTACTTCGTCACCAAGGGTGACGCGAACGAGAACCCGGACAGGGAGCCGGTGCTGGCCGATAACGTCGTGGGCGTGCATGTGTATACGGTCCGCGACGTGGGCTGGATCTCCGTTGCGTTCAAGGAGATGTTCATCAACCGATCCGTGCCGCCGGTGGAGGAGTCCTGATGCAGGTTCACCGGTTCACGGGACGACCGGAGACACCGGCGACACCCCGCGGGACGGTCCGGGAGGGAGGTGGTGTGAGTACTCCAAAAGGAACGTGTCCGGAGTGCAGGGCGGTCTACTACGGTTGGGCACTGCTGCAGCCCGAACACCAGACCTGTGAGCGATGTGACACTGCACTGGACGTCCTGACTGCGTCCCTGCAACAGAATCAGGACAGCGAAAAGGAGTGAACGTGAGGATCAGAAAGGCGCTTGACTGGCTCGCTGAGCGGCGAGGTGTATGCCTCGCCTGTATTGCTGGGCGGCGGGGTGTGCGCCTCGCATGTATTGCGATTGCTGCCGTACTGCTGGCGGTCTCTCTCG
>SKVJ01000066.1 GCA_007129495.1 Dehalococcoidia bacterium | reverse complement strand
GCGATCGTGGCCGGTTCGGGCTTCTCCATGGTTCGCAGAGCCAGCAGCGCCCAGGCCACCGCCACTACGATGAAGAACGCCAGCGGCCGCTCCGTTGCCGCGCCGTGAGCCATCAGCGCAGCCCACGCCAGCAGCAGCCAGAACAGTGCCTGCACCAGCAGCGAGGTGGGTCTTGATAGGGGAGGGCCGATTACGTCAGCCGGGTCCGTCCCGTGCCCTTGTGTCCGGACGGCCAGTATTCCCGCCAGCACCAGCGCCGGACCCAGGAGCAGCATGTAGGCGTTCAGGTGGATGAGGTTCAGCCCGGTGATAGCCAGCCCCAGCAGCACGGCCGCCACTGCGCCTGACCGGAGGAGCCGGCAGTCAGGCTGCGCGCGGAAGGGGGACGTGCGACCGTGTTTCCTCACGTGTCTAAGCAGGCTCTGTGTGTCCTGCGGCGCGCCGCCCCGTAGATCCCGGGAACGGCGCGCTATAGTCCGATACCGCACTCAGTATACGCCTGCGGGCCGCAGGAACACCATAGGCGTCCGTCGTAAGCTCTACACTCTGAAGTGTGATCACGGCGGGGGGCTGACAGTACCTGCTTTCCTGTGGAGCTTCGGGTAAGGAACAACACCCTCTTCCGCATGCTGCGCCTCTGGCGTGGAGCTTCTAAAGTGCTTGGAGCATTCTTCCACTCACGCTCTCCTTCAGGAAGAGAACAACCGCATCAGGGCTATTACGCAGATGTGCATTCATGTCTTTGACGTCGGACATGAACTATTGTTAGTTTACGCTCCTTGATGGTTGCACACACGTGCAGGAGGAGGTAGAAGTGAACGAACCACAACAAACCGCCGATAGCAATCGCGAGCAGCAGCAAGGCTCCACCGGCGACACAAGCCCTGCGGAACAGTCTCTGTCTGAGAAAATGGAAGAGTTCCGCGAGAACCTTGAGAGTATCAGCCAGGAAGCTGAGAACCAGCAGGTGTGGCCTAAGGCTCAGTATATGCAGGCGCTGAATAGCTTGCAGGACCAGATCGCGGCGATCCAGAGGGAATTTGAGGTGGTTTCCGCCGACTATCGCGGACAACGCCAGCAGCTGGAGTCACTCCTGAACGCTTTCCCTGGAACCATCGAGATGTCCACGCTCCGGGCACTGTCCCTCCGGGTGAATCACCTGGAGTCATTGGTCTCAGAATTGTTCAAGGAAAAAGAGTCGAAAGAGAGTGCCGAGAGGGCTCGCAAGCAGATGATTGTCTCCCTGGTTGCACTTGGTGTGACTGTAGTGTTGTGGACCGTATGGGTTGTGCTGACAGTTGCAGGCTGACCGGAACCGGGCCGGTTATGCAAGGCCGCGGGTGACGGGTTGAGAAGCGCCCAGTCATCTGGGTCGTCCGTACGGACACGGTGCCGTGTGCCTGAATGGTGGGGTGGAATTCGTGGTCGGCATCAGGATGCGAACGGGCAGTTATACGTAGGGGACGCATACATGCGTCCCGCCTGGGGGTGGAATCGGGCGGTCCCTGTAGGGACGCCATATATGGCGTATTTAGACCGATAGCAGGGTCGCCGTGATATATACCAGCGCGGGATTGTGAACGGGACTATGGCGGGACGGATGTATCCGTCCCCTGCATATACCCCACCCCGCCCTTGCCTAAGGGCGAATTGGGTTCACTGACGTCGTCTACATCACAATCGCGGGCGCACCATTCGACGGATGGCGGGCCGTTGGCGAACGGCCCCTACGGTGGGATTGGGGTTCACGTACGTGATGGATAGCGCCACCACGGGCGTGTGGACGGGACTACGGCGGGCGACACAGGTGTTGTCCCTACCGGTTACGTGACTCCGGGTCGCGCAATATACGTAGGGGACGCATACATGCGTCCCACCTGGGGGTGGAATCGGGCGGTCCCTGTAGGGACGCCACATGTGGCGTCCGTAGACCGATAGCAGGATCGCCGTGATATATACCACGCGGGATTGTGGCTGGGACGATGGCGGGACGGATGTATCCGTCCCCTGCATATACCCCACCCCGCCCTTGCCCAAGGTCGAATGGGGTGCACTGACGTCGTCTACATCACAATCGCGAGCGCTCAAGAGCACCATAGAAGAGGTCTTCATCTTCCGGGAGGATGACGCGGACTAACCTGTGATCCGTGAGGCGGCGTCGCCTGCACGGCTTCCGGAGGCTGACCGAACGGCTGGTGCTCAAGCGCGCTGTCCCTCCGGGCGGCCTCCATCTGACCGCTCGGCGATCCATGGAGTGCCCACGGGCACTACCGTGGACGCAGGCTCCCATGCGTCAGTCGGCGGCTCTGTGTTGGAAACGGCTGTCTTCTGTGACGGTAGCGCGGCGAAACAGGCGCGGAAGTATTGCAAACTGTTGTTGATAGTGACACGATCTTGGCAGGTGTTCGGATACGACTACGCCTGTCGCGGCATTGGGAGGTCACTATGAAGTTGAGCCGTGAATCGAAGAAGCTCAGTATCGGATTAAGCCTTCTTGTGGTCTGTGCGCTGCTTCTATCAGTGACCCCCGTGTTGGGGTTTGGAGGTTACCACTTCCCTGACCCCACCGACTTCACTGCTTCGCCTACCACGGGCTATGCGCCGCTGGAAGTGCACTTCACTGATGATACTTGTTGGGCCTCCGGTCTTGTCTTTTCCTTCATTTGCCCCCTATCAGATGCAGTTCGTACGATTGGTGACGATACCTCCGGTGCGACCGAGAACGGGGATTACAAGCTTCTTGTTCCCTGTGGGGATTGGACCGGTACTTGGGAATTCGGGGATGGGACCACCAAGAGCGAGCCCTTCGGCGCAGAACCGCCGAAGTTCAACGTGTCACATGTGTACACCCAGCCCGGTGTGTACACCGTCTCGCTGACGTGGGAGTGCGCCGACCCTCTGTATAAAGCGTTCGTGCCGGTCGTCCGCTTTCCGACGAGCATCGGCCAGATGCGCTACAAAGACCCTTGGACCAAGACCATTGAGCTTTACATAAGAGTGCACCCTGCGCCGGAGAAGAAGACGATAGTACTGCCGGAGCCTGCGAAACTGACAGCCTCTTACCTTCACATCGACCCCGCACAGGTACTGCCGAACCAGGAGGTGGCGATCTCGGCGAACGTCTGCAATACCGGCGGGGAGCCTGGCAGCATGACAGTGGCCCTCATGGTGAGCGGCGAGTTCGAGGAATCGCAGACCGTCTCTGTGTCACCTGGTGCGTGCCAGCAGGTATCCTTCACCGTATCCCGTCTCGTGCCCGGCACCTACGAGGTGTGGGTCGACGGTATGGCCGGACAGTTCTCGGTGCTGGCGCCCCGGACGATCACCCGTGAGGTCCCCTCGCAGGCGGATACCGGCATCGGGACTGCAGGCATCATCGCGATAATCGCCGTGGTGCTGGTCCTTATTGCAGCCCTGGTGATGGTGTTCCGCAGGACATAGCCCGGTACTTGTATGTGTGCAGCAACAGGGGGCGGGATACCCCGCCCCCTTCCTGCTGTTCTCGCCCCGGGGCGGTGCTGCGTAGATTCCGTTTGTATGTCAGTGTGCAGCTGTGAGCGCAGGGTCGAAAGCTCTGCCGCTCTCAAGCGGTCGGAATGCAATGTGGACGAGCTTGCGCATGATGGACCGGAGTATGACTATCGGCTGTTTGCCTGTGGCAGGGAGTTGCGCAGGCGGTGTTTGCTGTCTGGCGCGCGCGGGCAGGGTGTTCAGCGGCCTGATCCGATGTGTGTGTGGGATGAGAAGACGGACGAGTCGGCATTTCCACAGCAATCGGGGTCAGGAGGCGCTGGGGTAGACAGTGCGCCGGCTTCACTCCTCCAGTGGATTAGTGACACGCTACCTCCTTCCGGCGCGTTTTCGCCCCGGACGGACCGCAGAGGGTCCTGCGTCATGTCCTGGAACAGGAGCGCTTCCAGTCCTGTATGACGCTGGCGACGAAGCCGGTGTCATAGTGACCTGATTGAAACGCCGGGCACTCGAGCACGTATCTCTTGAACGGGATTGTCGTGTGCACTCCGTATACTCCGTAATCATCAAGTGCCCGCTTCATCCTGTCGATGGCTTCAGGGCGCGTGCTGCCCCACGAGACCAGCTTCGAGAGCAGACCATCGTACTCAACCGGCACTGCGCTGCCTGTGGTGATCCCGCTGTCGATGCGTATACCGGGGCCGGACGGCTCAGTCACCGCACTGACGATTCCCGGCGAGGGCAGAAAGTTGTACGCGGGGTTTTCCGCATAGATGCGGGCCTGCAGTGCAGCGCCTCGGAACAAGACATCTTCCTGTCTGAATCGCAGGAGCAAGCCTCCCGCGACCAGTATCTGCTCCTTCACAAGGTCGACGCCGGTCACCATCTCGGTCACCGGATGCTCCACCTGCAAGCGGGCGTTCACCTCGATGAAATAAAAGCGGTCGCCGTCGACCAGGAACTCCACGGTCCCTGCGTTGCGATAGCCGATGGCCTTTGCCAGCGTAATCGCCGCCGCGGTGATGCGGTTCCTGAGGTCACCATTCACCGCCGGCGATGGCGATTCCTCGATGACCTTCTGAAAGCGGCGCTGGATGCTGCAGTCCCGTTCTCCGAGGTGAACCACGTTGCCGAAGTGGTCGGCCAGCAGTTGGACCTCAACGTGCCGCGCCGGATCCACGAGCTTCTCGACATACAGGCTCGGGTCACCAAAGGCGTGATCCGCTTCTCTTGCCGCCACGTCAAGTGCCTGTCTGAGTTCAGCCTTGCTGCAGGCAGTACGCATTCCCTTGCCGCCACCTCCCGCCGCCGCCTTCAGCAGCACGGGATAGCCTATCGTCTCAGCGATAGCTGCAGCTTCAGTGTGGCCATTAAGGCCGGCGATGGAACCGGGCACAACGGGCACCCCGCACCGCTGCGCGGTGTGCCGTGCCGCAATCTTGTTGCCCACGGAACGTAATGCCCCGGCCGTGGGCCCGATGAAGACAATTCCCCGGTTCTGACAGGCCTCCGCAAACGCAGGATTCTCAGAGAGAAACCCGTACCCCGGGTGTATCGCCCCGGCTCCCGTCTGCAAAGCCACCGAGAGAATCTTGTCAATATCGAGGTAACTTTCCCTTGCCGATACGCCACCAATCAGATGTGCCTCGTCGGCGTATCCGACGTGCAGAGCATCTTTGTCGACATCGCTGAATACGGCAATACTGCGGATCCCCATCTCGTGGCAGGCGCGCATGATACGTATCGCGATCTCACCTCGGTTTGCTATGAGGATGCGGCTGAATGGCACACCTGATGACATATGTCCTACCTTCTCTGTGCAGAGGTCTTTCGGAATGACGGCAGTTGGCAGCAAGCTCCCAACGAGGCCTCCGGTCAGGCGGCAAGGTCGTCCGGTGTCGCAAGGGAAAATGGGGTAGCCAGGGAGTTCGGCCTCGTCGGTCCTGAGACCGCCCCATACTACCAGACTGTTACCGCACAGTCCACAACACCTTGAGAAAGACTTGACTATCCCCTGGTTCTCAGGGTCTTGATCATCTGGGCCAGGAGTTCAATGTCGGGACCCGTCAGGTGCTCGACGTAGTCGAGCCTGCGTTTCAGCTCAGCGACGACACCCGACCGCAAATCATCAGCTGCTGCCGGAGGGGGCGGACCCTGTCACGAGTGCCACGCCTGGGTACCTGCCGGGATGATCCGTGGCAGTCATGGTGGCGTTGCCCGTGGTCTGGTCGATGGGCCACGAAATATCCTCTGACTTCATCAGGACGCCTCACACTCCGGCCGTGACATGCCCGCACAGACGAAGGAGGTGCCGTGCGACCGCTACTCACCCGTCTTCTGGCGTTTTACGATGGCCGTGTAGATCAGGAGCGCGATGCCGATGGCCGGTACGATCAGTCCCGGCAGCAGGAGCGCCTCACGCACTGTGAAGGAGCCGATCAGCAGCGCGACGCCCACGAGGGTGAGAATGAGACCCCACACCAGCGTTTCGTTCCCCGGGGGGCCGGGCTTCTCAGGCTCATAGAGCCCCTTCTCAATAGCCGCCCTGTCCTTCTTATAGTCTGTCCAGATGGCCAGGAGCGGAATGCTGAAGATGAAGATGATAGCCACGACCGGAACGATTACCGTTACATCCAGCGGAGCGAATGCCATTACGTTGAACGGAAATACTGTCGAGAAGTCAAAACACATGCGCCGTCCCCCTTGTTGTCTGCGTATCCTGTGCCGTGTGCGAAGCGGGTCCAACATGGAAGCCCGCGTGCGCCCACCTTGGGTAAGTATACCTCGGGTCGTGCCCCGGCAGCGTCGCAACGGTGGGGCGATCCTCCGGCGGCTGTGGACACTATCGTATCATCCGGCCCCTGTGCCCGTCCTTGTCCTCGGTCCTCCTGGACCGTCGTCGGCGCCTTACTGACCGTGATCCCGCGTATCCGGCCGTGGATGAATCACAGCCGGCGGGAGGCCAACACGGCCCTGCTGTCGACCTTCAGTCCTCGGCCACAGCCCGCGCAGCCTTGGGGACCTCTGTGTCAGGCTGAGGGCGATCAGGGATCTACGACCAGATTGCGGGCTCTCCAGCACATATGGTCGGCTTGGTGATCCGGCAGCGTTCTCTATGGAGACATACCGGTCATATACCGGGGCAGTGCAGTTAGATGACATCCCATAGCGGCGGTAGCATAATTCCGGTATGGAATATTTGGCGATTACCGGTTGGCGAGGATGCGGGCATTGCAGGGCATGTGTGGCGGTGAGCATGAGGAGTGGTGCGGAGTCGGCAGGTGAATCGACCCGTGATGCGCACGTTTCGTCGTTCTGTAGGGCCTACCGGCGCTTGGGCCAATCAGGAGGAGATGGCAGGACTGAAAGGAAGGTGGTGTTTGCGGCCTCCGATGCGGTTCCTTCCATAGCACCAGCAGGGGCCATGGACAGGGAGTTCCTGTATCACTTCAGCTGCTTCGTGCCAACGCTGAAGTCAGTGAGGGTTGATGTCGATACGGAGGACACGAACAACGAATCGAACGAGCTCAACAACAGTATGACGATATCGCTCTGGTGCAGTTAGTAGAAGAGGAACGTGGAGGGGCCCCGACGGCAATCGTGCAGTCAGGGCCCCTGCTCGTAGCGGTTGATATCGGATTGGACACACGGGACATTCGCCGTACAGGAATCACATCACCATGACGATGGCCTGAGTCCGTGGTGGGCGGGGCGATGGCGGGCCGGATGTATCCAGCCCCTGCGTGTACCCTAGCCGAACCGGGGCATGGGCAGCATGCCTCTCCGCCCGAATTAGCCGCGCATACATCATGCACAACACCAACCGCGGGAATATGATCGGGACGATGGCGGGCGACAAAGGTGTCGCCTCTACAGAGGGATCGGGGTTCCGGGTCGAACGAATATATGTAGGGGACGTATACATGCGTCCCGCGAGGTGGTTAAAGAGGGGGCGTAGGGACGGGACATGTCCCGTCCGTAGACCGATACCCACCTCCCCGTGACAATGACCTACATCCGCGGCGATTCGGACGATGGCGGGCTGTTCGCGAACGGCCTCTACGGGGGAATTGCCCACGCATGCGTAATTCATATCACAACCATGGACGTGTAAACGGGACGATGGCGGGCGGGTGTGGGAACCCGCCCCTACGCTGGATTGCGTTCACGTGTGTGATTCAAGAGGCCAACGTGGGCGTGTAATTGGAACGATGGCGGGCGGATGTGGGAACCCTCCCCTACAATGGGATGGGGTCTTGCGGACGCATGTCGTTCGGCGACTGTTGGGTGTGTGAACGGGACGATGGCGGGCGGGTGTGGGAACCCGCCCCTACGCTGGATTGCGTTCACGTGCGTGACCAATGACACCAACCGTGGGCCTGTCATCCAGCCGATGGCGGGTGACACAGGTGTCGCCCCTTCCGGCATGACAGCACGCTTTGAGGCTATATACACGGGCCGGTTCCTACGCCGGCCCATGTAGGTGGTCGCGTTGTCGGTGTCCTCGGCAACTGATGGCTTACTTCCCGCAATCTCTCAGAAGAATGCCGGCATCAGCCCTTCATCCCATTAGCAATGCGATCGCCGATGTCCTTGTCGATGTTGCGCCAGTATTCGAAAACGCGCTGCAGCACGGGCTCGGACACTCCTTTGCTCAAATGCCCCACCACGTTAGACACCAGCAGGTCGCGCCGGGTGTCATCCATGACCTTGCGCACCAGTGTTCCGGGTTGTCCGAAATCGTCGTCGTCCCTGCGCATGGTGTAGGCGGCGCGAACGAATTCACCATCGGCACTCCAGGTGGCTGCTTCGGGATAGCGCTCCGGATCCGCCTCATGGCCGCCCTTCGAGTTCGGTGCATAGACCGGATCAGAGACATTGTGAATCCGCATCGTACCACCCTTGCTGTAGCTGTGCACCGGGGTCTTTGGCCGATTGACGGGAATGTGTTTGTAGTTGACGCCCAGGCGTGCCCGGTGAGCATCGGCGTAGGAAACGAGTCGGGCAAGCAACATCTTGTCAGGGCTGGGACCGATCCCCGGAACCAGGCTATTGGGCTCGAATGCAGCCTGTTCGATCTCCGCGTGAAAATCGCCGGGATTGCGGTTCAGGGTCAGCCGGCCCACTTCGTGGAGTGGATAATCGGCGTGGGGCCAGACCTTGGTAAGATCAAAGGGATTGAAGCGATAGGTTTCAGCTTCTTTGAAGGGCATGATCTGGACTTTCAGAGTCCAACTCGGGTAATCCTCTCGGGCAATCGCATCAAACAGGTCGCGGCGATGATAGTCAGCATCTTCCCCAGCGATCTTATCGGCCTCCTCTTGAGTGAGGTTCTCGATCCCCTGGTCGGTCTTGAAGTGGTATTTCACCCAGAAGCGCTCACCTTTCGCATTGATCCACATGTAGGCATGGCTGGTGTAGCCATTCATGTGCCGGTAGCTCCTTGGGACTCCGCGGTCGCTCATCAGGATGGTGACCTGATGGGCCGACTCGGGCGAGAGGGTCCAGAAGTCCCACTGCATGTCGTGATCACGCAGGCCGCTGTCCGCACGGCGCTTCTGGGAGTGGATGAAGTGCTGGAACTTCATCGGGTCGCGTACGAAGAAAACCGGGGTGTTGTTCCCCACCATGTCGTAGTTGCCCTCGGTGGTGTAGAACTTGAGTGCGAAGCCGCGGACGTCCCGCCAGGTGTCGGGGCTGCCGCTTTCACCTGCCACCGTGGAGAACCGGGCCAGCACTTCCGTTTTCGTGCCGGGTTGAAACACGGCTGCCCTGGTGTACGGGCTGACGTCCTGGGACACCTCGAAGTGTCCGAAGGCTCCGGAGCCCTTCGCATGGGGTTGGCGGTCAGGAATCATCTCCCGGTTGAAGTTGGCCATCTGCTCGAAAAGGTAGTGATCCTGAAGCAGAACGGGGCCATCAGGTCCGACGGTAAGAGAGAACTCGTTGCTGGACACTGGGATTCCGGCATCGTTAGTTGTAGGCTTTCGGTCCTTGTCCTTCATAAAGAAGACCACCTCCTCCTCTTGTCTCGGTTTCTCGACAATAATCAGCTTCGATGTGACGGAAAAGCTGATAAGTGATTCAACCGCGATCTCCCATATCAACTCAATAGCGAACTGGCTCTCGGCCCTCTATGACCGCAGAATTGAGGTTATGCCCAACAAATCAAATTGTCAAACCCGCTCAGGTCGCAGGCAACCAATGGCATCTTGGGAGTGTAGTTCTGGCACCCGGTGAGGCACCTGTTAAGCAACGTGGAAATGAGTTTCCTCCCGGTGAGCGACGGAGCGGCGCGTGCATCCTCTTCCGCCCTCACGGATACCTTGCCGGGTGTCGCGTCGGTCTTCTGGGATGGATGCATCCACCCATCCTAAATGCTGCCGGGGCAATACAGTTCCCCTGTAGCAGATTCCCTTGTTCTGTCATGCCGGTTACGCACCGCGTCCCGCAGGTTGTGCTGGTGTGGTTGCCGTCAACCCCATGGCGCGAGCCGCCCATAGGCTGCATCGGCGCTCAGGCAGTCTCATATTGTAACTCTTGTAGAGCATACGCCTCACGGCACTTCGGAGGCGCGCTCCCATCAGGGAGTCAGCTTCACCGCAAGTGGGTTCACTCCGATATACGCGGAAAGGATGACTGAGAATCATCCGACGGTCCGTCGCTCATATCGCGGTATCCGCCCACTCGTCCCTGTTCGTGAGCCTCCGATATCTGTGGCCGTGTCGGGGTGGAACGGCGTCCTGAAACGAGATACCGGACGTGCAATTGTTATTGACTGCCGGAACTCTCAGCGGCGTGATATTCCATCGCCGCGTTGAGTTCAGCGCCGAGGAGAATCGCGAACGCGCTGAAATAGAACCACAGAAGCAGGATTATCACGGCGCCAAGGGAACCATATATGTCGCTGTAATTACCGAAGTGGGATACGTACACGGAGAAGCCCGCTGAGACGGCGAGCCAGAGCAGGGTGGCAACGATCGAGCCCGTGGTAACCCACCGAACCCTGACGTCACCGCGGTTCGGCGCGTACCTGTAGAGGAGAGCCATCCCGATCGTGACGAATATGGCCAGGAGCGGCCACCGCAGCGTTTCGGTCAGGTTGACCGTCCGTTCCGGCAGGCCGAAGAAGTCGATGACTACGGGGAAGACGACGATGAGACTGAGTGACAGCAGGAGGAAGGCGAGTGCGCAGACGGTGAAGAACAGCCCCACGACGTTAAACCTGATGAAGCTCCGTCGTTCTTTCTGGCTGTAGACTATGTTCAGTGCGACCATCATGCCTTTCATGGCCCTGGAGGCGCTCCATAGCGCCAGCAGGATCCCGAATACAAGTCCGAGGCTCACGGTCTGGTCCGCCTGTGCGACACGGGTGAGTTGACTCAGCAGAACTGCGAACGCTTCAGGAGGAAGAAGACCGGCCAGGTTAGCAAGCTGCTCCTGGACCTCTGCGGGATCGGCTAACAGGCCATAGATGGACACGATTGATGCCAAAGCGGGAAAGACTGACAGGAAGGCGTAAAACGATATCCCGGCCGCAACGATGGAGAGGTTGTCCCTCCCGATATCGTCCTTGACCTTGATGACGATATCCTTCCATCTGGCCCAGGGGATGTGGACCGGCCACGACGCTGGACCGCCAATTCTCGTCTCAGGCATAGCGAATCCTTCAGTGGTTCAGATCGATGCAAGCATATCATGGCGGGATGCGATGCCATGGCGGTGAGGTGCTTTGCTTCCTGGCCGGGTAGTCGTAGGTTATCCCGGTTTGCAACGACGATGCTCCACGCAGTGCTCGTGGTCACGCCAGCGGGCCGGGGAGCTTTTCGTGATGCTTGTGGACCGTCCGCCGGTGTCTCGGCTCACATGTGTAATGGGTAACATCATTCGTGACGGAACGCCACCCGAAGGGTGCCCCGGATTGTGAGGCAATCCGTCGTATGGAAATCGCACTGACGGAGTGTTAGAATCGCATGCGTATAAGTCAAGAAGGGACACAGGATAATCGCCGACAGGAGGGCTGTGTGGACAAGGGAACTGTGGGCATAGTGGGATCGGGAACGATGGGACGTGGCATCGCCCAGGTCGCTGCCGCCGCCGGGTACGACGTGATACTGAACGATATATCCGAAGATCTTGTGTGCCGTGCCGTCGACCGCCTTCACACGGATCTCTCCCGCCTGGTGGACAAGGGCAAGATGGAGGATGCCGCGAAGGGACAGCTCCTTTCACGAATCCGCACCAGCACCGTCTTGCGTGACATGGCGGAAGCGGACATAATAATTGAAGCTATTTTCGAGGACCTGGAGTCGAAGAAGCAGCTTTTCGCGCGCCTCGATGAAGTCTGCGAGGAGGACGTGGTTCTTGGCAGCAACAGCTCCTCGCTCTCCATACTGGACATGGCCATGGCCACCCGGCGTCCTGAGAACGTGGTCGGCATTCATTTCTTCAATCCCGTTCCATTGATGAAAGGGGTGGAGTTGGTCTGCACCATTATGACCTCGTTCAAGACGCTGGAGTCGGCGCGGCAATTCTGCGTTTCTCTTGGGAAGCAGACCTGGGTTGCCAAGGACGCACCTGGGTTTCTCAGCACGCGGCTTCTCATTCCGTATCTGCTCGATGCCATGCGCCTCTTGGAGAACGGTTTCGCGACCAAGGAGGACATCGATGCGTGCTGTGTCCTGTCCTTCAACTATCCGATGGGCCCATTGACGCTATCCGACCTCATCGGGCTGGACGTCCTCCTTAACATTGCCAACAGCATGTACGAATCGTTTAAGGACCCGAGATTCGTCGCACCGATACTGCTGGAAAAGAAGGTCAGAGCGCTGCATTTGGGTCGCAAGACTGGAAAAGGATTCTACGACTATTCCTAGCTACTCACGGAGGTAACAGAAAGGAGGTGAGTGAGCCATGACAGGAAGGCACGAGAACCTCATCTTCAACGATATTCCGCAACTGGTGAATCTTCCCAGCCACTTCTCTCCCGTACCGTTCTGGGTGGTGCCCAACATGGGCGAGGAACTGGATCTGGGCGTAGCTGCCGTCGATGTCAGCAAGCTGGTTGGCGTCTATCTGACTGATGCACACGCCCATGAATGCGCTGAGGTCTACATGGCGCTCTCACCAGAAAAGGGCGACCTCGTATTCGAGATTACACTGGACGACGAGACCTACGTTGTAGAGTCGCCAATCGTGATCTACGTGCCGGCGGGCGTGAAGCACCGGTTTAAGACGCTCAAGGCGGAACGAGAGGGGAGCTTCTTCTATGGCATCCTCCTCGATATGACGAAGGCATAGAATCCGAAGGTGCATGGGCGGCCTGTGAAACGAGGAAAGCGGCCGTCCAGATCGGATGTAACTGCGGCAAATGTTGAGGAGGGCGACCGATATGCTTGAGGTCCGTTTTCACGGTCGTGGAGGGCAGGGGGCGGTCACGGCAGCGAACCTGCTTGCGGCTGCAGCGCTTCACGACGGCAAGAAAGGAGTGCAGGCCTTCCCGCACTTTGGAGGCGAGCGTCGCGGCGCGCCTGTAACATCGTTCGTCCGTATCGCCGCCGATGAGGTCCGGCTCAGGAGCCGTGTGTATCATCCCGACATCGTAGTGGTCCTGGACCGTCAGACACTCGAGTCTATAGATGTCACTGCGGGACTTGATGAGGGGCGTACAATTGTGCTCAACAGCCGGAAAAAGCCGGACGAGTTCGAATTCTCGAACCGCTACCGGGTCGCCGTGGTGGATGCCGCCGGCATTTCCATTGCGCGGAATCTGCTGGTGAGCGGCATTCCGGCGCTGAACACGCCGATACTGGGAGCGATCGTGAAGCTCACGGCGGAAGTGTCTCTTGAGGCACTCCAGTACGCCATCCGTCAGCAGTGGAAAGGCCCCGCCGGAGAGGCCAACGCTGAGGCAGCAAGAGAGGCATACGATAAGGTGGAGGTTAACCGTTGATGGAGGGCTACACAGCAGATACAACAATCTCGTATCCCTGCGATGGCGCTGCTGGAAAGACCGGTGGCTGGCGCGACTTCAGGCCGGTGATTGACCTGGCCAACTGCATCAAGTGCCTGCGCTGTTGGGCCTACTGTCCCGAAGGGACGGTGCTGCGCGCCGATGACGATAGCGTCAGCATCAACTACGACTACTGTAAGGGATGCGGAGTCTGCGCATACGAGTGTCCTAAGAAGGCTATCGCGATGGAGCGGGAGGATTAGCCATGGCAGTGATGTTTGATGTAGGCAACAAGGTCGCAGCAAAGGCTGTGCAGATGTGCAGGCCCGAGGTCATCGCAGCCTATCCCATAACGCCACAAACCGTCATCGTTGAGGAACTGGCCAGGTTCGTGGAGAATGGTGAACTTGCTGCCGAGTATCTCTGCATGGAAAGCGAGCACTCGGTGATGGCGGCCACCTGCGCGGCAGCCTCGATGGGCGTACGAACGTTCACGGCGACCTCATCGCAGGGTCTGGCCTTTATGCACGAGATGCTGCACTGGGCCGGTCTGTCGCGGCTCCCCATAGTAATGATCAACGTCAACCGGACCCTGGGTCCCGGTTGGAGCCTGTGGCCGGATGAGACCGACTCGATGGCGCAGCGGGATACCGGCTGGATACAGTTCTTCGTCTCCAGCGCACAGGAGGCCTTCGATACTGTGATTCTCGCCTTCAGGCTGGCCGAGCATGCCGAGGTCCAGCTTCCCGTGCTTATCAGCTACAGCGCATTCACCATCTCCCATACCATGATGCCCGTCGAGATTCCGGAGCAGGAGGCAGTCGATGCATTTCTGCCTCCCTTCAAACCGTACTGGCGGTTGGACTGGCGCAACCCGGTGACCTTTGGCAACGTGCTCTCAGATGAGTATCACATGGAGAAACGCTACACGATGCACCTCGGAATGGAGGCAGCCAAACAGCTTATTCCTGCGTTGGGACACGAATTCGAGCAGCGCTTCGGCCGCTATCACGGAGGCTTGATTGAGGAGTACCGCCTGGATGATGCAGAGTATGTACTGCTTGCAATGGCGTCGGTAGGCTCTGAGGCCAAGGTGGCGGTGGACAGTCTTCGCGAGCAGGGTTATAAGGTCGGACTTGCACGCCTTCGGGTGGTTCGGCCGTACCCTGATGAGGACCTTCGCCGCATCGGCAAAGGCAGGACGCTTATCGCCCTGGACCGCAACATCTCGGTTGGGTCGGGAGGCTGGATGTATCACGAGACCCGCTCGGCCGTAATGGGTGTCGCGGACTGCACGGTGTATGGCTATCTCTGCGGCGTGGGTGGACGGGATGTGACTTTCGAGGACGTCGAGGAGATGACGAAGAAAGTCATGAGTGGCGAAGCGCAGCATGACGTGGTCGAATGGTGGGATCTGAAGCCGACAGGAGGCAACTAGATGGCTATCAAAGACTTGCCCAGGGAAGAACTGATGCATCCCGGGGCTGGGTCATGTCCGGCCTGTGTTGATCTGCTCGCGCTCAGGATGACGCTCAAGGCGCTGGGTCCAAAGACGGTGCTGGTGAGCCCTGCCTCCTGTACGGCGTCCGTGGCATGCGGCTACCCTAAGAGTCCATTCGGGGTCCCGGTGCTGACGATGGCTTTTGCTGCCGGTGGGGCTGCAGCCTCCGGAGTGGTAGCGGCTTTGAACCGGCTGGGTGAGGACGATGTAAACGTGGTGGTCTGGGCGGGAGACGGTGGAACGTACGACATCGGCCTTCAGTCCATGTCCGGTGCCATGGAGCGCGGCACCAACTACATCTTCGTCTGCTACAACAATGAGATCTACTCCAACACCGGTGTCCAGCGGAGCGGTGCGACACCGTTCGGTGCATGGACCACCACCAGCTGGAAAGGCAAGGTGGAGCAGCGAAAGGACATGCCCGCCATCATGCTGGCCCACCGGTTGCCGTACGTGGCGACCGCATCGGCATCCTATATCGAAGACCTCTATCGAAAGGTGCAGAAGGCGCGGACCATCAAGGGGCCGAAATACCTCGAGTTTCACATTCCCTGTGCGCCCGGATGGCGCTTCCCGATGGAGCGAACCATAGAGATGGGACGACTGGCGGTCGAGACCGGGGCATGGGCCCTGTTTGAAGCGGAGAACGGCAAGGTAGAGTTCAACCTGCGGTCCAAACAGATTCTGGACGGCAAAGTCTCGAGAAGGCCCATCGAGGAATATCTGGAGCCACAGGGCCGCTTCGCGCACCTGTTCCGTCCTGAACGCGATGAAGAGGCGCTCGCAGGCATTCGGCGCTTCATCGACGGTGAGTGGGACAGATATCACCAGCTGGCCACGTGCGGCATTGCTGTCGGATGACGCTGGTTTGCCACAGGTGGATTGATAGAGCGAGTGCGCCGCAGAGCCGGCGGTCCTGCTTTGTGTCCGGCTTCATAGCGGAGATTATCCTATAGCTAGCGCAGGATGCCCATAAGTATCGTGTACGTCATGTCCTGCACCGGGAGATGAAACGAACGCTCGGAGAACTCAAATCCGGCCGAGTGCATAAGTTTGCGCCATGTGGAACGGGCGAACAGGCCAACCTGGAAACGGTCATGCTCGATCTGCAGTCCGCCGGATGACCGGATGAGGTAGGTGAGTATAACGTCGAGCATCGTATCCGAGGGATCGGGGTCGTATGCATATTCCAGATAGGTTAAGTCGATGTCGCTACCTGAGCAGTTGCGGCACTCGATAAGAGGCAGGGTTATCCCGTCCGCAAAGTAGTCAGGTGATACAAGCAACAGCCCGCCGGGTTTCAGATGGGTCGCTGCGGTGGTGAATACCGATGAGAGATCCCTTGCGGTCGTCATGCAACTGATGGCGTCATGGATGAGGACCGCCTTGAACGTGCGACCCAGCCTCACGTAGCGCATGTCGCTAACGATATGTTTCACTCCGGGATTGAGAGCCATAGAGTGCCGCAGCATTTGCTGGGAGATATCGACGGCGGTTGCATCGAAACCATCAGTGAGATGGGAGAGATTGTGTCCTCCGCCAACTCCCAGTTCGAGGATGGGGTGTCTTCCGGGGCCAAGGCTTTGGGAGAGAAGCGTGCGCCAGCATGCTGCCTCCTCCTCGTACTCCTGGGGCGGACTCATGACAGGCCACAGGTAGGCGAGGTCGTTGAAGAGCCGGTTCGGTACGATGGATGAAACATCCATATATTCAACATATCACAATATATGGGGCAGCGTGCAGGGGGGCGGCAGCGAATCTGATTCGGCTGGACGCAAATACCCGAACCACCGTATTCGCCGGACGGTCGATGCCGGTCGTGCCACAGTGTCTGCCGAGGACGATTCAGTTGGGGAAGCGTTGAGCCTTGCTGTGAGACCGAACACGGCGCGTACCCTTGTCAGGCTGGTCTCAGTAGCAGAATGGGCTGCCGGATATCCGGCAGCCCATTCTGCGTGTGACTCCGTAGTGGTGCTCAGACGGGACGGGCGACGCGATACCGGTTGACGAAGCTCTCTATCCGCTGCAGGGCCTCCTGAAGGCCTGCGTATGGAGTCGCATAGCAGATGCGTACGTGGTTTTTCCCCTGTTCACCGAACGAGTCGCCGGGCAGGACCATGACCTTCTCTTCCAGGAGCAGCTTCTCACAGAATTCTTCAGCCGTCAGGCCGGTGATTGAAACATTCGGGAAGATATAGAACGCGCCTTTGGGTTCTGCTGTGGCCAGTCCTATTCGGTTCAGTTCCGTGTAGAGCAGGGTGCGGCGCTGTTCGTAGTGGGTAAGGATTGTCCGGAAGTCGACCTCATCGTCCATATCGAGAGCGGCTACTGCAGCCCACTGGGTGGCGTTGGGAGGACACAGCATTGTGTGCTGGGCCATCTGCAACATGGAATCGATGATATCGGCTGGTCCCGCGGCGTAACCGATACGCCAGCCTGGCATACCATACCGTTTCGAGAAGCCGTCCAGCAGAACGGTACGCTCCTTCATACCGGGCAGTGTGGCGAAACTGGTGAACGTCGCCTCACCGTATACGAATGCACTGTATATCTCGTCGGCTATGACCACGAGGTCATGTTTCTGCGCGATCGCCGCCATACCTTCGAGGGTATTCTTTTCCATGAGCGCGCCGGTGGGATTGGCAGGATTGCCGAAAAGGAGCGCCTTTGTTCTGGGAGTAATCTTCTTCTCCATCTCGTCAGGTTGAAGCGCATAATCGGCCGACATATCGGTGGGGACCCGGACTGGAACGCCCTCGGAGAGGATAATGTTGGGCGGGTAGCATATATAGTGTGGGTCGGGTGTAATGACCTCATCGCCGGGGTCGAGCAGGGCACGGAAGCTGAGGTCCATGGCCTGTGAGACGCCGACAGTGACGAGGATCTCGGTGTCGGGATCATAGTCCAGCCCGTGGCGCTTCTTCAGGTTAGCCGCGATTGCCTGCCGCAACTCAGGAAAGCCCGAGGTAGGAGTGTACTTGGTCCAGCCTTCCGATGCGGCCTGTGCTGCTGCCTCGCAGATGCAGGCTGCCGTACCGTAGTCCGGCTCCCCTACACTGAGCGAGATGAGACCCTCCTTTGACATGCTGTGGAGTAGCTTCAGGAATCGGGCGAAACCGATGCCTGCAATCCTGTCCACGCGTTGTGAGGTGCGCTTCTTGTGGCCGCTGTTGTTGGACAAACTACTATGACCTCCTGGTACGTATTTGCCGCCCGCTCCTCGGGCGTGCATCCGTCGGCATATGCCGTGTCGACGCGTCTCGGACATGATTACCGCGTGCGCGGAACGCGGCATACAGGTGTGATTTTAGTGCCAAAGGGGCAACTACGGCAAGATTGTGAATCTCGAACATATGCGTCTTGTATCCGCTACTAAACAGGTGGAAGCCAGCACACAATCCTGAAGTACCTGCCCCAATGATGATGATAGATGTGTCCATCTTTCTCTCCGCGCCCTCTTGGTTGGCTGAAGTTGATCGGCACCTGATGGATTCATTCTACTGCAGCCTTATAGGTTACGAGAGGTGTCCATCACAGCACCTCTGCTATGGCAGCGCCATCCCTGTGACTGTCCACGCCAGTGTCAGTGTGATGCCTGCGCCGATAAGAGATCCAGACATCTTGCCCATGGACGCACTCATAGGTGTGCGGGCCTCATCTATGCCATGGTTGCGAAGATGCTCCGACGCACGCCCCTCGAAAGTGCCGGCCAGACTGTTGGTTATGGAGTCGCCTACCAATCCCCCGACCACTGCTCCGAGAACGCCGGCCAGTTCTGCCCCGATCAGCGCGGCCATGGCCATCAGACCAGTGTCCACTGCTCCGAACAGTATGTCCGCACCGGTCGAACGGATACTCCTCCCCGCGAGCTTGATGGGTATCCAAGGCAGTAATCCCAGCAGCAGCACCACGGGCCCGATGAACCGCACGTGGTAGATTGTAAATGCGACTGCAGCCACAACGATACTGGTAACGATTACCAGACTGGTCATCGCGCCGAGAACACCCTGCCTGTTGGACATAGCACACTCCTGTTCTCTGCAGAGAGGATGAATTGTACTCCTTCATGAGGGTACGCTGCTGAAACGATGCCGGAAGGCTTGCAACAGCCTTCGCAGCGCGCTATCATTAACCTCGTTAATTAGTTAATTAGCTGAATAGCGAAATGAGTTGACTCCATGCGCATTACACTGAAGATATCAAAGGCACTGGCCGATCAGAGCAGGTTGCGAGTGGTTGCGGTCCTGATGCAGCATGACGAACTCTGCGTCTGCCAACTGACGGAACTGCTCGGGCTGGCCACCGCTACTGTGTCCCGCCACATGAGTATTCTGCGCGGTGCCGATCTGGTGCAGAGTCGCAAGAAGGGCCGTTGGGTCTACTACAGGCTCTCAGGCACTTTTCTTGGGTCGTTGCGGGGGTGGCTCGAAGAATCGCTCTTGCATTCGCCTGAAGTGGCGGCCGACGGTGCTGCCCTGGAGGATATCCTCTCGTGTGACCCTGAGGAACTGTGCCGCGGTCATCGCATGCCGAAGTCCAACGAACGATTGGCGGCCGGTAACTGAACGGAGGTTGTTGGATCTATGAGTACTTCTGACCGAGACGCGCTGCGTGAACAGGTTCGATCCCGTTACGGTGGAATAGCGCGCCAGGACGGCTCCTGTTGTAACGGTGACTGCGATTCCCGTGGTCGTAACGCGATAGAGTATGCGGCGAAGCTGGGCTACTCTCCAGGTGATGTGGCTGAGGTTCCGGAGGGATCTGACATGGGGCTTGGCTGCGGGAATCCGCAGGCTATCGCTGATCTCAAGAAGGGAGAGACGGTGGTCGACCTGGGCAGCGGCGGAGGACTGGATTGCTTTCTTGCCGCACGCCAGGTTGGGTTGGACGGCACGGTTATCGGCGTCGATATGACACCGGACATGGTAACCAAAGCGCGACGCGCCGCACGTGAAGCGGGTTACGACAATGTCGAGTTCCGGCTTGGTGAGATCGAACATCTGCCAGTCGCCGACGCATCCGTCGATGTGATCATCTCGAACTGCGTCATCAATCTCTCGCCGGACAAGGCGGCGGTTTTCAGAGACGCGTATCGCGTTCTGCGGCCGGGTGGTCGACTCGCCGTATCGGATGTGGTGGCCATCAGGCCGATCCCTGAGCGCATCGCGGCGGATGAAGCCGCGTACTGTGGCTGTGTCGGCGGCGCTGCGCATGCAAGCGAAATTGAGCAGATGCTGCGTGATGCCGGGTTCACCCGGGTGCGGGTGGAGGTGAGGGAGGACAGTGTGGAGATAGTCCGCGGCTGGGGACACGGCTACGATGAGTACGTGCGCTCGGCGGTCATCACCGCAGTCAAACCTGTCTGATCGAAAGGAGACACTATGACTGACAGCAGTCGCGCCGATGAACGGCGCATGACCAACGTGTTCGAGCGCTATCTCACACTTTGGGTGGCGCTGTGCATAGTAGGCGGAATCGTACTTGGTCGGGTAGCTCCCGGCTTCGCGCAGACTCTTGACGGGTTCGCAATAGTCATCAACGGGGCACCGGTGGTGTCAATCCCCATCGCGATCTGCCTCTTCTTCATGATGTATCCCATCATGGTGAAGATCGACTTCGCCGAGGTCATCAAGGCTGGGAAGAGCGTAAAGCCGGTGAGCCTGACGCTGTTCATCAACTGGGCGGTCAAACCCTTCACGATGTACGGCATCGCATTCCTGTTCCTGGGTATTGTCTTTCGTGGCTTCATAGGGCCCGAGGCAATGGACCTCGTGAGGATGCCGCTCGGACTTGATCTTCCGGTTGGTGCGGAGCACGGTGCGGGCACGGTGGTCCTTCACGAGGGTGTGAAAATGCTGGAAATACCTCTCTGGCGCAGCTATCTGGCGGGCGCGATACTGCTTGGCATCGCGCCATGCACCGCCATGGTGCTGGTGTGGGGCTACCTCGCCCGTGGCAACGCCGGACACACGCTCGTGATGGTAGCGATCAACTCGTTGACCATGCTCGTGCTCTACGGAGTCCTCGGTGGGTTCCTGCTGGGTGTCGGCCGCCTGCCGGTTCCGTGGGAGGCATTGTTGCTTTCCATCGGGGCGTACGTGGCTTTGCCGCTGGTCGCGGGCTTCCTCACGCGAAAATGGGTCATCGCTGCCAAGGGGCCTATCTGGTTCGCTGAGAAGTTCCTTCATGTACTCACACCGGTCACCATCGCCGCATTGCTCGTGACACTTGTATTGCTGTTCAGCTTCAAGGGCGACGTTATTGTGGCGAATCCACTCACAATACTCTGGATTGCTATCCCATTGTTTCTGCAGACGACACTCATCTTCGGTGTCGGCTATGGTTTGTCCCGGCTGTTCAGACTTTCCTACGCCGATGCTGCGCCCACGGCGATGATAGGCGCCTCGAATCACTTCGAGGTCGCTATTGCGACCGCGGTGATGTTGTTCGGTCTCGGGTCCGGCGCCGCACTGGCGACCGTTGTGGGGGTGCTCATCGAGGTCCCGGTCATGCTGTTGCTGGTGAAGATATGCGTGCGCACGCAGCACTGGTTTGGGCCAGAGGTGACATAATCAGGAGGGAGGCTGCGAAATGTACCAGAAGGCCTTGATTGCCACTGACCTCTCGGACGCATGTGCACAAATGCTCCGTTGCGCCGTAGGCCTGAAGGCGCTCGGAACGACCGACGTTGTGCTGTTGCACTGCTTCAACATTCGAGATGTGGGGACACTGGCGCCCCGCCTTATGGAACTCACCGGGCCGTTGCTTGATGCGCAGGTCTTACAACTCGAAACCGAGGGATTTAATGTGAGTTCTGACATGGTGCTGGGATTGCCGCAAATCGAGATCGGACGCCAGGCTCAGGAACGTGACTGCTCGTTCATCGTGGTAGGGTCCCGTGGCCGGTCCATGTCGCAGGAGGTACTGCTCGGTGGCGTCGCCGCAGGTGTCATCAACAGCTCGACGCTGCCGGTACTGGTCGTTCGCGTCAAGTTGATGGAGGTCAAGGGAAGCGTGGTGTGCGAGATGCAGGAAGCGTGCGATTTCCTCGGTCATGTCCTGTTCGCCACGGACTTCTCGGAGAATGCACAGCACGCGTTTGAACATGTACAAGTGTTGGTGGAACGGGGAGCGAGGAGGATTACGCTTCTTCATGTGCAGGACCGGGCGAGACTCAGGGGACACCTGGAGGACCGGCTCGAAGAGTTCAACCGCATCGATGCCGAACGGCTCGAGGCATTGAAGGATGACCTGCAGCAACGGGGTGCATCCGACGTGCGTATTGAGATCCGGTACGGAATCCCGAAGAAGGATATCGTCGAGGGCACGAAGCACGACGATGTCAGCCTGGTCGTGATGGGGAGGCAAGGCCGAGGGTACCTCTCTGGATTCTTCGTAGGAAGCGTCAGCGATGCCGTTGCCCGGCATTCTCCTACCCCCGTGCTCATTGTGCCGATGCCCCGGTAATCCTTCCGGCTGCCGCACAGGGTCAGGGTCCATTGCTGCGGGCGTTCCTATTTGACTGTTGTTCTCGTGTCTATGTAGCATCAGGAGGACCGGCGCCGCCTACCGGGGACTTCAGAAAACAGAACCACGTGGCGTCGTTCCTGCCGAGACACTGGATACGGGATGTGGAAGTGATGTGTATGCATCGGACGGATGACCAAGGCCGAACAATCAGGGCCGGACTATCCTGCCTGCCGATTCCGGAGCGTCTGGAAGAACCTGCTGCCCTATATGCGTGACCAATGCCTGTCAACTCCACGATTCCGTAGGGTAAATCCGGTGATAAAGGAGGTTTGAATGATTAAGACATCGTTATTCCCGGGCCGGTATGTTCAGGGTGCGCATGCATTCAAGCGTCTGGGTAGTGAGATGGCCCGCTTCGGGAAGAAGGGATTCCTCGTCTGTGATCCTTACGTTCTTGACCATCTGCTATCCGATTTCCGGCAAGACATAGAGAAGGACGTGCAGTTGGAGGTCGAGAGATTCGGGGGAGAATCCTCGGATGAGGAGATCTCCAGGATCTCCGAAGTTGCTGAGAAGGCCGGATGCGACGTAGTCGCGGGTATGGGCGGGGGCAAGACGATCGATGCCGCGAAGGCCGTTGCCGGTGCGCTCAAGAAGCCCGTGGCGATCGCGCCGACTATCGCGTCTACAGATGCGCCCTGCAGCGCGGTATCGGTGATCTATACTCCCGATGGCAGGGTCAAGCGGTATGTATTTCACACGAAGAATCCCGATCTTGTCATCCTGGATACATGGGTTGTGGCGCAGGCCCCCGCTCGCTTCCTGGTTTCCGGAATGGGAGATGCGCTCGCCACATGGCTTGAGGCGGAGTCGTGCCGACAGAAGTACTCCCCGAACATCACCGGAGATCACGGCTCACGGACCGCGTACGCTCTCGCGAGGCTGTGCTATGACACCCTGCTTGAGTATGGTTTCAGCGCCAAGTTGTCGTGCGAGGCGCATGTCGTGACACCCGCCCTTGAACATGTGGTGGAGGCAAATACGCTTCTGAGCGGGCTTGGCTTTGAAAGTGGCGGATTGGCTGCGGCTCATTCGATTCACAACGGCTTCACGGTCCTCGAGCATACTCATGAGCAGTATCACGGAGAAAAGGTCGCATTCGGTGTCCTTGCTTCGCTGTTTCTCACTGACAAGCCCAGCCACTTAGTCGACGAGGTATACGGGTTCTGTGAAGAAGTAGGACTACCCACCACACTTGCGGGCATCGGTCTGAAGGAGTTGCCCGATGAAGAACTGATGAAGGTGGCCACGAGGGCGACAGAGAAAGGCGAGACTATTCACAATGAACCTGTGCCGGTGACCGCCGACATGGTGTTCGCTGCGTTGAAGCTGGCTGATTCGGAAGGTCGGTCCCGGCTTGGCTGGTTGGCATGAATTCGTGACCTGCTGCAGTGATCAATGCTGAATCCCGAATCAATGAGGGGGCCGCCGGTTGTCCGGCAGCCCCTGCCGGTCATGTCTGTGACGGACCCCTCAAAGAATTCGGATGCTGGCCTAGTGCAGGTCGATATCGCTCAACTTGTCCAGCCTGCCGAAGTTATGGCATGACTCTATCCAGCGTATGGTGCCCGACTTATTTCGCATAGCGACAGAATTCGTCTGAGCACCGCCGCGAAAATAGCGCACGCCCTTCAACAAGTCGCCGCTGCTCACCCCGGTGGCTGCGAAGAATATCTCGCTTCCCGAGACGAGGTCCTCGGTTCTGTAGACCTTGTCGACATCTTCACCGGCCTCCTCTGCAGCCTTCCTCTCCTCTTCGTTTCGCGGCCATGCTTTGCACTGGATGGCGCCGCCGAGACACAGAATCGCAGCGGCAGAGAGGACCGCTTCGGGGGTACCCCCTATGCCCATGAGGACATCTATCTCCCGGTCGGGCATTGCTGCCTCGAGCGCTGCAGCTACATCTCCGTCGGAAATGAGCTTCACGCGTGCGCCGGCAGCTCTGATCTCCGCCAACAGCCTGTCGTGCCGGGGCCGATCGAGGACGACGACCGTAACTTCGGTGACCTTGCGTCCAGTGGCAGCTGCGATCGCTTTCAGGTTCATTGCGACCGGCGCGTTAATATCGATATAGTCACGGGCTTCCGGACCGGTCACTATCTTGTCCATGTAGTAGAAACGTTGAGGACAATGCATGGTTCCGCGTTCGGACAGAGCAACGGCTGAGATGGCGCCCGGCAGACCCTTGGCGCAGAGACTTGTACCATCAATGGGATCCACCGCGATGTCGACATGGGGTGGCGAACCATCACCAATGCGTTCCCCGATATACAACATCGGTGCCTCATCCTTTTCGCCTTCCCCAATGACAACTACGCCGTCCATGGCAATGTGGTCCAGTACGTACCGCATCGCCGCAACTGCCTCCTGGTCAACCAGGTTCTTATCACCGAGGCCCATGTGACGCGCGGCTGACAAGGCTGCTGCCTCGGTGACGCGCACTAATTCCATCGCTATATTTCGCTCGATGGTCTGACTGATGTTCGGCCCGCTCAGTTCCATTGCACCTACCTCCCTTTCCGGATGCACTTATTGTTTGAAACGTCATCCACCCCCGAACAGGGGCGCCGTGTACGGCCGAGTTCGGCTTCCTTCCCTTCCGACTGCATCGCTGCAGGTTCGGGTAGACGGAAACGTCAGGGCTGAATGGGACGCCATTTCCCCGTGCAGAAGGATGATAGCATGCTTCCGGACGATTGTTTCGCAAGGATGCTGGGAGACTGTCTGAATTGACACAGGAATCATACTGCACGTAGAATGGCGTTCGGTTACGGGGGAGCCATCATAGCGAGGCTGAGAACCCTGCCCTGCGGGGGACCCTTTGAACCTGAACAGGTTAAGACCTGCGAAGGGAGGAATATGTCTATCACCAGTGACATGCCCGAACTGGGCAAAATACCCCCCGAGTTCTTCGACAGCGTTATCTATCCGCGTCTTGGCGCTCCCGACCCGGCAATTCTTATAGGTCCACGTCATGGCGTTGACTATGGTGTTGTGCGTGTCGGAGATCAGTGTATGGCTTTTTCCACCGACCCGTTCTTCATCGTTCCCGCCTTTGGTTTCACGAAGGCAGCATGGTTCGGATTCCATATCGTCTTCTGTGATGTGGCGGTATCCGGCCTGGTGCCGCGCTATCTCACAATTGACCTGAATCTTCCGCCCGAGATGACCGCACTCCAGCTGGATGAGATGTGGGAGTCGGTGCATTGCGAAGCCGTCAAATACGGCATAAGCATCGTCACCGGCCATACCGCACGCTACGCCGGCTGCAACTACCCTATGGTAGGTGGGGCAACTGCGATTGCTGTGGGACCTGAGTCGGATCTCCGTGGCCCCCACCTGGTACGTTCCGGCGACGCGGTGGTCATTACGAAGGGACCGGCTGTTGAGGCAACGGGGCTTCTCGCGGTTTCGTTTCCCGGGCATTTCGTCAGGGAAGGAGGACCGGAGTTTCAAAGAGAGGCTGAAGACATCTTCTTTCAGATGTCGGTGCTGGATGACTGCGCCATCGCGCGCGCATTTCCAGGTATTCGTACCATGCATGACGCTACTGAGTGTGGTGTCTGGGGTGGGCTGCACGAGATGGCCAGCGCGGGGGGCTACGGACTCAGGATAGACAAGGAATCCATTCCAATCCAGTCTGTTATCAGGCGGACCGCCGACCTGTTCGGGTTCGATCCATTCTGTGCTATCAGTGAGGGCAGTCTGCTGCTGATCATTGACCCAGCAGAAGCACCTTTGCTACTCAAGGAATTCGAAGGAAACGGTATCACCGCTGCTGTTATCGGAGAGGTACGGCCGGCTGCGGAGGGACTGAAGATAATCGCGGGCTGTGCTGAGCGTACGCTGGAGCACCCGAGGGTCGATCCGTACTGGGGACTGGCTGATCGACTGGCGCGCGAGGCCGGATAAGGCTGCAAGTTACCCGGTTGCGCCGCAGCAGCGTGATTCAATCCGGGTTCAATATGGAGCCCGGCCGTTGGTCCTGCCGGTGCGACGGCTGCTGGAGGTAATATCCGGCAATAGCGTGAGTGACCTTCTCGACCTGTGCTGTGGCAAGTTCCGGATACATCGGCAGTGAGAGAACCTCATCCTGTGCGGCCTCCGAAACCGGTAATTGCCCTCTCGAGTAACCCAGGGCGGCATACACTGGCTGGAGATGGAGCGACTTCGGGTAGTACACAGCGGTTGCGATGCCCCGCTCCTTCAAGTGGGTTGCGAGTGCGTTCCGAGTGTTCGCCCCACCACGCACCCTGATGGTGTAGTAGTTGTACACATGCCGCGAGTCCTCACGACCGGCAGGCAGGCTGATGGCTCCGACTCCGCGCAGCAGCCTGGAGTACGTTGCGGCCAGTGCCCCGCGTCTCGAAATCCACGTATCCAGATGCTGCAGTTTCACACGAAGTACCGCCGCCTGGAGAGAATCCAGACGACTATTGAATCCCGGTATATCGTGGTAGTACCTGGTCTTGGATCCGTGACTCCGCAATATGCGCACACGCTCTGCGATGTCTGGGTCGTTCGTAACCACCATGCCGCCGTCTCCCAGGGCACCCAGTACTTTGCTGGGAAAGAAGCTCAGACAACCGGCATCGGCGAATGACCCGACCTTCTTTCCCATCCATGTGGCGCCGAGCGACTGTGCACAGTCCTCCACGACCTTCAGACTGTGTGCCGACGCGAAACCCATCAGGCGCGGCATATCCAGAGGTTGGCCATAGAGGTGGACCGGGACGATGCCTCTTGTGGCTTTCGTCACGCTCTGCTGCATGAGATCAAGATCCATGTTGCACGTATTGGGATCGATATCCACAAAGACCGGTGTAGCGCCGCATTTGGTGATGGATTCGGTGGTGGCAATGAAGGAGAACGGCGAGGTGAGTACTTCATCACCATCTCCGATGCCGCAGGCGAGAAGCGCAAGATGTAGGGCGTCAGTTCCGGAGGCAGCACCCACTGCGTGGCTCGTCTGGCAAAAAGCGGCCATCTCCTGCTCGAACGCCTCGACTTCCGGCCCGAGGATGAATGATCCCGACTCCAGTGTGCGAGCGATTGCCGCTTCCAGGTCTTCCCTTATGGACTGGTGCTGTAAGGTAAGGTCAGTCAGTGGAATCCGCATGGTCCACCCTCTTGACCGGCGCAATGGCATCGGGAGCTAATTGGGTATAGCTTGCTCCACACTCGGGGCAGGCAAGCTTATCTGCCGAGTTGGACAGGCGCACGCCACACGCACAGACCCAGCCGATGCGCCGTGCCGGATTACCTACGACCAGTGCATGGTCGGGCACGTCATGTGTTACGATGGCGCCTGCGCCGACGAAGGCATATCGGCCCACAGTGTGGCCGCACACGATGACTGCGTTCGCTCCGAGCGTCGCTCCTTGTTTGATGAGCGTAGGGCGATACTCGTGCTTTCGTGACACATGGCTCCTCGGATTGATGACGTTGGTGAAAACGCAGGATGGTCCGCAGAATACGTCATCCTCGAGTGTGACACCCTCGAATACCGATACGTGATTCTCCACCTTCACGTTGTTGCCGATATGCACATTACTTGCCACAAATACGTTCTGTCCAAAGACGCAATCCCGGCCGATGTGCACATCAGGCATGATGTGCGCAAAGTGCCAGATCCTGGTTCCGAATCCTATATCCGATGGCTCCTCGACGATTGCCGTATGATGTGCGAAGAAGTCCGGTGTTTTCATTTCCAGGCTCACCTTTACGCCGCCGCTCTCAAGTGACTTCTGACAGGCTGCGAGGACCTTCAGTACATCCAGCGCACGTCTGCCGCTGGAGAGGGGGACGTCGCGCTCCTCTATACAGCGCACGAAGTCCAGGCATTCTAATCGCAGAGGCTCTTCGGGTTCAAACGGTACCGACCGGGCTGCGCCCCTGATCGGCTGAGGAGCACGTTCGATCCAGTCGACGCGGTGGTCATACACCTTGAGTTTGTCGGTTGGCTCGGTGTCGGCGAATTCCACCATCTTCCGGTCGCCCACTACGACAAGCCGCTGCTCCTTAAAGGGATGCAGCCAGCTTACGAAGATATGCGCACGCACGTCACCCGGGAAGGTGAGCGCGCTCAATGTCACGTCCGCGATATGGGAGTCCAGATAAGAGCCGCCATGTGCCGCTACCTCTACCGGCATCTGATCACCCAGCAGGCCGAGTATCGCGGCGATGTCGTGCGGAGCGAAGCTCCACAGGACATTCTCCTCGGTGCGCAGCTTGCCGAGGTTGAGCCGGTTCGAGTAGATGTACTGTATCTTGCCGAGCGAGCCTTTGCGTACCATCTCGCGCAGCGCACTAAGAGCAGGGTGATACTCGAGCAGGTGTCCCACCAACAGCACGCGGCTTGCTCTCTCGGCTATCTGCACCAACTCAGCTCCCTCCGCCACGGTTAATGCGAGTGGCTTTTCGACCAATACGTCCTTGCCCGCGAGCATCGCATCCCTGGACATCGAGTAGTGCGTATGGGCAGGCGTGGCGAGTACGATTCCCGTGACGGCCGGATCGTCCAGCACTTTGCGATAGTCGGTCTCCGTCTCCACCTCATCCGCAAGGTCAAGTGAGTCAAGCTGTCGTCGATCATGGTCGCATACCGTATGCAGCGCTTCCAATTCTGAGAAGACGCGGATGAGATTCCTGCCCCAGTAGCCTGCCCCCACCACTGCGATGTTTCGCTTCATGGTCTGTCTCCTTACAGTGTCTTGTAGATGAATCCAAGCCCTCGCGCTTCCGTGCCGTTGTACATCCGGCGGACATCCACCAGTACGGGGTTCTTGCGCATGCGACTGCGTAGATCGTGAAGCGATAGGGCCCTGAAAGATGTGTGAGCGACTGCGACGACGATGGCGTCGATATCGTACGCCTCATTGATCGATGTAATCAGACCGGTTCTTGCGGAAATATCCGAGCCGGTAGCGATGGGATCCCACGCAGTTACGTTGCAGCCGTAGCCGGTGAGTTCTTCTATGAGGGTGATAGAGGGCGACTCGCGCATGTCAGAGACATCTTCTTTGTAGGTCAGTCCCATGATGAGCACACGCGAATCGCGGATCACCTTTCGAGCGTCATTCAATCCCTTCACCGTCAACTCCGCCACATATCGCGGCATCGAATCGTTGATAGACCGGCCGGCAAGGATCACCTGCGGGTGATAGCCCAACTCCTTCGCCCTGTACACCAGGTAGTACGGATCCACGGGAATGCAGTGTCCGCCCACCATTCCCGGTGAGTAGGCATGGAAGTTCCACTTAGTTGCGGCAGCCTCTAATACGTCCTGACTGTCTATGCCGAGCTTGGAGAAGATTATCGACAACTCGTTCACGAGTGCGATGTTGAGGTCGCGCTGGACGTTCTCGATGACCTTTGCGGCCTCTGCCGTACGAATACTGGGCGCCTTGAATATACTGCCGGCGATGTGACGATAAAGTGCGGCCACACGCTCAGTGGTCTCCAGGTCGATTCCTGAAACCACCTTGGTGCTTCTGCCTATGGTGTGCTCCGAATCGCCCGGGTTGATCCTTTCGGGGCAGTAGGCGATCTTGAAGTCCCTGCCGCAATGAAGCCCGGAGGCCTCTTCGAGGATCGGTGCCATGATGTCCTCGGTGACTCCGGGATAGACTGTGGACTCAAGTATGACGGTCCTGCCCTTCAGGAGGTTCGTTCCTACATTCTTTGCCGCATGGTGTACGTAGCTCAGGTCTGGCAGGTTGAATCGGGTCACCGGCGTGGGTACCGCGATGATGATGAACTCGGCGGGAGCGATGTGAGACGGATCGGATGTGATGGCAAGGTTCGGCAAGTTGCTCGTTCGTCGCAATTCCTGCACCCTGTCGGCATTTGCGTCAACTCCTACCACCGGCATGTGAGTTGCGAAAGCTTCAGCCAGGGGTAACCCCACATAGCCAAGGCCGACCACCGCCACCTTGGGGCTTCTACTGTCGAGAGCATCTGTCATCTGGGAGTTCGTCTTTTAGTAAGCTGCGCCATTATAACCTGATATTGGTGCGCTAAGTAAGGCTTGCGGTCCGGATAGTGCGGGCGACTCTGCGGAATCAACGTCTTGCGGTACAGCCTGATGGATAGTGCGGACTTCTCCTGAGAGGTATTCCCTTTCTAATGTATCGGTCGGGGGGACGTGGCTGCGTGGGTGGTGGTTGATGAGCAACTGTGTCCCGAGTCTGCTACGCTGTATCGTGCTGGTTCAGGTCGCGGCTCGACTGTCGGCATTGTGACCACGAAGGAGACAGGATGGAGGAACGCGTAGTAGCCGTATCCGGGGGATTTGACCCGTTACATGTCGGACACCTTCGGATGATTCAGACCGCAAAGGCATTGGGTACGCGGCTGGTTGTGATCGTTAACCGCGATGAATTCCTGAAGCAGAAGAAGGGATATGTGTTCATGCCGCTCGAAGAACGGATGGAGATCCTTCGTGGCCTCCGCGATGTTGATGAAGTTGTTGCTGCGGTGGATTCTGACCAGACGGTACGCGAGACGCTCAGGCTGGTCAAACCTCACGTGTTTGCCAATGGAGGTGATCGATCTGATGAGGCTGTGATACCGGAGGCCGGGGTCTGCCGTGAACTCGGCATCGAAATGGTATTCAATGTGGGCGGTGGCAAGATCCAGTCCAGTTCCGACCTCGTACGAGGTTCAGGCTGGACATGAGTGCTGTTAGAGCGATGTGCGCGTTGTCATTCCTGCGAGGCTGCCCGCCACCCGGCACATTCGTTCGTGGCGAAGAGGGCAGTCTCCGTACCGGGCGTGAATGTTTTGCGTGCTACAATGACTGACGGCAGCCATGCTCTCGTTCAAACATCTCCTCGGGAAGGCGAAGAATTCGGCTCAGCGTGCTGCTGAAGCTGTTCGTCCTGCTGTGCGGTATCAGCTTGCGTATCGCACCGTACCACTTACGCTGCTTTGGGTGCTGCTTGTTCTGTATCCCAACCCGTTTAATATCGCTATCAGCGTGCACCGGGTCTTCAGTCCGGACATCGACCCATTGGCGGTTGAGTCGTTGCTTGTCGGACTTCCTGCAGAACCGGAGGCCATAGAGCGGGAAGTGCTGCGGCGCATCCCATACCGGTATGACTGGGAAGTACATGGAATGCCCTGGTTCTTTCCGCGGACGGCAAGAGTAATTGCACAGGGTGAGGGGGACTGCAAAGCAAGAGCGGTTGTACTGGCTTCTGTGTTCGAACGGCTGGAGATCCCGTACCGCTTCAACAGCTCGTTTGTGCATGTCTGGGTTGAGTACGATGGCAAAGCGGAGACGGTATTTGAGAATCCCGGTGCCAGGTTCTACCAGCAGGACCCTGAGACGGGCGAGAGATTTCTCCAGGTTCCTGAGGTTGCATGGAGACTTTGGTTCGATAGTACGAAAGTAGGGCTTTGGGATGTGATGCCGGCGTTCCGTAAGGTTCTGCTTCTGGCAGGGGTCACGTTACTCGTGATAACCGGGATAGTTTTGCGCCGAAACACGAACAACGGTATTGACAATGCAAAGGCCCTCTAGTAATAATAGCTTCAGGCTTAGGTACGAGCCCAATTGTATTAGAGGAGGGTCGTTGTTATGGCTACCGCTTACTGCATGAAGTGTCGGAAGAAGGTTGAGATCAAGGATGCAAAGCAGATCACATTGAAGAACGGGCGCCCGGCGATGCAGGGTTCTTGTCCCAATTGTGGTACGAAGGTGTTCCGTATCGGAAAGGCATAAAGGATATTTCAGTTCGAACCCTTTAGGAGCCGTGAATAGCGGCTCCTTCTTTTTGTGTATTGAGAGGCGCTTCCAGCAGGCGGTTTCTACCTCGACTGAAACAGTAGTCCGCTGCTGGCCTCTATGAAGGCGCCGTCCAATGCATCTCTTGATGCTCTCTTCACGAGCAAAGTCCGCGGTGAGAGCAGGGAAGTGTGGTCTCTCAGGAATCGCGAGTCAGCCATGAGTGGCCTCAGGATGAGACGGTTGCCACCGAAGTAGATATGTTCCACAGTTTCGCCCACCAGTTCTGCGTCGATGTGTCCCCCTACCCGCTTGAGGAACTCTTTGCGTTGTTCTTCTGTCCTGCGGGCGAAGCGTCCCTGGCTGCTGCCTCCTTTCTTATGAGGCGGATGGATATGGCCTGTTCCCTTCTTGTGGCGGATGAGTGAATCTCCGGAATAGAGTGCGATCATATAGGCCCCCCAGGTCACCAGGATAAGGAGGGTGCGACGGGGACGCTGTAGAATGTCTCTCAGGGGCTCCGTGTGAGGAGCACCGACCACGAAGGCGTCCTCTGTCACAGGAAACGGAGGCACCACTGCCAGGACCGAGGCATCCGAGCGGAACAACACCAAACCGGTGTGGTACCGCTGCAACGCTCGCTGCAGGGATTCGTTCTCGATGAGAGATGAGATATCAACAGGGCGGCGGTCATTCTGGTTGCCGGATGTCAGACCCTTGGAGCGGGTCAGCAGGCTCTCAGATGTCAGATATACAGTAAACCACTCATCCTGTGCCGGACTCAAGCTGTCGAGCAGCTTGAGCAGCCTCTCCTTTGTGATTCGTCTTCCTTCCATGGCTGCGCCCGGGTCCAGGTTTCCGTTCGTCGTGTTCTCCATTCGATTCCTCAGCGTAATGTGACGGTGCTTCGACAGTCACGGCGAGAATTGCTCGAGGCCTGAAGGTCACCACCTGTCGGGCCGGCCCCCACTCTTCTAACTCGGGAGAAGAGTGCGGAGTTCAGCACGTGATGATCTGCTGATGGCATAAGTTCGAGACAGCGCGCTATCATTACTGCATGGAATACTGTAGCACGCTACTGAGGGTAGGATTGAGTATCTGATGACACATCCGGCGTCGCATGAACTCCGTTATGCCCATGATTCGCCGTCATATACGCGGTTTCAAGGCTCGGACGAACTGGAGCGAAGAGCAGCGGTGTTGGTTGAACGCCTGGCGGCATGCGATATCTGCCCGCATGAGTGTGGGGTTGACCGCACCATGGACGAACTGGGATTCTGCAGGTCGCCTCGGCGTCCGCTTGTGGCCTCGGCTTGCGGGCACCGCGGAGAGGAGCCACCCATTTCGGGCCGGCGAGGCAGTGGAACCATTTTCTTCGCAAACTGCAACCTCCGCTGTATGTATTGCCAGAACTGCGAGATAAGCCAGCACCCCGAGTATTTCGCGGACCAGCCCGGTGGAACTGAACAACTGGCGAACACGATACTCAAGCTTCAGGATGACGTCGGGTGCCACAACATCAACTTCGTGTCACCCTCGCATTTTGTGCCGCAGATTGTTGAGTCGCTCTGTATCGCCGTACCCAGGGGGTTACGTCTCCCGCTGGTGTATAACACCAACGCATATGATTCGGTAGAGACACTGCGGCTGCTTGAAGGTATCGTTGATGTATATTTACCCGACATAAAGTATTCCTCGGAGCGGGTTGCAGCCGAGTTGTCTGGTGCAGACGACTACGTCAGTGCATCACGACAGGCTATCCTGGAGATGTACCGTCAGGTTGGATCAGATCTTCTGGTCGATGAGGAGGGCACCGTCAGGCGAGGGCTTGTGATTCGCCACCTTGTATTGCCGGGCGGTCTGGCAGGGAGTGTACAGTCTCTGAAGTGGCTGTCATCTGAAGTTTCCAACCGGATCACGCTTAGTATTATGGCTCAGTACTATCCTGCCCATCGCGCAGGTGAGATTCCGCTGTTATCGAGACGCGTGACGCGGCAGGAATATGCCTCGGTTGTCCAGGCGGCTCATGATCTCGGATTCGAGCACATCTGGGCTCAGCAGTCAGGAGCGCCTGTACATTACCGGCCGGACTTCTCGGCTGAGGGGCATCCGTTCGAACGGGACATGGGTTGAATTGCGTGAAGTTGCCTTGGACAATGTGAAACCCTGTGGCATACTTCAATTGAGTTCACCATGCAGAGAGGGGGTGTTCTATGGCACGATGGCTGGTGCACGGTCTTATCCCTTCCGGAAGCTCGGTAGTCCTCATGGGGCAACTGCATTCGGGCAAGGCGTGGCTTGCTGAACAGCTCGCGGTGTGTGTGGCCAGCGGGCATGACTTCCTCGATACCTTTCGTGTAGAACAGCAGCACGTCATCCTGATCGACGAGGACTCCGGAACGGCGAGTTTCAAGCGGCGTTTTTCCCGTCTGTCAAGTGGATTGAATGTCGATCCTGACGTGGCGCCTGTTGAGTGTTACTCGCGGTGCAACTTCCTGCTCTACGACGAAGAGAGGCGGTCATGGCTGCGTGATCTGATCAAGAAACAGCGCGGTACTCCGCTCGTCATCATCGACAACCTCGAGCGCATTATGGGTGGTCATGAGATCGGTGTTTCAGGTGGAGCTACGCCATTGGCTGATTTCTGTCATGAGTTGCGTGATGCCGGAGCAACTCTGATGGTGGTGCATCAGACTGGCGCCAGGCGGCAGTCCCGGGTTGAGGACTGGGATGTGCGTAAAGAGGCGGAAGGCTTCACTATGCTTATCGAGTGTTTCGACCTTGGACTTGCGATCTTCCGCACTCCCACAGCGGCGACGGAGTTCGTCCTGAAACCGATCATCCGCGAAACTCATGTATCGGTGTCGCGGCCGTTTACCATCGCCCTTAAGGAAGATGCTGCACTGACCCGGGCACGTCTGTCGGTCATCGAGGAGTTGCCGGAACTGCGAGGAAAGCGCAGACAGGACATACTTCCGCAGGTGGTGGAGGGTGAACGGCGATAGCTCCCGACACCCGGAATCTGATTCGCTTCGTGTGGGCAACGGTAATAGCGAAGCTGAAGTGCGGCAGCGATCTCCGTTCGTGCCTACGGCGCTGTGCGTGGGTGGTATCTGAAGGGGATGTTCGTAGATATCCCGCAGGAAAGCACTGCCCGGTAATCTTCTTTGATGAGTTGGTGCTCGACTTGACCCTGCCTCCATGGAAACCGTATGCCATCATCGACCGAGGTTGGTGCAAGTCGTTATTTGAGTCGAGCTCTTGTAGCAACCAGCGGGCTGTCAGGGACGATCCTGCTGGGTCACACTTTACGAGCCCCCGGGGACAGTTGATACAATTGGGCGCCAGTGGCGCTCTGCCGGGGATGTAGTGCAGATACCCCAAGGATTCTGAATATCGATTAGAGGACAGGAGGAAGATGATGAAGTATGACGAATTCGTTGGACAGGTGCAGCACCGTGCGCAACTTGGCTCCTCCGGAGATGCGGTAGGCGCGATTCGTGCGACTCTACAAACCCTGGGGGAACGCCTCTTCGGAGGTGAGGCTGCGGACCTGGCGGCGCAGTTGCCGCGAGAGATCGGAGTGTATCTGGAACTTGGTGGCAAGAAGGAGACTTTCTCTATCGATGAGTTCTTTCGGCGGGTAACGGAGCGCGAAGGCGTGGACCGTCCTGACGCGGTATATCATGCGCGGGTTGTTATGGAAGTAATCGGCGAGGCGGTGACGAAGGGCGAGATGGATGATGTGCGTGCCCAATTACCTGACGAATATGATCCACTGTTCGAATCCGGCAGTTCGGGCAGGATGAAGACATAGGGTTCCCGGAGCGAAGGCAGGATTGCAGCCTGAGAGCCGTACACCGGTTCAGGGGTCTTGAGAGAGTTGGGGGCTGCCGTGCGGACGGAAGAGGGGCCGACGATGGGAGTCCTTGAATCCGCTGCCAGGGCAGTTGTGATTGTGGGCCTTGCGGTCCGGCGCGGCTGGCGACGGCGGTCATCATCTTGTCGATAATGCCTGGTCGCTGATCGGTTTTTGGGCCATCGTACCCGTTGCACGTTTACCTGTCAGGTTCTGCGCGGGGATTGAGGGAGACCCCTCAGAACCACGCGTGCGGGTGCACCGTCGCCGCCGACCAGCCTCAGTGGCAGGCAGATCATGAAGTAGCTGCCTGAACTTGCGGCGGATAGGTCCAGCCCCTCGACGAGCCAGACTCCGCTTGAGAGAAGAGACTGGTGCACTTTCTTCCCTCCATGCCGATAGCTGCCGGCCGAAAGATAGTCAATTCCGACCAGCTTGACCCCTCGATCCGCCAGGAAACGGGCGCCCGCATCAGAGAGGTATACGAAGTCCTCCATGAATGGGAGTTCATACCATGGGCCACGTGAGTTTCTCGTCTTGAACAGAAGGCGCTCGCCTTTCCGGATGCGGTGTGACGCGAGTTCGTCGGCGGTGACAGCCGTGGCGTCGTCTATCTCGATCACGCGTGCGTGGCCAACCAGTGCGGAGATGTTCGCCTCATCGACTCCCCTCCCATCAGGGACGAAATGAACCGGTGCATCGACGTGTGTCCCGGAGTGAGTCCCCATGGACATCATCGACAGGTTCGCGGACCCGCCCTTTTCGATGTCCTTTACCCGTGTGATGCTGACAGGTGGATCTCCCGGCCAGTGCAGCATACCGTCCTTCAACGGGATCGAGACATCGATCCAGTTCGCCGAGAAAGCATCGTTCATGCGAGGGCTCCGATGGGGTGATTACTCCAGGGATTGGCATGCATAGCGGATGCCTTCGGAGAACGTGGGGTACGTATGAAGTACATCGCCCACACGCGACACGCTTGCGCCGGCGGCCACCGCTACCGCGATCTCGTGGATGAGTGTCGAAGCTTCGCTTCCTATGATGTGTCCGCCGAGAATGCGCCCGGAACCTTCCTCGGCTACGATCTTGACAAAGCCTTCAGTATCACCCATCACGATGGGCCGCGTCAGGTCTGCATAATTGAAAGTGCCTGCCTTCACCCTGTAGCCCTGCTCTCTGGCCTGATTCTCGGTGAGCCCCACGCTGGCGATTTCAGGGTCGCAAAAGGTGCTTCTGGGCAGCACGCTGTAGTCCATCTCTTTGCGGCTTTCCGATGTGGCGTTCAAGGCGGCCGCTCGTGCCTGGTCGCCCGCGACATAGGTGAAGAAATACGTGCCTGTTACATCTCCTATCGCCCAGATATGCGGTACGCTTGTCTGCATCGACGCATCAACGGTGATACCCCGTTTGGTTGTCTCAACACCGGTCGCGGGAAGATTAAGCTCTTCCATATTCGGCTTGCGTCCTGTAGCGACCATAATCTCGTCGCATTCCAGTTCTTCCTCGCCGCCGTCCTCCCTTTGCAGGGTGAGCACTTTGCCGGAGGAGACAGACCTCACTCCGTTGACCTTTACGGAGGTTGAGATCAGCACTCCGTTGCTGCGGAGCGACTCCTCGAGTGCGAACGAAATGTCTTCATCTTCGAGCGACAGGAGCCTGGGCATCATTTCGACGATGTGGACGCTGGCTCCAAATGCTGAGAACACCTGCGCGAACTCTACCCCGACTGGGCCGCCACCAATGATAGCCAGCCTCTCCGGAACCGTATCCAGTTCCATGGCTTCGAGGTTTGTGATGTATCCGGTTTCGCTGAGGCCGGGTATGGGGGGAGCGGCAGGAAGCGACCCGGTGGAGATGATGATATTCCTAGCGTAGATTACCGTATCATCAACTACTACTTCGTGTGCCGACTTGAACCGGGCGATACCCCGGAAGAGTTGTCCACCACGCTTGAGCCAGCTTTCATCACGGCCGGTTCCTATATCTGTGACTATCCTGTCTTTGAATGCCTTGACCTTCCGATACTCTGCACCTTCGGTGACCACAGGCAGGCCGAAGAAATCGGCCCTCTGCATCTGCTTGTAGGCTCGTGCAGCGTGCACGAGCGCCTTGGTAGGTATGCAGGCATTGAAGATGCAGGCTCCACCGACCGCACCCTTCTCAACCATCCCCACACTGCGGCCGTCTCCGAGGGCATAGCTGGCAGCACGCTCGCCTGAAGTGCCGCCTCCAACTACAAGTACATCCAGATTCACCATTGTCTGCCTCCCCTATGTAGTTGCGTCTGAATCGGTTCTTCCTGTTCAGCTATGGACCTGTCAATGCACCTGGTATGTGCTTGACAGTCTTTGGTTCACGGGCAGGGTACCACTCGATGGCGGGAAATTCAAAAGAAGATTCCAGAGGGTGACATCCCCCGGATGTGGAGACGGTGGGCGGGTAGGTGATCCTGCGAATTCCCGGCCCCTTGGAAGCACTTCTCCAATTGCGCTATGCCCACGCCGGGGGAGCTCAGAGGCAGCGCGGCGATTTCGCGAATCGCCCGGCTTCAACCTGTCCCAAGCTGGGCCAGCGCGTCCTTGATCATCTTCGCGTGGTTCTTTGTGGCGCGCTGGAGTGAAGTGAGAGTTTGTTTCAGCCGACGGTCATTCATCGGCAGTTGCTCGAAGAACCTTCTCTCAATGAGGGCGTCCTCGATGTAGGAAGCAATAATCAGAGCTTTGCGGAATGGGACTTCGCCACGTCTTGCCTCGACCTCCTGATCCTTCACGTACTGGGTGAAGGCAAGTATGGCTTCGATCTTGAAACGCCCTTGCAGGTCGGCATTCTGCCGCGCTTCACCGGCCCTTTGCTCCAGCCATGAAGCATGACGGCGTTCTTCAGCGGCCAATTCCTGCCAGAAGGATGCCCTATCCGCGTGCTGACTCGCGTACTCGCGATAGAGGGATTCCAGAGCCATCTCGTTCGCGGCCAGCAGTCTCAGTGACTCGGCGTACATGCGGTCTGTTCTGCTCGCACTCATAATGACGAAAACCATCGGGCTTCACAGCACGGCGATGCTCCCTGCGGTCTCGGCTCCGCCGTCTGCAGGCCTGTCTGCGATCGGAACAGCACAATCCTGTGGCGCACCGCCGTCATTGCCGTCCGTCACATTATGCCTGGAACTCATCGCGGGAAAGCGCGATGAATACTATTGCTGGTACTCCCAGTATAAACGACATCGGCGTCAGCGTGGCACAGATCGCTCCCGCAAGAGACCAGCCCCAGTATCGTCGCTTAAGAGCGAAGACACCGCCAACTATTGCCACTACACCGAATATGAGACCCGGCAACCACCACAAGGCCATCAGGCCTGCACCCCATGGCATCATGTGTGGTTCATGTCCCCACATCCCCCACATGCCCGCGATGCCGGCATAACCAAACATTACGATCATGCCCATCATCGCAGCACCCATGAGGCTCAGCGAACCACCCACAATGCTGCATATGCCACCGGCAATCGGCTTCCACGTCCGCTGTTCCATTTCCTGCCACCTCCGAAAAACAGTGTAGCACTGATTGGCCGATCATGAAGGGCCCTATACCCCAACGTAGATGCGCGCACAGCCGACTCATTTTAGCCGGATAGAAAGAAGCTGTAAACCTGAGGCGCACCGGGGCTTTGTGCCCTGCACAACCGGAGTCCCCGTAACCGGACGATTGCGGACGTTAAGAGCTCGCACGTCGTTATGGGGACACCACACTTATCCTCACAAAGCCAAAGCTATCAAGAGAATGATAGACATCACGAAGGAGCAGCGAGAACCGACTCTGAACGTGAGTCAGAATTAAGTGTGGTGTCCCCCGAAGCCTG
>SKVJ01000014.1 GCA_007129495.1 Dehalococcoidia bacterium | reverse complement strand
GGGGGCTTGAAAACTGCATGGTTATGCGATACGGTAGAACTGTCGGGCTACGCATCCGGGGCAAACCCCAATTCCCACCAGCAGCCATGAAATAAGGAGAGATATGACTGTTAGAGTTGTTACAGACAGCACCGCTGACCTGCCCGCTCACGTTGTGGAGGAGCTTGGCATCTCGGTTGTTCCACTGCACATTCACGTTGGTGAAGACACTTTCCAGGATGGCGTTACCATTTCGACGGATGGGTTCTACAATCTTCTCACCACCGGCAGTATCCTCCCGAAGACATCGGCTCCTTCTTCCGGTATGTTCATCGAAATCTATGAGAAGCTTGCGCAGGAGTCCGATACGATCATCTCCATCCATATCTCTACCAAGCTCAGCGCGACGTATGCCTCTGCTCTGGTCGCGAAAGATGGCGTGGAGACGCCATGCAGGATTGAGCTGGTAGATTCTCTGTCTGCATCCATTGGGCTGGGAGTACTGGTGGTGCAGGCCGCAGAAATGGCCAGAGATGGGGCGACGATTGACGAAATCCTCGATACCACCAATGCGGCGATACCACGCACGCAGCTATTCGGCGTGGTGGATACACTCGAATATTTGCAGAAGGGTGGCCGGATCGGCAAAGCATCGGCATTCCTGGGGTCGATGCTCAACGTCAAGCCCATAATAGGGGTGAGAGACGGAATCGTGCATCCAATCGAGCGCGTCCGCGGACGCGAGAAGGCGCTCGACCGCGCCTGCGAACTGGTCGCGGGATACGGTTCCATTAGAAAACTCGCGGTTGCCCATACCACCACCGAGGACGAGATGGAGTTGCTGGCCAGCCGTCTGTCCCAGTATTTCCCGACAGGCGACATCCTTCGTACGCGGTGCGGTGCGACACTCGGAACGTATCTGGGCCCCGGCGCTTTGTGCATCGCCCTCATTGAGGAGACGAACAACAACGGGTAGATACAGATTCCGGTCTACCCCTATCTTGCCACGAGAGCCGACAGCGGCAAGGCAAAGTGTCAAATATCGCGGGATGCCTGCCTACCCGCGCGACAGTTAACTGTCGCGCGGGTAATTGGCCGGAGGCTACATCGAATGTCTCCCCTCTGTTCCTGTTTTTCCCGGCAATTGCGTATAATTCACAGGAACTTAACACTGTTCTGGTACTACTATATGCAGCGTGCCGGCGTGCGGCGCACAGAGAAGGCACGCACTTGATACACAAGGCTACCGGTTCTGGAGGTTAAACCCATGCGGAAACGCGGATTGATACTGGTGCTACTGACAATCATGCTGGCGGGAGCTTTGGGCCCCGTCTTACTGTCACCACCCTCTGTGGGAGCCGATGAAGCGCCTGCGACAGCGATGCGGCCGGACCGCATCACCGCGAGCACCAAGTACCCTTCGGTGTCCGGAGCGGCCGACACCAGGTTCACCTTTCAGATTGAGCTTATGTACGAACTGACCGACGTCCTGCCGGGGGGTGCCCAAGCGGATACAGGCCGGCTTCAGGCGAGGATTTTCGACTTCGAGCTTGACGGCCCCCCCGGATGGCGACTCTTCGTCGCTGAGTCCGCGTGGCAGTTGGATAAGCGGATCGGCGCAATGCAGCTTCGTGCGCTGGGAGTGCCCACGAATGTAACGATTGTTGCCACAGCCCCGTGGTGGACAAACCTTGAGCCCGGCAACTACCCGATCGGGCTACGGGTGGCATCACGCGACGGCGCGATCGAGGACTCGCTTGAGTTGCAGGCAGTGGTTACCGCATGGTACGGCATCGATGCGGCCACCAGTACAGGTAGATTGAACACCAAGACCGTCGCGGGGCAACCGGCGACCTTCGATCTGGTGATTGCCAATACCGGCTCAGACACTCTGGACAAAGTAGCGGTATCCTCTTCGCGGCCCACGGGCATTGCCAACCAGCAGTGGCAAATCCGCTTCGATCCCGATGCCATAATCGAACTCGCCCCAGGGGACCAACAGCAGATAACAGTTTCCATCACTCCACCCGAAAAGGCTATATCAGGCGACTACTACGTGACGCTCAACTTCAGCGGTGATCCGAATATATCAGACAATCCGCCTTCGCTCGAGATGAGAGTTACGGTCGACACACAGCCTGTGTGGGTCATGAGCGGCATCCTCATCGTGATACTGGCCTTCGGAGGTCTGCTGTACTCGTTCTACGCTCTCCGAAAGCGCTGAAAAGCGGGGCGCGCCCATCTGCCGGTGGTTGCCTGAGCCGGATGGCCGTCTGCCCGGCTCGCGGTCGCTGACGGCCGACGAACGAGTAGGGTTGGTCGGTTTTCCCGCCATCCTGCTGAAGGGTGCCCGCGTGCCTATCCAGCCATCCCGGATCCACTCCCGTAAATCTCGAGAAACCGCTTAAGCGAACGGTCATAGGTACGCTCTACATCGGCAGGAAACAGGCAGCCAGGCAGTTGGCTGCTCTTCCAGTGATATGCCAGGCACTCGCAGCACCGCCCTTTGCGAGGGCAGCCAGGATATGTACACGTGCAGCGCGCAAGATTCTCGTCCAGACTGCATTTTCCGGTCCCTGAATCGCTCATAGCGCTCTCCTTCACCGGTTGTCCCTGCGACGCAGGCGACCCGGCTGTAATGTGATCTCCCTATCTGCGTATGTGAAGCCGCGATACCACAAGCGTCACGATAAGGGCCGAGCCAGCCAGCAGTATGATCGTTGCGCCGGAGGGAAGTCTCAGAACGTACGACAGCCACAACCCACCCATCGTAAATACTGAACCGAACAGCACCGACAGAACCATCATCGCCTTCATGCTGTGGGTGAACTGGCGTGCCATGGCGGCGGGAAACGTAAGGAGGGCGATCACCAGTATCATTCCCACCACTCGAATCAGCACCACGATCGTCAGCGCGACCATGGCCATGAGGAGGAGGTAGAGCTTCTCGACAGGTATGCCCACCGCGGTCGCATACTCTTCGTCGAACGACAGGACAAGAAACTCCTTATAGAGAGCGACAACCACACCGATGATGACAAGGTCGAGAATCGCCATCAGGACAAGGTCGCCGAAGGGTACCGTAAGTATGTTGCCAAACAGGTACGTCATCAGGTCGGGGGCATAACCCGGCGTCAAAGCGATGAGCACCACGCCCAGCGCCATCCCCATCGCCCAGAGTACGCCGATTACCGTGTCGTCAGCCAACCTGGTACGGCGCGTGAGGCCTCCAAGCGCCAATCCGGAGCCCAGTGCGAAGAACAGCGCGCCGAGAATGGGATTAATGCCCAGGAAGTAACCCAGCCCGATACCACCGAAGGACGCATGCGCTATTCCGCCGCTGACAAAAACGATGCGTTTGACGACCACGTACACACCAACAACGCCGCACGCCGCCGCCGCCAGCAGCCCTGCAACAAGCGCGTTGCGCATGAATTCGTATTGCAGCACCTCGAGCATCGATCAGTGCTCCTTCAGAACCCTGTGCGGTACCGGCCCGTGGGTGATGAGTTGCACGGGACACTGGTAGGTCGCCTCGAGCACGTCAGTGGTCAACTCCCTCGTGCCGTGGTGAAAGAGCCGCCGGTTGAGGCAGGCGATAGTGTCGACATGCACGGAGATGGCCCCGATGTCGTGCGATACCATGAGTATGGTGAGGTCGCGACGCAAGCTCTGCAGGAGTTCGTAGAAGTCCGTCTGCATAGTGGGATCGATACTCGCCAGAGGTTCATCAAGCAACAGTATCTCGGGCTTTCCCACCAGGGCACGGGCAATGAACACCCTCTGTTGCTCTCCACCGGACAGGCTGCCTATCTGCTTGGAACTGAATTGCAGCATGCCGACACGTCTCAACGCCTCTTCGGCAGCCGCCCTGTCCTCTACATCATAGCCCCGCAGGAGCCCCTTAACGCCTGCCCGTCCCATAATCGCAACGTCCCACACGCTCGCAGGGAAATCGTTCTGGAAGACCGGTTTCTGCGAGACGTATCCCACAGTGCGCCGGGCCCGTGCAGGCGCCCGCCCGAGTACAAGGACCGTTCCCCTGTCCGGTGTGATAAGTCCCAGGATGACTTTGAGCAGAGTGCTCTTCCCTCCGCCGTTCGGCCCTATGACTCCCAGGAACTCCTTCGGTGATACCGCGAGGTCGATGCTCTCCAGTGCCGGAACGTCTCCATACCGGACCGAGACATCGCGAAGCTCGATGACTGGAGAGTGCGTCATAGTGGTTATTTCATATCCTGAAGTGCATCGGCCACAGACTGCAGATTCTGGATGTAATCCTTCGCGAGCGGATCCATAAGCACTACCTCACCACCGATCTCTTCCGCAATAACTTCAGCGTTCCGTGTGCTGAACTGAGGTGCGGCGAATATGACGCGTATTCCCCTGTCTCTGGCCTCGTCTATCAACCGTATCATATAGGCGGCATCGGGTTCGTTGCCATCCCTCTCGACCGCGATCTGTACCAGGCCATAGTCACGGGCAAAATAGCCGAAGGCCGGATGGTACACGATGAAGGATCTGTTCGCCAGGCCTTGAAGCGCGCTGCTGATCTCTTCGTCCAGTTGCAGCAATTCATCGATATAAGCGACACAATTGGCACGATAGAAGTCCTCATTCTCGGGATCCACCTGCACCAGACCTTCACAGATGTGCGATACCATCACGCGCGCGTTACTCACGGACAGCCAGATATGCGGGTCGATACCGCCGTGGTGGTGGTCATGATCGTGTGCACCGTGGTCATGATGGTCGTCATGATGGTCGTTATGATGGTCGTTATGCCCGTGCGCATGGTCATCATGTTCATGATCGTGGTCATGATGGTCGTCATGATGGTCGTTATGATGGTCGTTATGCCCGTGCGCATGGTCATCATGTTCATGATCATGGTCACAGGCGTAATCCGTATCCACAAACTCAATGCCCTGAGAGCAATCCACCACCAGCATGTCCCTGTTGACGGCCAGAAGTCTGTCCAGCCAGGCTAGCTCAAACTCGACCCCTGAACCCACTTTCGCATACATCGATGCACGCGACAGAAGCACCATCTGATCGGGAGTGACCTCATACGTGTGGGGCGAGGCTCCCGGGGGAACCATTACCACCACCTCGACTCTGTCACCACCAACGGCTTCGACAAAACCCGCCTGAGGCAAAATCGTGACCGCAACAACAGTCACATCGTCACTGGCCTGGTACGGTGAGGAACAGGATACGGAAGAAACGCCAAGCAGGACGAATGACAAGGCCAGAATGGTAAGTGTAGATACGTAACGGCGACTACCCAACCAGACCTTCATACAACACCTCCATGCAGTCACTAGTGTTACTGATACATTGTATCAATTAGAGTCCACAGTGCAACCCGGGAACACAAGTATTGGTGGAGCCTTCCTATGATCCGGCAGCGGCCCTGCAGTCCGCACAGGTGCCGTACACCTCAAGCAGGTGGCCCGTGGTGATGAAGCCTGTGTCCTGCTCCAGGCGCTTCTCCAATTCCTCCAGCGGACAATCAGAGAAGTCCAGTGTCCGGCCGCAGCCGGTGCACACCAGGTGATGATGGTGTCCGGTTGGTCGCGTCATCATGTAGCCGCGACACCCATCAGGCGCATGCACACGGCACACCAGCCCGAGTTGTCCAAGGATATCAAGCGTGCGGTAGATGGTTATCCTCCCGATCTGAGGGGTCGCGACACGGGCTTTTTCCAGTAAGTCATCAGGAGTGAGATGCTCCTCACTGGCGGCAATGGCCTTGAGGATCGCATAACGCTGGGGGGTAAGCCTGTACCCCTTGCGCCTGAGTATGCTCGCTATTCTGTTTGCCGTAAGTCTCATGTATTCGGTCTCACACAAAGAATCAGATGAGGACCACCGTACCAGCGCCGGTGGGACCCTGCAGTAATCATACTGTGAACAGCGCAGGCGCGCCTCCGAGAAGTATCAGAAGCCCGAATACCACGAAGATATACGCAAGCCATCCTATCAGCGCAGTGATGACAGCGCGCCAGGTTGAGAAGTCAAGCGCCTGACGAATCGCGATAACAGTGGCGATCAAGGCCCACACAGACGCGGCAAAGGCGATTATGCCACCGACAAACGGCAGAAATGAGAAGATACGAAACACTCCCGGTGAGTTGGCGAAGCCCATGGTCCTGAGCAACTCTCCCCAGGTTGACGAGGTCTGCGGTCCCCTGAGAATGCTCACCCCGAAGATGTAAGCGAACAGTGCCCACAACAGCCATCCAACGATGGCGGTGGCCAGGCCGAACATCAGTCCATATAGAAAGTTGCCTCCGCCTCCCGCCACCAACTGATCGAAGCCCGCACCTATGCCGCTGGCCAAACTCACGATCACCACGGCAAGAAGTGCCTGGCCGGTTGCGGATGTATCAGCCTCAACCTCCTCGTAGAAATCAGGCTGCAACTGGGCTGCGCGAACCATGCGGCTGAGAATCGAAGTGGAAGACGCCATCTCTCTACCCCCCGATAGTGTTGCCGGATATGGTAACCTCCTGCATCACTGCAGGCAACCCGCAGCCCACCGGTGACGTCCGGCAAAGAAGCAACCGCAGGGGAATGCGAGTCCCGCGCGAGGTCCGCTATACTAGGGTGCTGCAGATTCGATGAAGCGGGGGGAACGCATTCTCATGGCGAACAGACGGAAATATCGCATCGGCATCCTGGGTTCATACGGCGGATTGAACCAGGGGGATGAAGCAATTCTCCAGAACCTGATCAGGCAGCTGCGTGCATCAGTGCCTGTCAGGATCACCGTATTCTCACGCAATGCAAAGGATACGCAACAGCGGCACGATGTAGAGAGAGCGGTATCGGTGCGGGATCTCTCCCGGGAGGAGGTTACCCATGAGATCGAGCCTCTGGATCTGTTCATCCTTGGCGGCGGCGGCATTCTCTACGATGCGGAAGCCCGGATCTACCTTCGCGAGCTCGACATGGCCCAGAAACTGGGCATTCCGACGATGACGTACGCCGTCGGTGTCGGGCCTTTGAACGACTCCGCAGCCCAGAAGCTGGTCTGTGACGTGCTGAGCGCAACCAATATAGTCACCGTCCGCGAACGAAGCGATAGACGCCTGCTTGAAGACATCGGACTGCATCGCGATATCATTGTGACCGCTGATCCCGCTCTTCTGTCGAAGCCTGAACCGCTGGCCGACGGCACTCTTGAGATCGAGCACATGGCCGGAAAACCGCGCCTTGTCGGCATGTCGGTTCGCGAACCGGGAATCGCCGCACCGGATCTCGACGAGAGGTTTTACCATGGATTGCTGGCGAATGCCGCTGATTTCATCATCGACCGCTACGATGCCGATGTAGTGTTCTTTCCTATGGAGTGGCAGATGCTGGACGTGCAACAATCTCATGCCGTGATATCACAGATGCTGCGCCCCCAGCGTGCGCACGTCTTAAAAGGAGAATACACCTCCGGCCAGTTGCTGTCGCTTATCGCGCATTGCGATTTCGCGGTGGGGATGCGTCTCCATTTCCTTCTCTTTGCCGCACTGCAGGGCGTTCCCTTCGTTGCCCTCCCGTACGCAGCCAAAGTTGGCGGTCTCCTCACCAGCCTTCAGATCGAGATTCCGCCTATTACCCTGGTAAACGCAGGACGCCTGCTTGCGTACATCGACCGTTCCTGGGACAGGCGGACGGTGCTGCAGGAAAGGATTAAGACACACCTGCCTGGAATGAAACGCGATGCCCGAAAGACCAACAAGTATGCCGTCAATCTTCTGACCAAGCCTCCGGCAAGGAGTCACGTGCCGCCTCTGAGTCCGGCCAGTACATCGGGCACGCCGTAGACGCACGAGTCACTATGCCACCACTCGCACGAACGGTAAGCAACACGAGGGAGTCCGTCCACCTCCCGTCGCGGCAGGCCGAATTGCTTGCCGAAACCGATGTCCTCGTCGTCGGCGGCGGGGCTTCAGGCATCGGGGCTGCCATAGGCGCAGCCGATGCCGGTGCACGCGTGATACTCGCTGAACGTTACGGCTTCATGGGCGGCTGCGCTACCGCGGCGCTCGTCATGCCGCTGATGTCGTATCACACGCAACACCCGGAGCCGCGGAAGGCAGGTGCGGAAACGCTGTTCCCAACCGACCATGGGGCGAGTAACGGTCCGGTCATCAGTGGTGTGCTCGCCCGGCTGGTGGACCGCCTTGTAGCCCGAGGCGGCGCCCTTCCGCCTTCTCCCGAGACCGGCTATGTAGTTCCATTCGACCCCGAGGTCTTCATACGCGTTGCCCTGGAGTTGCTCGATGAGGCGGGAGTCGACTACCTCCTTCATAGTGTGGCAAGCGGCGTGACAGGCGGGCAAAGCGTCAATGGCGTGGTATTCGAAACGAAATCGGGGGCCGTCGCCATCAGGTCCGGGGTCACGGTCGATTGCACCGGCGACGCCGACATCGCCGCATTTGCAGGAAGCCGCTACGTCATCGGCCGCGATCGCGACGGTGCGGCCGGACCTATGACCCTGATGTTCCGAATGGTCGGGTTCGACCGCGAGAGGTTCATGGCCTATGTCCGGGCACACCCGGATCAGTGGTTCGGCGTGCACGGACTCTGGGATCTCATGCGGGAAGCCACCCTGCGCGGCGACCTCGACCTGCAGCGCGAAGATATTCTCTTCTTCGGAACGCCACACCCGGGTGAGGTCAGCATCAACTGCACCCGCGTCACGGGCGTCGTGGGCACGGATGTATGTGACCTCACGTACGCCGAAAGGGAAGGCCGCCGCCAGATGGAACATGTCGCACGTTTCCTGCGTCGCTACGTACCGGGGTTCCATGATGCGTATGTCGTTCAGAGCGGCGCTACCATCGGTGTGCGTGGTTCCAGGCGGATAGTGGGCGATTACACCCTCACCGCTGACGACGTGCTCGAAGCCCGCAAATTCGACGATGTGGTCGGCCGTGGCGCATATCCCATCGATATTCACAATCCTCAAGGACCCGGAACACTGCTGCGCCGTCTTCCGCCGGACGAGGCGTACGATATTCCACTCAGGTGTCTGCTGCCAGCCGGTATCGATAACCTCTGTGTTGCCGGCAAGTGCATCTCAGCCACCTACGAGGCACATTCGTCCATCCGGGCTGCGCCGATCTGCGTCGCAACAGGCCAGGCCGCAGGTGTCTGCGCCGCGCTCGCTGCGCGCGAAGCGATCACTCCACGGGCCGTTGAGGTCTCGTCAATCCAGCAGGAACTCACCCGGCAGGGTGCCGATGTTCGTGGCATTGCCTGACGCCCCTCTGCGTGCGTGCTGCACTGATCTCAATCCCAGCCGTCCGTCGAGATTGCTACGCCCATAGTACGTGCCGCGTAGTTCAGTGTGATACTCGTTTTCCCCAGGCGTATATGGAGACAGAAGAGAATCAGTCGCACGACAACTGCAAGGAGAAAGGTCATGATGAGACGAAGATTGCTGCTGGTACCGCTGGTTATTACACTGGGAGCGGTGATAACCGCATGTGCCACCCCTCCCCCAATAGGCCCGCCCTACAATCCTGAATCGGTAACCGTCGAGTATGACTTCCGTGACGGCAAGCACGGCTGGAAGGCAGGGTTTGCGGAGTACGCGAAGGACATGGAGATGCAGCTCGAATCCGGGCTGCGCCCGTTGCCCGCCGGGCTCGGCATCGATGCTACGGCATTCTACCTCCAGGGAATGAACCGCTCCGACGACCTGTTCATGTTCCTCACTCGGAATCTGACCGCCGATGACGGGATCGTGCCGGGCCAGGCCTATACGGTGAAGTACGAGCTCGTGTTTGCCTCCAATGCACCAAGCGGTGCAGTCGGCGTAGGGGGACCACCCGGAGAAGGAGTCTTCCTGAAAGCGGGAGCGACCTCTCTCGAGCCTGTGCCATACCTGGACGAGACGGATTACTGGATGATGAACGTCGACAAGGGGGGCGGGAACAGCGGTGAAGGCGACGCAGCAACAATAGTGGGTACCATAGAGAACGGACTGCACGCAGAGGACGTTGACCTCTCGAATCCGCCCTACGTCACCCTCGAGCGCACCCATGAACACAGCTACACAGTCACCGCGAGCGATGATGGCGAAATCTGGCTGCTGGTTGGAACCGACTCAGGTTTTGAGGGACTGACAGGCATCTACTACCAGAGCATCACCGTGACGCTCGAGCCGGTCGCGTAACAGGCGCACTGCACGCATCGGCTCCCCACTGTCGACAGGGCTCCGGTTCACGGCATCGAAACGCCCGAACCGGGGCCCTGCTGTTCGTATACCGGCTGCCCGGAACCGGTGTGCTAGGAGCGGCCGACCGTCGCGGGTTGAGCCGTAAACCCACGAAGCCGGGGTGCAGTCGTGTAGACAAGACTGTCCGCGTCTGGCAAGACAACGCCCCCGGAAAAGGGCACCGGGCGTTGATGTGCTGATGTATAATGCTTCTGAGCAGCGTTTGCCTTCATGGCATGCGCAGCGCTCAGGCCGATTGCCTCTGTCAGTACGTACAATTGGGGGTGCAGAATGCAGAACGAGGAAAGTACTCCGAAAGACAAGCAGCTTGCAAAGATCGAGGGAATGAATCTGGAAGACTCGCAATTAGCGGAACAATTGTATAACAGTGCCGGGTTGGCCCCGGTGGTTGGAGCCGGGCTGAAAGACTACGACAAGCATCTTCAACAGGAAGACAAGATGCTTACCAAGGTACTTGGCCCACGCCGGAGCGACATAGAAGGCTATGGACAGGCAGTGGCGAAGCGAGTCGCACTGGCGGTATACGGCCTTCTGAACAAACAGTATGGTGGGCAGATGGGAGACCTCAGGTCATACATAATGGCACTGGAAGACGAACGCGACCGGGCAAACACGAGGTATGATGATCTGATGGGAAGAGTGGTCGGAATACTGGGTGATGAGTACAAAGAGTTAAGAACCGATTCCAACTCCTTCATGGAGAAGCTGACGACGGTCCTCGGGGAGGACGCCAAACAGTCACGCATTGACCAGGCGGAACTTGCTGAGAGACTGGCTGACATCGATGGTTTGAGAGCACAGATCAGGACTCTCGGGGAGGAGAAGCAGCAGCTGGAGCAACAGCATGAATCGCGTGTGACTGAACTGGGTTCGAGAATCGACAGCCTGGAATCGGAAAAGGCGACTTTGACAGCAGAGCTCGCACGCTCGAACGAAGCCTATGCCAGACTCAAGTCAGCGGCAACTACACTGACGGCGACAATTCCTCACGACCAAATAGGAGAGAACCTCGCGGAGGAGTTGTATAGCCATCTACTCAAGGATTCGAAAGTCCCGCACTCCGTAATAGATGGCGTGGGAAAATTCATTGATATCAGGAAGCACCTGCGACTGGCGGCGGCGAGAGGGGCTGAGGAAGCCACCAGCCGATCAGACCAGGCGCTGCGTAACGCATTGAGCGACTAGAGGCCTCAGGATTCAATACGCAGCATACATGACGGTTGTCCTGCGACGTGCCGGCACGGGTTCAACAGGGATGCGCACCGTTCAGACAATCAGACACGTACCACACCGCGGTTCGATACGCCGCTCATTCGACGGGGCCTTGAATGCTCCTGAACCTTCGGCGCCAGCGTAGAGCTCCGTATGATGCCGCAAGGATAAGGACGGCGAGAAGGGCGATGAGCCACCAGTTCACCTCCATCGATGTCGTGAAGCTGCCGGTAAGACCTCCGACCTCGACGCGATGCACCCCTTCCTGGAGGCCATCGAGCACGAATTCCAGCTTCTGGTGCTCACCGGCGGCAACACCAACCTGGCGCGCCGTCACCAACTCTCCGTTCACCATAAGGTCCGCGGTGTAGCTGCCCGCCGTTTCTCCCGCATTGATTATCGTCACGACAACCGTCGCAGCTCTGCCGACCCGTGTGAGGAACCGGAAGAAATCCCAGAAGTGCTCCCGGGCGGGACTGATGGTCAGCCCTTCTGCACGGAAGGATGCCGGTTTCGGAGTGACTGTGGGCGGCGCACCCACTGCAGGTTCTGGAGGAACATGAGCCAGAACCGCAAATTTGCTGAAGTGCGTCACATCGGCCGTGGCGGTACCCACGCCGGCTATCCTGCCGGTCGACTGAGGCAGCATCTGCCACTGTCCGGTCGCGGGGTTCCAGTAGGCTATGCCGATCCCGATGGTGTCCTCCGGCAGGTCATCCGGGTCGTACACCAAATCCATCCCTACCCGTCGGTCGAACAGCACCATCGATACCGGCTCTCCCGTCTCCGTGTAGCCTGTGATGTCGTACACGTGGCTGAGCGCCACAAGTCCGGACGGCAGCGGGGGCGGGTTCCCGGAGATGCGCATCCTGACCCACCGCGGCGGGCTGCCGAAGAACTGCCCGTCCCTCTCATGCGTCACCTGCGTCCCCTGTTTGAGGTCGAGGAACTGCCTGCCTGACGGGTCCTCCGACTCGTAGTCCTGCACGCATCGGCTGTCGCTGCAGGTCACGTAGACCCTGGTCACCTCGCCCAGCATATCCACGTCGAAGAAGCATGGCGGGTCGCCACCAAAACCACCGCCGAACGCCGCAGGCGCAGGCGGCGGACTTGGAGGATTGGGCGGCGGGCCGATAGAGGCCACGAACCTCTCGGTGCAGGTGAAGTTCTGAGGCACGTCCGCGGAGACCATGCGAACCATCACCAGTGAGAGCGTCTCACCCGGTCCCACGGGTGGTCCGAGGACATTGCTCTCAAGCTCACCCGGGTCCCCGATCTGGCCGTTCACCTGCCAGGAGACCACCTGCATGCACGGGCCGTCGCCTGACCAGCTCAGTTCTTTCCTCTGGAGGACGATCTCACCTTCCCAGCGGTTGTGCACCTGCAGCAGGAATGTGGCCTCCAGGCCGGGGTAGGCGTTCTCGATGCTGAAGGTGACCGACTCGTAGTACGGCAAACCCTCGTGTTCAAACACCTGGTTGCCGAACTGGACATCGGAGTTGGCGTAGCCGCTGTCGCAGTCGATCGCTCCCCACACGCCGATCCACGGATCGTTCACCGTCACCGTCTGTGCGAACACGCGCTGCTCGCCCGTGGTGCCGACGTGCACCACGGCAAGGCCGGCCAGCACTATGGTGAGCGTCATCACGACCAGCCCGAATCTCCGCATCACACCGTTACCTGACCGTGCAGGTGTTTGCAGGGGGGTGCCTTCACCCCGGCCTGCACCTCACTGCGTAGTTGGGTCTCCATTAGTGCGCAGGCTTTGTTCCTCATCGTCCGACAGGAATGAGAGGACATCGTCCCGCAGAAACCGGCGGTCGCGGCGCGGACCTACGCGGAAGCTGCGCAGCAGACCGCGATCGGCCCACTTCCTCACCGTGCCCGGATGCACCCCCAACAGGCACGCCACCTCGCCGGGAGTTAGCGTGGGGCGGAACATGAGGTCAAGCTTCTGCCGAGGAGGATTGACCGTGGCGAGCTGCCGCACGCGCTCGCGGCTTATGCCAAGGCGGCGGCCGATCTCGGCGTAGGTCAAACCCCCGCGGCGAAGCCGGTGCACCTCCCTGCGCTGCTCGTCGTTGCGCCGTCCCGGAGCCATGCCGCCAGAGATGACGTCATCTGGCGGCCGTCCCAAAGACAGCTCGTCGATCGTAACCGCGGCGTCCGTAACCCTGCTGCCGGCAGCTGTGACGTTCTCCCCCATCCTGTCGCCTCCCTCCGCGTGCCGCGCATCGCTATATATCAACTGCCTTCTTCCGTACCGGGTTGCGCCGCGGGCGGGTGCGACAGGGTATGGACGTACCGTACCTGCCCGTCGAGGACTGAAAACTGATGTATCTCCTCGCCGGCGTAGTACAGCACCGGCTTGCCTCCCTGTTCGGCCACGCGTGCGAGGTCCTCCATTGTAGCCACAGAGATGGTGATCTCTCCCCGCTTCACTGCCGGCATCCGGTCGATTTCCACAAGTACGTCGCGATACGCCTTCTTCGCCTTGCGCACCGCCCTGTCCACCTCATCACGCCGCGAACCGGCCCGTACTCGGGCGATTCCCACCACCGCCAGCAGCGCAGCGCCCGTCACCGCACCCGCGATGGACGGCGGCCGCCACTGCCCGCGGCCATCCTCAATGATTACCGCCCCGCCGCCGATACTGCCCATCTTCGTGTTGCTCAGTGTCTCACCAAACGTGAGCTGGGCTCCGTCGCGCCGCCCGGTCAGCGTCTGCGTGTACACCTCGTCGATGCGGCCGTCGTCTATCCTTGCACGCACGTGCACGCGGGCTTCAATGGCGATGTCGTAGGATCCGGTCCGCACGCCCGTCTGCTCACCTATCGCCTCCACCACGCGGTCGAAGTGGGCCATGTCGATGGGGAAGCTCACCTCTCCCGTATCCGCCTGCTGCGGCGGCACAAGCTCCAGCTTCTTCGACCATCGATCGCCGCTGGACAACGTTGCCGTGACCTCGACGTCGTACACCGGATCATGCACGCGCCCCTCGGAGGCGAGGGCGTAAGCGAAGCTGGCATCAATGGACCGTATCGTGCGGGGGTAGAGCACCTGGCCGGGCCCTATCGTGGCAACCGACTCCAGCGTCACGCGAGGACGCTCCTCCTCGGTGGCCACCGGCAGCGGTTCGGACCGCAGCACCTCGCCCTCGTACAACCGGCTGTAGCTCATATAAGCCTCGTAGTCGAACCGTCCCTGCAGTATGAAGTCGATGCCATCTACCGATCTTCTCTCCGTGTGCTGCAGGTCGCCGTCGAATTCCACCGTCCTGTCCTTGACGATGAGCCGTATGCGGTGGACGTATTCATCGTCGAGCAGACTGCCGTTCGCGGTTATCGCCGTGGTGCGCACGTTCGCCTCGATTACGAAGTCGCGCTGCGTCCGCGTTAGGGCGATCTCCTCCTCGATGTCCTTGACGTACATCTCGAACAGGTCGTACTCGAACGGGAACTGCAGCCGCAGCTCCCACGAATCGCGTGGCAGGGACCAGTCGCGCATGTCCTTCTGCCACATGCGGGGGTGCTCGGCAATGATCGTCACGGTTGCCTCGTTGCGCACGCTCTGCAGCGGCTCGGCAGCGTCCACGCTGTAGGAGAAGGCCATATCGAGGTCCTCGAGCAACTCGCGGAACAGCACGGGAGGCACGTGTGGCTGTGGGTCGAGATCAGTCTCAGAACCCGTCGCCGCAGCATCAGGCTTCGGGAACTCGTCGCCGTACAGTATCCCCGGCGTCACGTACACCAGATAGTCAAACTTCCCACGGTGCTGATATGCGGTGCCGGGCGTCTCCTGTGCCTCGGCTGACGACGAGGAATACGCCAGGCCGCCGAGAGAGACCGCCAGCAGTACGGCAGCAATCGCAATACATGCGAGGCGCACACCCCGCCGCCCAGCAATACAGGCGAGGCATACACCTCGCCGCTCAGCGAGCCAGTCAAGCGCCTTTCT
>SKVJ01000039.1 GCA_007129495.1 Dehalococcoidia bacterium | reverse complement strand
GTAAACATAGAGGTACGCATCATCAATGTCTGCATCGTAGTGCGTAAGTCCAGACGCTCTTCTCCGCTTTCGAAACTCTTCAACGACAGAATGAATCACCATCTCCTCAACCAGAACCCCGTAAATAAAGGTAAGATAGGCCCGGTATCTTTCATGGCCCAAAGCCATTTTCAGTTGACTCCGGCCATATTCACTTGGAGGAGTATCGTTCGCGATCAGCGCCGCAAACTCCTGCTCAGGAACAAGGTCACTGATTTCAAGGTAGAGGCGTTCGAATAGTCGCAACAGGTCCAAGGCCTCTCCATCGAGCAAATAGACATACCGCTCTCCATCCACTTCTTCTTCAGCAAGCGGCCATAGACTGGCTGCCCACAAGACCGCTTCGTACCATCCCTGGCCAGAGGAGATGCGCTCGCGCAGGCCCTTGATGATTTGAGTCGGTTCAACAATAGTCATCAATGCAAAGTATAGTACGGAACGTGACCAGCGTGCCCTGCGGCGGGAGGCTCACATCTGATCCAGGCGGGACTCTGACTCGGGCTTGACTGCCACATCAATGGCTGATGTGGAGCATCTCCAGGACTTCCGAAAATACGAGGGCAACCGTCTAAAGTTCCTGCGGCTCGATAATCAAAGCGCCTGTCAAACGGCCTTGCTGGGGAACAACAGACACTCTTTGGCGGGCAGCGCAACTCAAAGTCGCTTCGCGGATGCGATCCGAGTTTTAGAATCACAAATGATGTCTCATCATCCTGATCGGAAAGCATTCCAACGATCTGCCGAACGGAAGCCAGCCGATCTGGTCGATAACGTCTCACCTTACACGAGCGATCTTGATTCGCCTCGCATTATGAACCACAGCAGCGTTTGAACTTTCTGCCCGAGCCGCAAGGACAAGGATCGTTACGTCCCGTTTTGCTGCCACTGCTGACAGGTACAGGCCGTACCACCGGTCTCTGCGGTTGCGTCGCTCTCTGCGATGTCCGAACTGATACGCGGAATATCGCCGCAGGAACATCATGCCTGATCCCAGCAAGCAGGCCTTCGAACAATGCATGTCCCTCTTTCTGATACACCACGAGTGGTTTCTGTTGGGCGACGGCTCGCAATCCAATCCCTTGCCGCATATGTTCCATTCCTGTCAGGTGTTCCATCCAAAGCCTGTCAATTACATGAAGCATCACTAGACGTTCAGCCTTCCGCATGGCTTCGTTGCCGAGTTCCTGTTCACGTGCTTCATATGCCTGCGTTGCCACATCCATGAGGCGTTGATGCACTTCCTCAGTCAAGTCTGCAGGGGGGAGATTCTCGAACACGCCCGTCGCCTGCTCAGTGGTGAGAGGAAGAAGCGACTGCAGATCCAGTACCATCCCTTCACGATCCATCTCTCCGAGATCGGTATCGATGCGGTTCATCACAATCAGCCTTAATTCATCACGCAACATAGACAGGATCTGGTCTTTCAAGTTCTCTGTCGCAAGGACTTTTCGGCGCTCGGCGTAGATGACCTCCCTGTGTTTGTTGAGTACATCATCGTACTCGACAAGGTGTTTCCGCATATCAAAATGGTATCCTTCCGTCTGTACCTGCGCATTGGTCAGGGCCTTGGTTACCATTGGATGCTCGATGGGCGTATCCTCGTCCATTCCCGCCCACTGCATCAGCGACTTCACGCGGTCCCCGCCAAAGCGCAGCATAATCTCGTCGTCGAGTGACACAAAGAACACAGTGGAACCTGGATCTCCTTGCCGTCCGGCACGCCCCCGCAACTGGTTATCGATACGGCGTGCTTCATGATGCTCGGTGCCCACCACCGCCAATCCACCAAGCTCTACCACCCTGTCGTGTTCTCGTTGCCAGCCGTCATTCTCCCGATTCTGTTCAACGCCTCCAAGTATTATGTCGACTCCGCGCCCAGCCATACTGGTTGCGACAGTAACTGCACCAAGGCGGCCAGCTTCAGCGATGATGGACGCTTCGCGCTCGTGGTTCTTCGCATTCAGCACCTGAGCTCGAATGCCGTTTCGCACGAGTATCTCATTAATCACCTCGGATTTCTCGATCGAGGTAGTTCCAACGAGTACGGGCCTGCCCTCCTCGTGCAGAGACTTCACTGCCCGAGCGACCGCCTTGAATTTGGAGGGCTCATCCCGGTACACCCTGTCGGCCAGGTCCTCGCGGATCATCGGCCGGTGTGTAGGCACGTCAACAACATCGAGCTGGTAGATGCGACTGAACTCCTCTGCCTCAGTGAGAGCGGTTCCGGTCATGCCGGCAAGTTTTTGGTACATTCGGAAGAAGTTCTGGAAGGTCACTGTTGCGTGCGTAACGCTTTCGCGCTGCACAGGCACATGCTCTTTCGCCTCCAGCGCCTGATGAAGCCCTTCTGAGTAGCGCCGACCGGGCATCAAACGTCCGGTATGTTCATCGACAATAATGACTTGGCCGTTCTTAACTACGTAATCCTTGTCCCGTCGAAATAGCGCATGAGCACGTAGTGCACTCTGAAGATAGAAGGTAAGGGTGTAGTTTGAGGGATCGAAGAGATTAGGACCTTTCAGCAACCCCTGGTTTCGCAGCATTCCCTCAACACGAGGTATGCCCTCATCGTCCGTCAGATGTACCGAACGAGATCGCTCGTCAATACTGTAATCACGGTCACGAACCAGTGTTGCAGCGATGCGATCAAGCACTACGTAAAGATTCGCAGCCTCTTCGGATTGCCCACTGATGATCAGCGGAGTTCTGGCCTCATCAATGAGTATGTTGTCTACCTCATCTACGATCGCATAATGCAATGTGCGCTGCACACATTGAGAGAGATCAGTCACCATATTGTCGCGCAAGTAATCGAACCCGAACTCATTATTAGTTCCGTATGTGATGTGTGCACCGTACGCATCCTGTCGAGACACGGGCCTCAGTCCTGACCAGCGATCGGACGGGTCCACGTATTCGGGGTCATAGACAAAGGACGGCTGATAGTTGGCATCATCCTGCCGTCCGGTAATACAGGCTACGGACAGGCCGAGGCCATGATAGATGGGACCCATCCACAGACAATCCCGTTTCGCGAGATAGTCATTTACAGTGACGAGGTGCGCACCTTTATCCTCGAGCGCGTTCAGGTAGAGCGGCAGCGTCGCAACCAGGGTCTTACCTTCACCGGTCTTCATCTCAGCAATTCGCCCCTGATGGAGAAAGACCCCGCCAACAAGCTGCACATCGAAGTGACGCAGGCCGATTGTGCGCCGTGAAGTTTCCCGCACCGCAGCAAAAGCCTCGGGCAGTATGTCATCAAACGTTGCTCCGGCTGCAAGACGGGCACGAAGATCAGAGGTCGTCGCAGCAAGTCCTTCGTCGCTCAACGCGCTGAACTCGGGCTCAAGCTCGTTGATAAGACGCACCGACAACTCGACCTTCTTGAGTTGTTTCTCGTTGGAATCGAATAGACCGCCAAAGGTTCGGCCGATAAGTGTTGCTAAGTTTGCCACTGCAACTAGTTTACCTCTGATTGGCCGGGCTACTCAAACATCGCACCGATTGAAAGACCGGTATGGATGCGGTGGATCGCTTCACCTAGAAGGGAGGACATCGACAACACGGTAACCTTGTCCAATGCCTTTCCGTCCCTGACAGGGATGGTGTCAGTCACCACGACTTCTTTCACAGGACACGAGCGTATCCTTTCGATTGACTCGCCTGACAGAACCGGATGTGTAGCACACGCGTACACCTCCCGGGCTCCCTTCGCGAGCAAAGTGTCCACGACGGCAACAAGTGAGCCAGCCGTGTCAATCTCATCATCCACGGTCAGCGCGGTACGGCCGGCAACTTCGCCGATTACGTTAAGAGCTTCTGCCGCTTCACTGTTACCGAGGCGTCGTTTCTCAATGATAGCCAGCGATGCGCCCAGATTGGCAGCGATATCCCTTGCGCGTTTGGAGATACCGATATCAGTCGCAACTACCACCAGGTCTTCCAGCTGTTTGCTACGGAAATGCTGACTCAGCAACGTTTCTGCTGTGAGTTCATCCACCGGTATGGTGAAGAATCCCTGGATTTGCGGTGCATGGAGATCAACGGTAAGAATGCGATTGGCGCCAGAGGTAGTCAGTAAGTCAGCTACGAGCCGTGCGGTGATCGGGACACGCGGCTGATCTTTCTTATCGGTACGCCCGTAGCCGTAGTAAGGAACTACTGCTGTTATACGACCGGCAGATGCCCGCCTCAATGCATCGAGCATGATCAACAGTTCGATGATGCTCGTATTAACCGGCCTGCAGATGGGTTGAATAACGAAGACGTCCCGCTGTCTGACATTCTCCAGAATGCGCACAAAAGTGTTCTCGTTGGAGAATTCGAATACCTCACTCTTGCCGACCGGTATTCTCAGATAATCGCAGACAGCTTTCGCTAAGGCCGGATGAGCATTCCCCGTAAAGACCTTGAGTTCGTTCATTTAGAAGGCACCTCAACCACGAAGAAGTCGCTCAAGCATTGTATCACCCGTACTTCCCGGTGTTGTCCGCGCCAGCACGCCACGATTGTTGCCATCAATCAGCACCGGGTATAGGATGACGTTCACACATTTCCCGCACACGGGACTGAACCCGCGCTCGCAAACTCTCGCTGGACGGATCCCGCAAGACCTGGCAGATAAGCTGGGCGATGGTGACGACTTCATCCACACCGAAATTTCTCGTAGTGATCGCGGCGGTACCTACCCGGAGCCCACCTGCCACCATCGCAGAACGAGTGTCGTAGGGTATCTTGTTGCGGTTGGCAACAATACCTGCGCGCTCAAGCGCCAGCTCGGCTTCTTTGCCTGTGATATTAAGGGATGCGAGGTCGACGAGCACGAGGTGGTTGTCCGTTCCTCCACTTATGACCCGCAGGCCTTCGTCCATGACTTGTTGGGCAATAATGCGTGAATTCTCTACAATCGACCGTGCATACTCCGAGAAGGATGGCAACAGCGCCTCTCGGAAGCACACCGCCTTCGCGGCGATAACATGCATCAGTGGGCCGCCCTGGCTGCCCGGAAACACCGCTGAGTCTATCTTGGAGGAGTGGCTGGCCTTACTCAGAATGAAGCCACCTCGTGGGCCACGCAGGGTCTTCTGGGTGGTACCGGTCACGACATCCGCAACTGGGACAGGTGATGGATGTACGCCGCCTGCAATCAATCCTGCGATATGTGCCACATCCACCATCAGAGGCGCACCGGCTTCCCGGGCAATATCGCCGAAAATGGAGAAGTCGATTATGCGCGGATACGAACTGGCACCGGCAATAATGAGAGAGGGCCGATGGTGCAATGCAAGGGCACGCACATGATCGTAATCGATTCGATGCGTCTTCCGGTCGACACCATATGTCATGGACCGGAAGAACTTTCCGGAAAAACTCACCTCAGCGCCGTGAGTTAAGTGCCCCCCATGACTCAAGTCCATGCCAAGAATCGTGGAACCGGGGGGGATGAGTGCCTGATAGACGGCGAAGTTAGCCTGGCTTCCGGAGTGAGGCTGAACATTCGCGTGTTCAGAGCCGAAGACTGCTTTCGCCCGATCTACTGTGAGCGTTTCTATGTCATCAACCACACCACAACCGCTGTAATATCGGCGGCCGGGATATCCTTCGGCATACTTGTCAGTGAGCAGACTGCCCAATGCGGCACGAACCGAGTGGCTCACGTGATTCTCAGAGGCAATCAAGTCGATGGTGCTGGACTGCCGCTCATGTTCACGCTGGATTAATGAGGCGAGTTCGGGATCGAAAGATCGAAGCGAATCGGCTTGAGCCCCCGGGTTCATCGAAACGATACTATACTACCGACCATTCGTTCGGTCAACCGCAGCGTGAGCCAACGCTGCTTTGACACTGGTACATCACCGTGTTAGATTACCGTAAATTAGCAGCCGACGGGGTAGAGTGCTAATGGAACTTACAGCAAGACGAGAGGCAATTTTGCGTACCATCGTGACCGAGTACGTCGCGACTGGTATACCCGTTGCCTCGAAGACAATCTCTCTCACTGACGTCCGTGTGAGTGCTGCGACAATTCGCAACGATGTGACTGCTCTGGAGGAAGATGGATACGTTACTCGCCCGCATACGTCTGCTGGGTCGGTTCCTACTGACCGTGCCTATCGATTCTATGTCGAATCAATAGGCCGCGACGCACAACTACCGCTTGCTGACCAGCTACTGATTGCCGGCGTCTGCCACGATGCAGGTGACGAACTCGACAAGCGTCTACGCTTAATCGCGACTCTATTGGCGCACTTCGTGCATAATGCTGCACTAGTCACACAGCCCAAAGCGGCCAAAGCGACTCTTCGACACCTCCACCTCGTTTCACTGCACGATATGCTGGCGCTTCTCATACTCGTCATGTGTGAGCCTGCTGTGGTGCGACAGAAGACCGTCCCGTTGCCTGTGCCGCACACCCAGGATCAGCTTACAGAACTCTCGAACAGACTTGGCGCGAGGTTCTCGGGTATGAGCGGCAATGATGTCGCTGCTGAAGTCGCACAGGCCGGTCCGGACCGAGACTTCGTAACCCAGATTGCGAGCATGATGCGCGCAGAAGACCGCCCCGAACTGGGCAGGGCTTATCTCGAAGGCCTACACCTGGTCCTTAGCCAGCCCGAGTTCGCCAAGAGCCAGAGAACGCTGACTTTGTTGAGACTGATAGAACGCGAGGACTGGCTGGAGACTGCACTCGGCTCCGAGTCAGTGGAACAAGGGATTCGCGTGATTATAGGTCAGGAGAACCGCGATGAGGCCCTGCAGGATCTCAGCCTTGTGATTGGCAATTACGGCCTCACTGGACACTCCCGTGGCGTTATCGGAGTTGTGGGGCCTAAGCGTATGGACTACACCAAAGCAATCTCTTCGGTCAACTATCTTTCGTTGCTACTAAGTGAATCTCTCAGTGATTCCGCGCCACAATAAGGAGCCGCCCGTGAACCAGGACGAACAGCAATATGAGGGGAACGCCGAGAACGAATCTCCCGAAATTGAGGATAGAGTCTCTGCTCTCATAGAGCAGTTGCATACGGCTGAAGAACTCTCCAGGACATATCTCGCCAATTGGCAGCGAGCACAAGCAGACCTGGAGAACTACAAGAGGCGAGCGCAGCAAGAGCGGCGCGAGTCCATGGATATAGCGAACAGCACCCTTGTCGCAAAGATAATGAGTGCTCTGGATGATCTCGATCGTGCGTTTTCTCGCCCCACATCGGAAATGAGGAAGGCGGCCTGGGCCGAAGGCGCGAGACTCAGCTTTCAGAAACTGAAATCCGCCCTCGAAAGCGAAGGATTACGACAGATTAATGCAGTTGGACAACCATTCGACCCGAGATATCATCAGGCAATTATGCGGCGCCCGGGCGAAGAGGGCATTGTACTGGAAGAGGCGCAGAAGGGCTACACGCTGAACGACCGCGTACTACGTCCGAGCCACGTGGTGGTTGGCACATCGGAAGCGACTGATTACGAGGAATAAGGAGCAAGGAGGAATACGATGGGGAAAGCAATCGGAATTGACCTGGGGACTACCCTCAGCGTGGTTGCCGTCATGGAAGGCGGTGAGCCAAAAATAATACAAAGCGCCGAAGGTGGGAATCTCATCCCGTCAGTCGTTGCAATCAGCAAGAACGGCGAACGCCTCGTCGGGGAGATAGCCAAACGCCAATCGATCGTCAATCCCGAGAACACGGTCTTTAGCATCAAACGCCTGATCGGCCGGAAGTTTCAGGACACGGCCGTTCAGTACGACACGCAGCGACTTCCCTACAAGATCGTCGAAGCGCCGAATGGCGACTGCAAGGTTGTAATGGGAGGCAAGGACTACAGCCCCCAGGAGATTTCGGCGATGATCCTGCAGAAGCTCAAGGCTGACGCCGAAGCTTACCTCGGCGAGAAGGTGACGGACGCTGTCATAACAGTACCAGCATACTTCAACGATAGCCAGCGGCAGGCAACCAAGGACGCAGGAGCGATCGCCGGACTCAATGTGCTGCGCATCATCAACGAGCCAACCGCCTCGTCGCTTGCGTACGGCATGGACAGGACAGGGGACCAGACTATTGCGGTGTACGACCTTGGCGGAGGTACGTTCGACATCTCGATACTTGATATAGGGGAAGGCACATTTCAGGTGAAGGCGACCAATGGTGATACGCACCTTGGTGGTGACGACATCGACCAGAGAATACTGGACTGGATCTGCGATGAGTTCCGCAAGGAATCGGGTATCGATCTGAAACAGGATCGTATGGCATTACAGCGCATTAAAGACGCGGCGGAGAAAGCGAAGAAGGAACTCTCGACGGTAGCCCAGACAGAGATCAACCTGCCCTTCATCACAGCTGACGCGAGTGGACCAAAGCACCTTACGATGACGCTGTCGCGTGCAAAGCTTGAACAGCTTGCCGCAGACCTTATCGAACGAACGCTTGAACCGGTCAAGCAGGCGCTCAAAGATGCAGGCATCAGTGCCTCGCAGATCGACGACGTAATTCTGGTGGGTGGCCAGACTCGAATGCCAAAAGTTCAGGAAGTAATTCGACAGTTCTTCGGCAAGGAACCTGTCAAGGGTATCAATCCTGATGAGGCGGTGGGCTTAGGTGCAGCTATCCAGGCTGGAGTCCTGAAGGGCGATGTCGGCGAGGTACTCTTGCTCGATGTGACGCCGTTGACACTCGGCATTGAAACACTTGGAGGGGTTGCCACACCGCTCATCCCCAAGAATACTACCATTCCTACCGAGAAAAGCCAGATATTCAGTACGGCAACGGACAACCAGTCCAGCGTCGAGATTCACGTCATCCAAGGGGAGCGGCCGATGGCGGCAGATAACCGAACCCTCGGGAAATTCATTCTTGACGGAATCTTGCCAGCCCCCCGTGGTGTGCCCCAGGTTGAGGTCACATTTGAAATCGATGCCAACGGAATCCTCAACGTGAGTGCACGCGACAAGGGTACGGGCAAAGAGCAGAAGATTACGATCACAGCCTCAAGTGGGTTGAGCAACGAAGAAGTCGAGAAGATGCGGCAGGAGGCGGAAAGGCACGCGGATGAGGACATGCAGCGCAAAGAAGAGGTGGAAACCCGAAACGCCGCAGACAGCCTGGCCTACACCGCCGAGAAGACCCTCCGTGACCACGGCGATAAGCTTCCAGCAGACGTTAAACAGGAGATCGAAGGCCATACCACGGCCCTTCGCAGTGCCCTGCAGGGACAGGACGTGTCAGCCATAAAGGGTGCAATGGGAACGCTGTCTGACAGCATTCAGAAGGCTGGTGGCGCTGTGTATGGACAAGGCGATCAGCAGCCCGGCCCGGAAGGGCCTGAGGCCCCTGGTGGTGAACCGGACGAGGGAACAATGGAAGGTGAATTCAGGGAGGTCTAAGTGAGTGCAAATCTGTGCGAGTTTGAACGCACGACTGTTCGTATCCGCAACAAGGCACTAGCGGTAGGAAAGCTGGTCGACAATCCTGACGACAGCGACGTGCGATCAATCCTCGCACGAGAGCCGGGAGTGAGATGCACCGTATCGGGCAACTATGTTGCATAGAGCGAGTTCACGTCTCTCTCGATGACTTTCACAGACTACTATCTGCTCGATACAGGTGGCATTGGCATATTCACTCCCGGCGCCGGTGACGGGGACCTCGAGGAAACGATGCAGGTCCGATACCATAGATATCAGGCTGGAGGACACCAAGGCGATTCACGACTCTCTGCTCGGTGGAGGTCTCAGAATTGGATCGACTCACCAACGGCTTTCCACATGCCGGCCTCGGTCCGGTTAGTGGACGACATACGTTTCCTCCCAGCAAGACTATTCACCCCAACAGAGTTTGAAGAGAATTAATATGGCCTCAATCTGGTGCGCCGCGAGGCGAACGGGACGTTGGAAAGTGGGCTCCATCCCTCGGTGAGGGAAGCTTTCCATGCGTGAACTCAGCTCAGATTGACGTGTTGCCCGGGCCGCATACAATATAGCAGTGTGGTGCATCTCGCGGAACACACAGAGCAGATGCCTCACACTGCTCTTGGTATCCAGACATATCTTAAGTACAATACCGGTTAAACCGGTCAGAAGGTGAGGGCATACCAACATGGCGACTATGGAACAACTACGCGCAAAACTCGAACACGACAAGACGCAGGTACTTGAGCGACTGGAGTTGCTGAAGGCTGATGGTCTCAGCGCCGGCGATATGAGAGAAGGCAGCCCATTCGGTAAACGCGAGGAGGAGGCGACGGAGGCTTTCGAGCTCGAGAAAAGGATGGCCATGGAGCGACGCCTTCGAGAGAGTCTGGCCGAGATTACTCGTGCCCTTGCCAAGTTTGATGCCGGTCAGTATGGCAAGTGCGAATCATGTGGCAATGACATTGAACCCAATCGACTGGAGGCCCGCCCGCAGGCGAGCCTCTGCATGCGCTGTAAGGCGCAACAGACTAAGAGTGTCCCCAGTGCGCCGTAACCTCTTGATCACCGGTGCCGCCATCACAGTCGGCACGATCATGGCTGACCAGCTTACCAAAGTCTGGATCAGAGAGTCGTTTGCCTTGGGCGAATCCGTACACGTGATCGGACCCATATTCTTCACGCATGTCCTGAATACTGGTGCCGTGTTCGGCCTGGGGCAGGGATATGTCATCATTCCTACTATCGCAACCATAGTCGTGCTCGCGTTAATTCCGATCATCCTCCGTCACCTGATAGTTCACCATAACTTCGCCCCTAACATATTGGAGATTATTTCAGTTGCTCTTATCGCCGGAGGTGCCATCGGCAACCTTATCGATCGCATCATATTTCGGGGTGTCACGGATTTCATCGACATCGAGATTCTGCCAGGGATTCGGTGGCCGGCATTCAATGTGGCCGACGCATCCATAGTCGTCGGAACTCTGCTTCTCTTATTCGTCATGTACCGCCGAGGCACCTCAACTGGTGAGCAAACCGGTGGAGCCTGAACTCAAGGGGCAATCCATCAGGCTTCACGCCGCAGAGGCCTGGGGCCGTCTAGATGTATTCGTGTCACAACAAACCGTATCTATTACCCGTTCTCGGGCCCAGCGCCTCATACAGAATGGGCTCGTAGCGGTTAACGATCTGCCCTGCAAATCCCGACAGCCGGTCCACGCGGGCGATTCGGTCACCATCCACATCCCGGATGACACTATCCCGCTGCGCCCGGAGGCTCTGCCTCTGAAAATCCTCTACGAAGACTCCGAAGTTATTGTGATTGATAAGCCGCCGGGGATTGTGGTGCATCCCGCACCGGGCCACGAGGAACATACACTCGTCAATGCGCTTCTTGCCCGATATCCGGGTCTCGATTCGGGCGATGTGATGCGGCCAGGGATAGTCCATCGCCTTGACAAAGATACTTCCGGGGTCATGATTGTGGCCCGAAACGCTGACGTCAGGGAATGGTTGATTTCGCAGTTCAAGTGCGGGGCGGTCCGCAAAGTGTATCTTGCCCTTGTGGCAGGCCGGCTTACATCTGATGGGACTATCGATGGGCCGATAGGACGCCATCCCGTTCATCGTAAGAAGATGGCGATCGTTCCGTTCGGCAAACCGGCGCGCACCGATTACTCTGTTGTGGAGCAATTTAATGAGTTCACCCTCATCGAAGCTCGTCCCCTGACCGGGCGCACCCATCAGATTCGAGTACACTTCGCGTCCATCGGACACCCGGTTGCAGGAGATCTCACGTACGCACAACGCTCTTCCTGGCGTCACTTGGGACCCGTTCTGCAACGCCACTTTCTGCATGCTTCTTCCCTCAGGTTGAAACTGCAGTATTGGACTGACGAACGCGAATTCTCTTCACCACTCCCCGATGATCTCAAAGACGTTCTTTCACTCGCCCGCCGGCTCTCACAATACTGACCTTGCTCATGAATCTGTGAAATGGTATAGTGCCTTAACCTCTATATGGACAGCAGTAAGTATCTGGAATCACTCGACCGACTCGCCGGCGAACAGCAGCGTCGTGAGAGCAAATTGCTCGGCGAGATGCTTGGCGAGGCCGGGTATGACGATTTGGCCACCTACGAAGCGAACCTTGCGGAACAGCAGAGCCGTCTCCTTTTTTCCATTCAGGCCGAACTCGAAGACACCGAGATGGCTCTTCGCCGAGCCGAACAGCTTGCCCAGAAGCTTAAGAAACACCTCGATCGGCTGAAGGGACTACAGAAAGTTCTCTCTTCCAAGTAGAAGTGCGCGAAGCTCACGCATCCGGCGGATACTGGAACGGCTGAACTGAGATCGCCCGGGAATACTGCGTATGGTCACTGATATTCACGGTCCGGTCCGCGTACGATTCGCACCCAGCCCTACCGGTCACCCCCATGTAGGTAATATCCGCACCGCCCTATTCAATTGGCTGTTCGCACGCCACCATGGTGGCGACTTCATCCTGAGAATTGAAGATACTGATGCTGCCCGCCAGGTGGAAGGCGCCGTCGAATCCATCGTGGAGGGGCTTGCCTGGCTCGGTCTCGATTTCGACGAGGGCCCGATATTCCAGTCGCAGAGGTTGCCACTCTACCGCTCAGCCGCGGAGACTCTCATTAGTGCAGGAGTAGCCTATCGCTGCTTTTGCTCTCCGGAGCGGCTGGAGCAGGTGAGAACCGAGCTGGCACGACAGAAATTGCCGCCCAGATACGACGGCTACTGCCGGAAACTGAGTCCCAGCGATGTGACGGCACATCTGGATGACGGCATACCATCCGTCGTACGTTTCAGGACACCACGGGTAGGTGACACCCATTTCCATGACCTCATACGTGGTGACGTTACTTTCAGCAACGCTACCCTTAACGACTATGTGCTTCTCAAGTCGGACGCCTACCCCACCTACCACCTTGCAAATGTGGTGGATGATCATGAGATGCACATCACGCACGTTTTGAGGGCTGATGAGTGGATTTCCAGCACGCCACTGCATGTTATGCTCTATTCCGCCTTTGGTTGGTCACCTCCTGCGTTCGGTCATCTCCCTATGATTCTCGGCCCCGACAAAACGAAACTGTCGAAACGCCACGGCGCTACGACAATCATCGAGTATCGGGAACAAGGATATCTGCCGGAAGCCCTTCTTAATTTCCTGGCCCTCCTCGGATGGGCACTCGACGACCGGTCCGAGCTATTCACACGCGATGAGCTTGTCGCTGTCTTTTCGCTCGACAGAGTCGGTAAGACCGCTGCCGTGTTCGACAGGACGAAACTGGACTGGATGAACGGCGTCTATATACGTGCCCTTCCAGTTGATGAGTTTGCACGACGATCTCTGCCATTTCTTGACAGGGATTTGCCGGAAGAGGTAATACGACCACTCGACCCGAACTACGTCACCCGCGTGGCAGCCCTACTCCAGGAGCGCACTAAGGTACTCTCGGAGCTTGGGGACCTTAGCGAGTTCTTCTTCGTGGACTCGATTGAATACCCTGCCGCCACCATGATTCCGAAAGGCATGGATGGTACGCAGACGCGCCTGGTTCTCAGCAAGGTACTGTCTGTCCTCGAAGACCTTGATGCGTGGGACGCCCCTTCTCTCGAGTCGATGATCCGGCCCCTCTGCGCTTCATTAGAACTGTCTACTAAACAGGTATTCACCACACTACGCGTAGCGGTCACCGGTCGCACTGCCACACCCCCGCTGTTTGATACCATGGACGTCCTGGGAAAGACGCGTTGCCTCAATCGGCTCTCACGCGCTCTTGAGATTATTGATGACCTGGTCACAGGCTCCGGCAACGGTACGTAGATACTAGTTCAAGGAGGTTCCGCAGATGACTGAATTGAGAATGGTTGTGTGCTGCAAGCAGACGTTGGATCCCGAAGCTCCACCGTCTGCTTTCAAGGTCGATTCCACGAGCAACCGAATGACCCTACCGTCCGACATCAAGCCAGTGATAGGACAATATGATGAGTTTGCGCTGGAAGCAGCACTGCGTTTGAAAGATGCCCATGGGGGAAGTATCACTGTTCTGAGTCTCGGCAACAAGCTTGTTCGAGATGTCATCAAGAAGGCCCTCGCCGTCGGTGGAGACGAATTGGTGCTTCTTGAAGACCCGTCATTCGAAGACAGTGACAGTTGGTCTACAGCCTATGCCCTTGCGCTGGCTATCAGGAAGCTCGAGCCGTACGATGTGGTGTTCTGCGGCCGTCAGTCTTCCGACTGGGATTCGGGACAGGTTGGTCTCGGTCTGGCCGAACTTCTGGGCATTCCGATCGTAACACTGGCCCGCAAAGTCGATGTTCTCGAAGGAAGCCTTCGCGTTGAGCAGGTCATACCCGACGGTTATCAGATAGTCGAAGTACAGACCCCCGCGGTCGTAACCGTCACCAGCGAACTAGGCAACCTCCGCTATGCAGTACTGAAGGGCATCATGGCCGCCGCGAAGAAACAGCCGACTGTCTGGACGCCAGCCGACCTTGGAGTCGACCCATCCGAAATCGGATCTTTGGGCAGACGTCTCCAGCTCGAGCGTTTGTATCAGCCAGTGAAAGAGGCTCGCTGCGAGATCGTCGAAGGAGAGTCACCTGCCGAGGCGGGCGCGAATCTCGCGGTACGTCTGCGCGAAGCCAAGGTCATTTAGTATTCACATAGCGGGAGGTCTACATATGAAAGACTACAAAGGTGTACTAATATACGGCGAACCCGTCACGGACAAGCTTTCTGGAAGTACATGCGAACTCATAGAAGCCGGTCGCAGGATCGCTTCGGATCTCGGCCAGGAGGTCGCGTGCGTCCTCACCGGCGATCTGTCCTCTGACGTACTCGCAGATGCAGCGGCGCGAGGAGCTGTCACTATTTACACGGCAGCGAGCACTGCTACCGCACCCCTCGATTCTGATGGACACCTCACAGTAGCTATGACCGCTGTCCAACAGGCAATGCCTGCCGTCATCCTCATGGGACATACACCTGTCGGAAGGGAACTCGGCCCGCGACTGGCTTTCCGTCTGGGCACGGCAGTCACGACCGATTGCATCGATGTGAAGATTGATGCAAATACGGGCAGACTCGTGACGACAAAACCGGTATACGGGGGTAACGCACTTGCTGATCTCCTCACCCACTGTTCTCCTCAAATAGCCACGATTCGCCCAAAGGCGATGGCAGCAGGGGAGCCAGCCTCAGGGGCACAGCCCAATATCATTGAACTACCTGTTGACCTGCCACCGAGTCGACTGACAGTCAAGGACCGGGTACAGGAAGAGGTAGTTGGGGTCAAGCTCGAGGACGCGCCGATTATAGTCAGTGGGGGGCGTGGCGTCTGTGGACCTGAACCATTCACTACCACTCTCAAAGATCTGGCTGATGCATTACATGGAGTCGTCGGTGCATCGAGACCCGCCTGCGATAATGGATGGGCGCCTGAGTCGATGCACATCGGTCTTACTGGTAAGATAGTCGCTCCAGAGCTATATGTTGCAGTGGCTATTTCGGGCGCCAGTCAACACATGTCCGGCTGTTCCAGCGCTAAGACAATCGTCGCCATTAACAAAGATGCAGAGGCGAATATCTTTCGGGAGGCCGCATTCGGTGTCGTAGGCAGATTCGAGGATGTGGTGCCCGCATTCACGGCGAAGCTCCGTGAACTGCTGGCAGACTAGTTGGCAACCTGCCGAATTGAGAGAGGCGCGGCTCGGAGCCGCGCCTTTCGTCTGGTCAAAGTGCAGTGAAATCTAATCGGACTTCTGCGCCTGTTGTCGCGCAATTATCTTCTGACTCTGGTGTGCAGGGACTTCTTCATAGTGACTGAACTGCATTTCGAACTCCCCTCTGCCCTGCAACATTGATCGCAGGTCAATCGAATAGCGCAGTAACTCCGAATAGGGAACCTGGGCAGATATCAGATTGTAACTTCCCTCAGGATTCATTCCCTGCACTCTGCCTCTCTTGGTATTCAGGTCGCTAATAACATCGCCAGTCATGCCTTCGGGCACCCTGATAGTGATATTCATGATTGGCTCGAGCAGTACCGGCTGCCCTTGTTGCAGTCCCTTCCGCAGCGCTTGGGCGGCAGCAATCTTGAAAGCGATGTCAGATGAATCGACTGCATGAAAGCTACCATCGACGATGATGACCTTGAGATCAACCAAGGGAAATCCCGCCAGCACACCCTCGTGCCTGCCCTCATTCACACCCTTCTCAACGGAAGGCAGGAAATTGGTCGGAATTGCGCCACCAACGATTTTGGTCTCGTACTCAAATCCGCCACCCTTTGGCAAAGGCTCAAGTTGCATCACTACGTGACCATACTGGCCATGTCCACCGGTCTGCTTCTTATGTTTGTATTCCGCACGGGTTGGAACAGTGATAGTCTCCTTGTACGGCACCGCAGGAGGACTAAGCGCCACCTTCACCCCGAACTTTCGGCTCATCTTGTCCTTGACCACCTCGAGGTGTGTATCACCTACACCAGACAGCAGGGTTTCCCCTGTGTCCGGGTCACGTTTGAGGATCAATGATGGGTCCTCCTCAATCATGCGAGGAAGGACAGTGCTCATCTTATCCAGGTCCCCCTTTGACTCCGGATGTACTGCCATACTGAAGGTGGCCTTAGGGAATGCAATACCGGGCAAAGCTGGTTGTTCTTTTGCACCGAGCGTATCGCCAGTCGCGGTGACGCTAAGCTTGGCAACGGCGCCGATATCTCCCTCCACCACCTTCCCGACGGTATTCTGCTGCTTGCCAAGAGGGATGAACAACTGGCCTATGCGTTCCGTGACTCCTTTGTTGATGTTAGTGAGCTGAGAATTGCTGACCACCTCACCCGAATACACACGGAAGTAACTGATCTTGCCCGTGAATGGGTCTGCGGTAGTCTTGAATACGAACGCGGCAACCAGTCCGGACGGGGCGGCTTCTATCTGCGCACCGGCAGCCTGCTGCTCAACAGGAGACGGCAGTACGTTGCAGACCGTGTCCATAAGTGCATCTGCGCCGATTGTCTTGGGAGATGAAGTGAAGACAACAGGCATAGCTATACCCTGTGAGGTAGCACGTTGTATGGCATCTGCAATCTCAGCAGTTGAGAGTTCAACGCCTTCAAGGTACTTGGCCATGAGATCATCGTCAGCCTCAACGACAACCTCGATAAGGTTCTCCCGCAAGACAAGCGCTTGCTCTTCCACATCGCCCGGCACATCCTGTTCAACACCTTGGATGTGCGCGCGCATAGTGATGAGGTCAACATGCCCACGAAGGTCGGACTGAGAACCTATGGGGAGCTGCGTAGCTACGCAGCGGTTCGACAATCTGGACTGCACGTCACTCAGCGTCTTTGAGAAGTCAGCGTTCTCCCTGTCCATCTTGCTGATGACCACCACTACAGGAAGACCGGATTCACGCGCATATGTCCATACCTGTTCGGTCCCCACCTCAACGGAGTTCGTTGCGCATACTACCACGAGTGCCGAATCAGCAACACGAAGTGCCGCCTTTACTTCACCAGCGAAATCCATATAACCGGGCGTATCGAGGACATTGATCTTGTAACCTTTACACTCCAGAGGCAACAGCGCGAGATTGAGACTCATGTGGCGTTCCACTTCGCTTTGGTCATAGTCGGATACGCTCGTGCCTTCGTCGACACTCCCAAGCCGCTTGCTGGCACCTGCCTTGAACGCCATCATTTCGGCAAGCGTGGTCTTTCCACACCCGTAATGCCCTACTAATGCAACATTGCGTATCTTCTCGGGTGAATATAATTCCACAACAGCACTCCTTTTAGTGACTCCCGCAATCAAAGGTCATAACAGGAAAGATTATACGAGTAGCGCTGCCCGATTCGCAAGGATTGCGAGAGCAGGGGCACGATGCTACAATGCGCCAGTTCCAGCAATACTATGTTATCCATCGAACAGGTACGTCATATCGCCTGGTTAGCTCGCCTCGGCATCTCAGATGCCGAAGTAGAGCGATTCCAGGAAGACCTGTCCATCGTTCTCGAGCATTTCAGCATGCTCGAGAAACTCGATACTGACCATATACCTGCAGCGGTACACGCCAGTCAGCTTCACAACGTTTTCCGCGAAGATATTACCCAGCCTTCCCTGACCAAGGAAGAGGTTCTTGCCAATGCCCCCCAAAGTCAGGATTTCTGCTTTCGCGTACCCCCAATTCTGGAATAACACAGTACGGCTTTGGGAGACCGTGAGGAGTTGTATTTCGAATGAGTGTTGATCAGCTTCACGAGTTGCCCATACACCAGGCACAGAAGCTGCTCCACTCCCGCGAAATTTCAGCGCGTGAGTTGACTGATGCATGCCTCAACAGGTTGGCGAGCGTCGAACCTCATGTGAACGCGCTCCTCACCGTATGTTCCGAGCACGCACTTGCCCAGGCATCCGCGGCCGACCGACTTCTCGCCTCCGACAGCGCAGCACCTCTGACGGGAATTCCGTTCATAGCCAAAGACCTGCTCTGCACACGCGGCATTGTAACTACATGCGGATCCAGGATGCTGGAAGGTTTTGTGCCACCATATGATGCAACCGTTATTGACCGGTTACTCAGGCAGGGTTCTGTCTTACTCGGAAAATCCAACATGGATGAGTTCGCCATGGGCTCATCGACTGAACACTCAGCCTTCTTCCCTTCTCGCAATCCGTGGAATCGTGACTTCGTACCAGGGGGGAGCAGTGGCGGTTCTGCGGCAGCACTCTCGGCCGGTGAAGCTCTGTTTACGCTGGGATCAGATACCGGAGGAAGCATAAGACAACCTGCCGGCTTCTGCGGGGTGGTGGGGCTGAAACCGACCTATGGTCGCGTCAGCCGATACGGCCTCATCGCATTTGCCAGCTCTCTCGATCAAATCGGTCCGTTTACCAGGGACTTGCATGACTGCGCTCTGGTAATGAATGCTATCGCTGGCCAGTGCCACAAAGACTCCACCTCAGCCCCGGTATCAGTTCCAGACTTCACATCGTTTCTTAACCGCGGTGTCCGTGGTCTGAGAATTGGTGTCCCGAAAGAATACTTCGGCGCTGGCATACTGCCCGAAGTCCGCACCTGCGTGGAGGATGCGATTCTCCTTCTGGAACGCATGGGAGCCTATATCCATCGCGATATCTCACTACCTTCCACGGAGTATGCCCTTGCTGCTTACTACATCATTGCCCCGTCAGAAGCATCGGCCAATCTAGCACGATTCGATGGCGTGAAATACGGGTTCTCACGACAACGGGCTACCACCGAAGACTCCGTTACGGCAACGCGCGGGGAGGGCTTTGGCCCTGAAGTGAAGCGCAGAATAATGCTCGGTACCCACACGCTCTCTTCGGGCTACTACAATGCCTACTACGTCAAAGCGCTGAAAGTGAGGCACCGCATCAACGAAGAGTTTCAGCGGGCATTTGAACAGTGTGACCTGCTTGCAGTGCCCACATCACCTACTGTCGCGTTCCCCCTGGGTTCTAAGATCCACGATCTGCTCCAGATGTACTTGACAGATATCTTGACCATCCCGGCGAACATTGCTGGTATTCCCGCGCTGTCGATCCCCTGTGGCTTCACGGACGGACTACCCGTAGGACTGCAACTCATGGCCAACCGATTCAGAGAGGACGTCTTGATACAAGCAGGGCACGCCTACGAGCAGGCTACCGAATGGCACCTCAGGCACCCCGACCTCTGACTCCGCTCTTCCTCATCGCCCGCCGCGTTCTCACTAAGCCTGGACTTTGGATGATTTCGTCGCACGATTCAGCATCAGCAACGGGGCATAAGTCCCAGGGGAGATGCTTCGGAGTCAAGAACCCACCGTGTAGAACTGTGAGGGTTGCCTGACAATACTGCAATTCACCTGTGCGATGCAGATGAGACTGCCCAGCGACTCAGAATTACGTTTACGTCACGATTCAAGAGCTACGGAAGAAGATTCATCACGGTCTTAACTTCGTGCAGTGTCTGGCGGGCGACAGCGGCCGCTCGAGCGGCTCCATCCCGCACGACCTCACTCACATACTCGGGGCGTGACTGCAACCTGAGTCGCCGTTCTCTGAACGGTTCGAAATACTGAGTCACGGACTGGGCCAGAATCATCTTACAATCCGTGCAACCGATCCCCGCGCGACGACATTCCTGTTCCAGTTCAGCAACTCGCCCCGGTGTGAATATCTTATGAAGCGTGAATACGTTGCAGATCTCCGGGTGCCCGGGATCGGAACGATATTTGCGCGCTGGATCCGTATAAGCGGAGCTGATCCTCTTGCGAATATCGTCCGGAGATGCTGCAATCTCGATATAGTTGTCAGCGCTCTTGCTCATCTTCTCAGCGCCATTCAATCCAACGATCATCGAGAACTCCGTCAGCTTCGCTTGTGGTTCGGGAAATATCTCGCCGAATATGGAGTTGAACCGACGCAGAATCTCTCTAGCCAATTCGAGATGAGGTAACTGGTCTTCGCCAACCGGCACGACTTCCCCTTTGTAGAGCGCAATGTCGGAAGTCATCAGCACGGGGTAACCCACAAGACCGTAGTTTACATTTTCGGAATGCATACGGACCTTTTCCTTGAACGTCGGCACACGCAAAAGCCAACTCAAGGGGGTCACCATGCTCAGGTACATATGCAGTTCGGTAACCTCCGGAACATGTGACTGCACAAATATCACGCTCTTGTCCGGATCAATACCGGCGGCAAGCCAGTCCAACACCATGTTGTACACATCGTCTTTGAGAGTAAGAGTGCTTTCAAGAGTCGTCAGGGCATGAAGGTCAACGACGCAGTAGAAACATTCGTACTCTTCCTGTAGGCACAGACAATTCTGTATCGTGCCGAAGTAGTTACCGATATGCTGTCGGCCAGTGGGGCGAAATCCCGAGAATACGCGCTTACTCATAATCGTGAACAAGTCTCCATGAACAGAAAATGGTAGCGCATACCGGATTCGAACCGGTGATCTCCTCCTTGAGAGGGAGGTGTCCTGGGCCGCTAGACGAATGCGCCACGAAGAAGACCCTGCGAATTGTATGGTGTGGCACAGGCTCCAGTCAAGCTATAACGGAAGCTGAGCCTGACTGCCTGGAGGTACCGTCTGTATCGCGGCGTGTATGAACTCGCGAAACAGGGGATGCGGGCAATTCGGACGTGATTTGAACTCAGGGTGAAACTGGCAGCCGATCATCCATGGGTGTTCCTTGATCTCGGCTATTTCAACAAGGCTCCCATCCATCGATACACCACTGAACAGAAGTCCCTGCCCCGAGAGCAATTCACGGTACTCATTGTTGAATTCAAAGCGATGACGATGCCGTTCATTGACGAGGTCAACGCCATAGGCTTGAGCAGCTTTGGAATGAGGCATCAGTCTGCAGGGGTAACTCCCAAGACGCATCGTACCACCCTTACGATCGACCGTCCGTTGTCCTGGAAGCAAATCAATGATGGGATGCGCAACCTCGGGCTCGAATTCCGCCGAATTAACACATGTGTCGCCAAGCGCGCAGCGGGCAAGCTCGATCACCATGATCTGCATACCCAAACACAAACCAAAATAGGGAATGCTGTGTTCCCGTGCATACCGGGCAGCCAGAACCATGCCCTCAATACCGCGAATACCGAACCCTCCCGGAACAACAATACCCTGTGCTAAGGCGAGTTTCGACACGACATTCTCCTCTGTAAGCTCTTCAGAGTGCACCCAGAAAAGGTCAAGCTTCCGGTTGTGAAACAGCGCAGCATGATGCAACGCCTCCCGTACAGATAGATAGGTGTCTTCAAATTCCACATACTTGCCCACCAGCGCGATTGACACTGTCTCCTCAGCTTGATGCAGGCGTGTCACCATTTCTTCCCAGGCGGACAAATCACCCTCGCCTTCGGGAAGTGCAAGCGTGCGAGCAATCAATTGCCCAATTCCCGAACGGGCTAGCACCAGCGGCACTTCGTAAATGCTTTCGACGGTCGGGAGTGGAACCACCGCGCTCGAAGGCACGTCGCAGAACAGCGCAATTTTGGCACGGAGCTCATCCGGCATCGGAAGATCGCTCCGGCACACGATGATGTCGGGTTGAATACCCATGCTGCGCAGTTCCCGAACGCTGTGCTGGGTTGGCTTAGTCTTCAACTCTCCGGTAGACATCAGGTGAGGAAGATACGTCACGTGAATATAGAGGACGTTACCTCTTCCTACGTCTTTGCGGATTTGCCGTATGGCCTCAATGAAAGGTTGCCCTTCGATGTCTCCGACGGTACCACCAATCTCAGTTATGAGGACACCAGCATCCAGTTGCTGAGCACAGTTCAAGATCAATCGCTTGATTTCGTTGGTAACATGCGGCACCACCTGAATCGTTCCCCCAAGAAACCTGCCCTCCCGCTCATGGTTAATGACGGAACTGTAGATGCGACCGGATGTCGCATTGGCGTCGCACGAGAGGTCGACTCCGATGAAGCGCTCATAATGTCCCAGATCCAGGTCGGTCTCGGCACCATCCTCAGTTACATACACCTCACCATGTTGATAGGGCGACATAGTACCTGGGTCTACATTGAGATAGGGATCGAGTTTCTGGACCGCGACATCTATGCCGCGCGCCTTGAGGAGAGTGCCGATCGAGGCGACGGTTATGCCTTTGCCTACTGAACTGACAACACCGCCGGTGACAAAGATATGTTTTGCCATGATTCTGGCCGGACACCAACCTCCAGCATTATAGGAAGGACACCCAGCGATGTCAATTAAGGGTTCATAATTGCCGCAGAACCATGTTGCACCAACGTAACTGGCGGCAATGCTGCCCCGTACTATTGCCGTTATCGTCTAAACCCACCCCAAACGGTCCTTCTGGTAATTCTCTCGGGTTTTGGTTCAGGTCGCTTGACAATCGGTCAGTTCACATGATAGCGTTATACGGCAACCGGTTACCGTAGGCACCGCACAACTCTTTCGGTTGCGTTGGAGGAAGTACAAGATGAGACGTGTCGTCATACAAGAAGACCTGTGTATTGGCTGTGGATTGTGCCGTGTCTTCTGCGAAGCACATCACGCTGGGAATGATGATCCCGCGAAAGCGCTGAAGAAACGACTTGCTCCTCCTGCTGGAGGAATCAGGGTCGAGCACAACGGCCTGCATTGTATATCGATACGATGTCGCCACTGTCCAAACGCTTCCTGTATCGATGCCTGCATCACCGGAGCTATGAGCAGGGACGAGAACACGGGGTTTGTACTCGTCGACAGGGAGAAGTGCATCGGTTGTGGCACATGCATGCTGGTTTGTCCGTTCGGTGCAATACGCAAAGATGAACAAACAGGCAAGGTTGTCAAGTGCGATGGATGTTTCGACCGCGATGTGTCGAGGTGCATCAGCGTATGTCCAAATGGTGCACTAATGGTCGTGGAAGAAACATCACATTGCCTTGTGATCTGACTGCACTGCAACTAGAGCACATGTGAGCCAGCAGATAGAAACTCTCTTGAACATCTGAGGAGGATAGGCCATGAATTTGAAACGCCCCAATGGCAATGACGCCACTCGTACCACCAACCGTTCACGCGATGTCGTGCCCATGAGTGGCCTGTGCTCACGTTGCATCGACGGATGCACCGGTAACTGCGAGGTCTTCAAGGCTACTTTCCGTGGCCGCGAACTGATCTATCCGGGACCTTTTGGCGACGTTACTGCCGGAGCAGACAAAGACTATCCGGTCGACTACTCCCACCTTAACATTCAGGGTTATGCGCTGGGAGCCAAGGGATTACCCGAAGGCGTAGCAGGCAATCCCGATACCGCGACATTTCCCGTGGTGAACACGGAAACCGGCTATGGATGGGATTCCAAGGTACCTTTGCGCGTGCCTGTGTTCACAGGCGCACTCGGATCAACAGAGATTGCACGCAAGAACTGGGACCATTTCGCGGTAGGTGCCGCGCTGAGCGGCATCACACTCGTCTGCGGTGAAAACGTCTGCGGCATTGATCCCGAACTGGAACTCGATAGCAGTGGCAAAGTACGACGGGCGCCCGACATGGACCGTCGCATCGAAACCTATCGGCGGTATCATGATGGTTATGGCGAGATCCTCGTGCAACTGAACGTGGAAGATACACGCCTCGGTGCCGCAGAATACGTACATGACAGGCATGGTCTCGAGACAATCGAACTCAAATGGGGGCAGGGTGCCAAGTGCATCGGCGGGGAAATTAAAGTCGGCTCGCTGGAGCGAGCCCTTCAATTGCAGCAGCGGGGGTACATCGTGACACCTGACCCCTCGCTTACGGCGAGCAAATCGGCATTCACCAGCGGCGCGCTCAAGGAAGTCGAGCGTCATAGCCGTCTGGGATTCATCGACGAGGAGGGTTTCCTTCAGGCGGTACAGGAGTTGCGTGACATCGGCTTCAAGCGCATCACTCTCAAGACCGGAGCCTACAGTCTGCGCGAACTTGCAATGTCCCTCAAATGGGGCTCGAAAGCCCGGCTTGACCTGATCACTATAGATGGCGCTCCCGGTGGAACCGGGATGAGCCCCTGGCGCATGATGGAGGAATGGGGAATCCCCAGCATCTATCTGCACTCAGCCGCCTACGAATTCTGCGAGCGACTTGAGATCAGGGGCGAACGTGTTCCCGATATCGCATTTGCCGGCGGGTTCAGCAGCGAGGATGGTGTCTTCAAAGCCCTAGCGCTGGGTGCGCCATTTGTCAAGGCTGTCTGCATGGGCCGCGCCCTCATGATTCCTGGTATGGTCGGCAAAAATATTGCCAAGTGGATAGCCGATGGCAAACTGCCAAACACAGTCGGGCAGTTCGGCTCTACACCGGAGGAGATCTTCGTCTCTTACGAAGATGTGAAGCAGATAGTCGGCCACGAAGAGATGGCGAGAATACCACTCGGTGCCATAGGCATTTACAGCTATGCGCAGAAACTTAAGGTCGGCCTGCAGCAGATTATGGCTGGCAGCCGCAACTTCAGTGTGTCCGCAATCAGCCGGAGGGACCTTATGTCACTGACTCAGGAATGCGCTCTGGTCACAGGCATCCCCTACGTAATGGATGCATATAGAGAGGAGGCACTAGCGGTACTTGACAGCTAGGAAGGAGCGACGTGGAATCGCGTGATGTTCACCCGATTCGCACGATGAACTCATTCTGCCGGAGATTCTTGCGACCAAGGAGGAAGAGTAATGCAACAGGATAATTGGGGCCCCCATTTCGTCGCGACATCAGAAGCATCCAGGATCCTGTCCGGTCGCATTCTCCTGAAGGAGAATGTTGACGAAGGACTTCTCCGCCGGGATTTGGACTCTATGGGGTTGTCCGGCCCAGTCGTGCGGATTATGAATAACTGGTATATCCGCAGCGTTGGACAGAACACGTGGTTGCAGGTCGGCACATCCGACAGAAGAGACGCCAGCTTCCCGGTATTGTGGGACTCGGCTTCAGTGGCAAATGGCGACTATGAGGTCTTGGAGCAGATGAACGTGGTGGTGAAACATGGAAGCAACCAGCAGGTAGTAGCCCGAATGAACACCGTGAAAGTAGCGATCCAGAACTGACAAGAGGAGCGGTATCAGCATCATGCATGTAGCAGTCGTGGACTACGGAGCAGGAAACCTCAGAAGTGTTATTTCGGCGTTGCGGTTTCTAGGCAGCGACCCGCTTGTGGTCGAATCGGCTTTGGACGCGCGAAAAGCTCACGCGATGATACTGCCTGGGGTAGGCGCAGCCACCGATACAATGGCCAACATGCAACTTCGTGGTTCGTCTCAGATGGTGACGCAGTGGATTGCGGCTGAGCGCCCTTTCCTTGGGATCTGCATGGGGATGCAGGTTCTGTTCGAGCACTCGGAGGAAGGCATCGGCCAAGACTGTCTCGGCATATTCCGGGGCCGGGTTGTTCGCTTGCCTGCCTCTCAAAAAGTGCCTCACATGGGCTGGAACCAGGTCCACTACGAAGGTGTTCCGGCGCTATTCGACGGCATTCCAAACGACGCCAGTTTCTACTTCGTGCACAGCTACGTGGTCGAGCCAGTGGACCCATCGCTTGTCAATGCAACCACGGAGTACGGCGTGCCTTTTTGTAGTGTAGTGAAGCACGGACTTACCGTTGCCACGCAGTTTCATCCTGAGAAGAGTGGTGCTGATGGCCTTCGCCTATACAAGAACTTCCTCCACTTGGCCGCTTCATAGTATATACCGGGGGAGAACATCTACATGGCCGATTACGAATACGTGATAATAGGAAACTCAGCAGGAGCAGTCGCTGCCGCCCGTGAAATTCGCAAGGCGGATACGTCGAACCGTATATTGATGGTTTCGGATGAACCCTATGCTGCGTACTCACGACCGCTCATAGCCAAACACCTATCCGAGGGCAAGACCATCGATGCGATGTATCTTGTTCCACGGGAATTCTACAAGAACCATTCCATAGACCTGAGATTGGACACCCCTGCGTTACATATTGACACCGCTGCGAGAACGGTTTCATTGAGGGACGGCACTAACCCATCTTGGCGTCGCCTATTGATTGCAACAGGAAGCTCGCCGATTGTGCCACAGATCACCGGAACCAACAGGCGGGGAGTGTTCACCTTCACCACATATGATGATGCCCGGCAGATTGCGCGACATCTACCGGCATCCCGGCGTGCAGTAGTCGTGGGAGGTGGTCTCATCGGACTCAGTGCAGCCGACGCATTGCGCAAGTACGGGGTGGACGTAACTGTCATTGAGATGCAGCCTCGCCTACTCAGCACGATGCTTGATGCCACAGGCTCCTCACTTGTGCAGGGCGCCGCGATTGCAGCCGGAGTGCATGTCGCAACCGGGAAACAGGTGACATCCATAAATGGCGATCATCCGGAATCACTGTCAGTCTCCAGCGTGACTCTCGACGATGGTACAAGGATCCAGTGTGAACTCGTAATACTTGCAGTAGGAGTGAGACCTCGTACTGAACTGGCTGAAAGCATCGCCTTCATCGACCAGGGCATCCTAGTGGATACTTCCATGAGAACTACGGCGCAGGACATCTTCGCATGTGGTGATGCCTGCAGGACATACGACTTCGTACGGGAGCAGGAGTCCGTGCTTGCCACTTGGCCTAATGCAGTGGCAGGAGGTGCAGTAGCGGGTGCTAGTATGACCGGCCAACAGCGTTTATATGATGGGAGCACCACACTTAATTCTATTCCCTATTTCGGCTTGTCTGTGGGATCGGCGGGTGTGGTTGAATACAATCCCGCACTCCATGAGAAGGTAGTATCAGAGGGACCAGGCTATTATAGACAAGTAATCCTGAAGGGTGGCATAGTGATTGGTATGGTTGCCATCGGGGACACGAGCAAGTGCGGCCTACTGCATCTACTCATGAAGGAGAAGGTCAGGGTTGAAGGCTGGCAGGAGATCCTCGTCCGCGAAGACTTCGGACTACTGTCCATTCCAGCGCATCTATGGCATGACGAACTGACTGCGGTGACATGAAGAGATGTCGGCGCATTATCAGCAGGAAGCGGTGACGAAATGAAGAATCTAACCCAGCTCAATAACAGATACAGGGACGACAAGGTATCCGACGGGTGCTCGATTTTTGGAGTGATGGATACATCCGGCGCCTCCATTCCGGCGGATGTAGCCATTCAGGCAATCGACCTGATGAGGGACAGGGATAACGGTCTCGGTGGTGGATTCGCCGCATACGGCTTATACCCGGAGCGTCCGGAGGAGTTTGCGTTTCACGTTATGTACACAAGCAGGCAAGGGCAACGTGACACTGAAGCCTACCTTGCGGAGTCCTTCGTCATCGCGCAATCCGAGGCGATGGAGGTTGATCCGGACCTCATCGCCAATCCACCCTTGATGCAAAGGTACTTCGCGTCCGTCCGGCCCGAGAAACTCGGTGTCAGCGATGAAGCTCAGTACGTTGCCGACAAGACCATGCATATCAATTCACATATCTCCGATAGCTTCGTGTTTTCGGCCGGGAAGAACATGGGTGTCTTCAAGGGCGTTGGCCATCCATACGATATCGCCCGGTTCTTCAGACTCGAACACTATAGCGGCTATATATGGACAGCCCATGGCAGATTTCCCACCAACACTCCCGGATGGTGGGGCGGCGCTCACCCATTCAGCCTTCTGGATTGGACCGTCGTTCACAATGGCGAAATATCTTCGTATGGCATTAACAAGCGCACACTCGAACAGTATGGCTACATATGTTCGCTGCAAACGGACACCGAAGTTGTTGCTTATGCAGTCGATCTGCTGGTTCGACGACATCAGCTGCCGATGCGGATAGCCGCGAAGGTTCTCGCCGCACCCTTCTGGTCTGATGCTCCGCGGATGGAGGCAGTTGAGGCTCAAGTGATGGAGGCGTTGCGCATCACATACGGCGGTTTGTTGCTGAACGGGCCATTCACTGTCATCATCGCACGTGAAGGTGAAATGGTAGGACTCACCGACAGGATCCGCCTCCGCCCGCTGGTAGTGGCTACGCAGGGTACCAGGGTCTTTCTCTCCTCGGAAGAATCGGCTATCAGACTTGTAAGCCCCGAACTGGACGACACCTGGATACCGATCGGCGGCCAGCCTGTCATCTCACGCTTGGGGAACATGCCGTCATCCGACGAGCAACGGCCTGCAATTGAGGTACCTGCTCGTGCTGACTAAGCGCATCATTCCCTGTCTCGACGTGAAGGATGGTCGCGTCGTGAAGGGAAAGAGCTTCCAGTCCCTTCGCGACTCCGGGGATCCGGTCGAACTCGCCCGCCGCTACTACCGCGGAGGGGCTGACGAACTGGTCTTCCTCGACATCACTGCAAGCAAAGAGCACAGGGAAACTATGGCTACACTCGTGGAGCGCATAGCTGAGGTCGTCTTCATTCCACTTACAGTGGGCGGTGGACTTCGCACTGTTGAGGACATGCGGCGCCTGCTGTTGAGCGGCGCGGACAAAATTTCGGTCAATACCTCGGCGGTACGCCACCCGGATCTAATCAGCCAGGCCGCCGACCGCTTCGGCAGCCAGTGTGTCGTCGTCGCAATAGATGCGAAACGTATTCCCGGCAGCAATCCTCTCCGATGGCAGGTACACGCGTACGGTGGAAGCGTGGCTGTAGACATCGATGCCGTGCAGTGGGCTGCGCAGGCTGCCGCACTGGGAGCGGGAGAAATACTTCTCACCAGCATGGATGCCGACGGCCACCGCACGGGTTACGACATTGAACTCACTCGAGCGATCTCGACGCAGGTGTCGATCCCCGTAATTGCAAGTGGGGGAGCAGGATCACCTCAGGATCTCTATCGTGCGCTTGAGGAAGGCGAAGCTGATGCCGTACTGGCGGCAAGCATATTCCACTACAATGAAACCGACATTCTTGCGACAAAGCAGTACCTTGCAGCGAAAGGCATCGCAATCCGAAACTAGGAATAACATCATGAAGAGTTTCTTGCCTACCAGATTCATTGTGGAACGCGATCCGACAAGATGCATCCAGTGCAACGTCTGCGTGACCCAGTGCAGCTTCAAGGTCCACTATTTCGACGAGGATGACCACACTGTAAAAGCTCATGAAGACAACTGTGTGGGATGCCACAGGTGTGTGGTCTTCTGTCCTACCAACGCACTCACAATTCGCCGCAATCCCCTCGAATACCGCACGAATGCTAACTGGCGGCCCGAGGTTATTGAAGATATTCTCAAGCAGGCAGAGAGCGGAGGCATGCTCCTTACGGGAATGGGCGACGATAAGAACCATACTATCTACTGGGATCATCTGCTGCTTAACGCGAGCCAGGTAACTAATCCTTCAATTGACCCACTGCGGGAGCCGATGGAACTCAGTACGTACCTCGGAAGGAAACCCGACCGGCTCACCTTCGATGAAGCCGGAATCCTAACGACAACCTTGGCCCCACAGGTGAAGCTGGAGACACCTATCATGTTCGCCGCGATGTCGTACGGCGCGGTCAGCCTGAACGTTCAACTCTCCCTGGCGAGGGCCGCCACCGAATTGGGTACTCTATGGAACACTGGTGAAGGCGGACTGCACCCGTCTCTCGCCCGGTATGGACCGAACACCACGGTTCAAGTTGCATCAGGCCGCTATGGCGTGAACCCGGAGTATCTTCGCTCTGCCCGCATCATCGAGATCAAGATTGGCCAGGGAGCCAAGCCTGGAATCGGCGGCCATCTACCCGGAGAGAAGGTGACTGACGAGGTTTCCAAGACCAGAATGATCCCCATCGGTACCGATGCACTATCACCCGCTCCGCATCACGACATCTATTCAATAGAGGATCTCCGTCAACTCATCTATGCGATCAAGGAAGTGACCAACTATGAGAAGCCGGTCTCGGTGAAGATAGCAGCAGTGCATAATGTGGCAGCCATTGCAAGCGGAATGGTACGTGCGGGAGCGGACATCATCGTAGTTGATGGATTGCGCGGCGCAACCGGCGCTGCACCCAAGGCGATTCGGGATAGCGTCGGAATCCCCTTAGAGCTGGCGCTGGCATCGGTTGATACCAGGTTGCGTGAAGAGGGTATCCGCAACCAGGCTTCGGTCGTCGCCTCCGGTGGTCTTCGGTGCAGTGGCGACGTGGCAAAAGCTATCGCGTTGGGGGCAGATGCCGTATATATCGGCACCGCAGCCTTGATCGCCCTTGGCTGCCACGTGTGCCAGCAGTGCTACACAGGCAAGTGCAACTGGGGCATATGCACGAGCGACCCGGTTCTTACTAAACGCATTAACCCGGAGATTGGTGCGCAAAGAGTGATCAATCTCGTCAGGGGATGGAGCCTTGAAATAATGGATATGCTTGGCGGAATGGGAGTAAATGCAATCGAGAGCCTTCGGGGCAATCGGCTCCACCTCAGGGGAGTTGGCCTTAGCGACACAGAGCTTGAAATCCTCGGGGTCAGAATGGCTGGCAGGTGAAATATGGCAACAGCCACACCATTGGAGAGTATGGCGATGGAAATCGACGCACGCAGAATGGCATTTCGCGATCTGAATACCCTCCTCAACCAGGCGGTCGGCCAAGGTGCCAAACACATCACGGTCCGCAATGTGAATGGCCAGCGCTATATCGGAACAAACCTGAACGCGCAAGTGACGATTGACCTGCATGGAACGCCTGGCAACGATCTCGGTGCGTTCATGAGTGGACCATCTCTCATCATCCATGGCAACGGCCAGGATGGCGTGGGCAATACCATGAATGGTGGCGAGATAGTGATTCACGGGCATACAGGTGATGCGCTTGGACTGGCCGCTCGTGGCGGAACCATTCTGGTCCGTGACAGTGCAGGCTACAGAGCCGGCATCCACATGAAGGAGTATGAGGGAAAAGGTCCAACAGTGGTTGTAGGAGGTGGAGCGCAGGACTTTTTGGGCGAGTACATGGCAGGTGGCACACTTATCGTGTTAGGATTGATGACACGTGGATCTGCATGGTCGCGAGCGAGGTTCGTGGGTACAGGAATGCACGGCGGAGCCATCTTCCTTCGTGGCCCAATAGAAAGTCACCAGCTTGGGAAGGAAGTTGGAGTCGCTGCTCCTGATGATAGGGATTTCTGTATCATCAGGGAGGCTATCGGCAGGTACTCGGCTCAATTTGGAACGAATGCGGATCAAATATTGGATGCTGATTTCGTGAAGCTGTTCCCACTATACCTGCGGCCATACGGCAGACTATACGCTTACTAACGCAGGACGCAAGTGAACAACCTACCGATCCCGCATCTCGCAATCGTGCATCCCGAACCCTCTCCTTTTCCTGAACTGCCACAGGCGCTTGCCCTGCTTCCCGCCAAGGTCAGGAAAGCCTCGAATACCACTTCGATCGAGAGTTTTCTGCTCGCAGCGACATCGGCGGTGATTCTCGTTGCTGACTCGCCCGACGATCTTACCGCAATGCCGCCGAGGATAAAGGCAATCACGGACAGCCCGCTGCTCACCGTTATCACGTTCGACCTCCTTGACGTCGCCTGGCCTGCCATCGGCATCGAGGACTTCTTCGTTGGCAGTTCTTCGGATACCGAATTGCGTGCCAGAGTCAGGCACCTTCTCACTCTTCACCCCGAAAGCGCCGACCTCATGCGGCATGGAGACCTCGCCATCAATGCCGCGACGTGCGAGGTTAGTATCGCAGGACGACTAGTCGAGTTGACCTTCAAAGAGTATGAACTTCTCAAGTTTCTGGCACGCGAGCCTGGTCGTGTACACACTCGTCAGTCGCTTCTCAACAAAGTGTGGGGCTACGACTACTATGGTGGCGATCGAACAGTGGACGTGCACATAAGGCGGCTACGGAGCAAACTTGAGGATCCGGGGCATACATTCATCGACACAGTGCGCAACATCGGTTACCGCTTTCGCAAGCACGTGTAGGATCGGCAACTGCCGATGAATCAACCGCGCTGGCGGAGCATTGTAATCGATTCCTCTACGCACCATCAGGGCTCAGCCGACAGGTTGTGGCACGTGTGTTATTATTGTTTCTTGACCTAAGACCCGTGTCAGCGCTGATGCTGGGAACCGCTCAATGCATGAGGTTGCCTGCAGATCATCTGTGGTCGACGGTTTGAGACGATACTACATTCAGTTGGCGCTGGTGAATAGCTTTCACACAGACTATGAGTGCACCGTGGCAGGCTTTCCACGCCTTGTCTCCGGAGGAGTGAATGGCTAATCTTGATTCTTACGAAACAGTCATCGGACTTGAAGTCCACGCGCAGTTACTCACACGTACGAAGATGTTCTGCGGGTGTGGCGCGGACTACCAGGATTCCACCCCTAATACGCGGGTATGTCCGATCTGCATGGGAATGCCGGGCACTTTGCCTGTCGCAAATCGGCAAGCCATCGAGTTTGTCATCACCACCGCGCTCGCATTGCACTGCGATTTGCCACTACACACCCGTTTCGACCGCAAGAACTATTTCTACCCGGACCTCATGAAGGGATATCAGATCTCACAGTACGATGCCCCGATCGGACGCAACGGATGGCTCGATATCGAGGTAGGTGGCAAGTCCAAGCGAGTCGGAATTACACGCGTGCACCTTGAGGAAGATGTTGCGAAAGTGTTTCATATGGAAGACCACAGCCTCGTTGATATCAACCGGTCCAGTGTCCCTCTCATGGAAACCGTCAGTGACCCCAATTTGCAGTCGCCTGAGGAAGCCCGAGAGTATCTGGTGCGACTGAGAGGCCTCTTGAGATACCTTGGAGTTTCCACCGGCAACATGGAGGAGGGCAGCTTTCGCTGCGATGCGAATATCAGCCTGCGCCCGATCGGGTCGACTGACTTCGGCACCAAGATCGAGGTGAAGAATATGAATAGCTTCCGGAGCGTGTATCGTGCCCTCAAGTACGAGCAGCAGCGCCAGGCGGATCTCCTGAGCACCGGCGGAAGCCTGCGGCAGGAGACTCGAGGCTGGCTGGAAGCGGAGGGCGTCACGGTACTGCAACGGACCAAGGAGTTCGCCGAGGACTACCGCTACTTCCCCGAGCCAGACCTGCCTCCACTGGTGCTCGATCAGTCCTGGATAACTGAAGTCGAGGATCGAATGCCCGAACTTCCCGATGTCCGCCGTTCTCGTTTCGTGTCAGCGTACGATATCGCTCCACATGATGCGCTGACTCTGGTGTCCTCTCGTGCCATGGCCGATTTCTTTGAACAGTGTGTTGTACGCACTTCCGGCGGTCAGGCGCGCACAATTGCTAATTGGCTTCTTGGCGACGTCAGTCGCCTCATCAACGCTGACGGGGTGGAGGTGTGCGATTGCCCCCTCCAGCCGGAAGGACTTGCTGCTTTGGTTGGACTCATTGAAAGTGGAGATTTGGGAGGCCCTGCAGCCAAAGTTGTTCTTGAGGAGATGTATCGTACCGGCAAACCACCGGCAGGCATTATCGAGGAATTGGATCTCGGACAGATCAGCAGCTCGGATGCAATTCTGGACGCAGTTCGCCAGGTAGTTGTCGAGAACCCAAAAGCAGTCGCGGACTACCGCGCTGGAAGAGCACAGTCGCTCACATTCCTCACAGGCCAGGTAATGCGCCTCACACGTGGCAGGGCGAACCCCTCCATGACGCGCAATATGTTAATAGAAGAACTCAGGGGCTAGTTTCTGAGCCCGTCGCACAATTCACGGCCCGGTAACACCAGCGAAACACACCCGAAACATTCTGCACTGATAATTCTCCTTATCGAACGTTGAGCCGTCACAGCGGCGCAGCAGATAAAGGAGGAGAAATGGCCAAGAGAACAAGGGACGAAGCCAAGGAATACGTGCTGAAGACGGCAAAAGAGCACGACGTCAAGTTCATCCGGTTATGGTTCACTGATATCCTGGGATACCTCAAGAGTTTCGCTATCACTGTCGAAGAACTTGAGGGAGCCCTTGAAGAGGGCATGGGTTTTGACGGATCATCGATCGAGGGATTCTGCCGCATCGATGAGAGCGACATGATGGCCCTGCCGGATCCGGAGACTTTTCAGTTATTGCCGTGGAGACCGAAAGGTCACCACGCAGTAGCGAGGATGTTCTGTGATGTTATTCGACCCGAGGGAACGCCCTTCGAGGGCGACCCACGTTATGTGCTCAAGAGGAACCTACAAAGGGCGGCAGACCTGGGCTTCACATTCTACGTTGGACCTGAACTGGAGTATTTCTACTTCAAGGACAAGTATGGCACCGAGCCGCTCGACGAAGGTGGCTACTTCGATATGACCCCACTGGATCTGGCGACCGACTTGCGAAGAGAGACTGTTCTCACACTTGAGGAAATGGGCATAGGTGTCGAGTATTCCCACCACGAAGTTGCGCCTAGCCAGCACGAGATCGACATGCGTTACACCGACGCTCTCACAATGGCTGACAGTGTCATGACATATCGGCTGGTCGTCAAACAGATAGCACTTGACCATGGTGTACACGCGACATTCATGCCCAAACCGGTGTTCGGCATCAACGGCAGTGGGATGCATACCCACCAGTCGCTATTCAAAGATGGTCACAACGCATTCTTTGATCCGGAAGGCCGGTATAGCCTGTCCGGAACCGCCCTTTCGTACATTGCTGGCCTCCTCCAACATGCCCCGGAATTCACCGCGGTCACCAACCAGTTGGTCAATTCATACAAGCGCCTGGTGCCCGGTTATGAGGCGCCCGTTTATCTCTCGTGGGCGAGACGAAACAGGGCAGACCTCATCAGAGTACCAGGTTACAAGCCAGGGCAGGAGAACGCGACGCGAGTCGAGCTCCGCTCTCCCGATCCTGCGTGCAATCCATATCTCGCATTTTCTGTCATGCTTGCCGCAGGGCTGGAAGGTATAGAGAAGGGCTATGAGTGCCCGGAGCCCGTTGAGGAAAATGTCTATGTAATGGGCCCGGAGGAGAGAGAACGACGGGGCATCGGCTCCCTGCCGGCAACTCTCTACGAGGCGACCCAACTTACCGCCGGAAGCGAAGTAGTCCGCAAAGCCCTTGGGGATCACGTATTCAACGCATTCATTCAGAACAAGCTAATCGAGTGGGATGCCTACCGCACTCAGGTCACAGAGTACGAGCTCAAGCGCTACTTGCCGGTGTTCTAGACACCAACCACACGTAATCCGGAAACAGGGGGCCACTTAGCCCCCTGTTCATCATCAAGATCAAGCCCGCACCGATGCGAGCTCTCATTTCCGGCTCGTGCACATATGTGAATAAGCGACTCCGCGCCTTACGCCCATCCGCGAAGCTTCATCACTTCCACAACACGCTCCACAGCCCTGATGTATGCAGCTTGCCGCATATCGATCTCGTATTCTCTACTCGTGTTAAGCACAGAGTGGTATGCAGCAGTCATTTTCCTGTCCAGACGCTCATGCACATCGGCTTCGGACCATGGATACTGGTAGAAATTCTGCACCATCTCGAAATAGGACACTGTGACGCCGCCGGCATTACAAAGAAAGTCCGGAATGAGATGCACGCCATTCTGGAACAGAATGTCATCTGCCTCAGGCGTCGTCGGGCCATTCGCCAGTTCAGCAACGATTCGGGCCTTTATTCTTCCGGCATTCCTGGCAGTGATAACACCTTCGATGGCAGCAGGAATCAGTACGTCAACATCCATCTCGAGAAGCTCATCTGCTGAGATCGGCTCGGTTTCGGGCAGGTCGCATACCGTGCTGGTAGACGCCTTGCAGTGCTGCGCAGCTTCGGGATCGATTCCAACCTCGCAACAGGCGCCGCCCTTACTGTCACAAACCGCCACGATCCTGGAGCCAAACAGATCTCGGCACAGGCGTGCGGCGTGGTAGCCAGCATTTCCGTAGCCGTGTACCGCGACGGTAGCCTTGCTCAAATCGATACCCAATACTTTGGCAGCCTCCCGAATACAGTACATCCCGCCACGGGCAGTAGCGTCGCCTCGTCCAAGAGATCCTCCGATGGACAACGGCTTCCCGGTAATTACCCCAAATTGCGGCTTCTGCGCGATGACGGAATACTCATCCATCATCCATGCCATGATCTGCGGCGTTGTGTAGACATCGGGAGCGGGAACATCCCGTTCCGGACCGATGAACTGGAATACGCTTCTGACATAGGCTCGACTCAACCTCTCCAGTTCACCTGTGGACATCTCCTTAGGATTGCATATCACGCCACCTTTGGCGCCACCAAGTGGTAGATCCACCAGAGCGCATTTCCACACCATCCATGCTGCAAGAGCACGCACGGTATCGATAGTTTCGTCAGGATGAAACCGTATTCCGCCCTTTGTTATTCCCCTTGCGTCGTTGTACTGGACACGGAATCCCTGGAAGACTCTGACAGTGCCATCATCCATTCGGACAGGCATCGAGACGTGCAATTCTCGCACGGGTGACTTGAGTATTGCAGTCACGCTTGGCTCAAGCTGCATTATCTCAGCACACCTATCGATCTGCCGCTTCACAATGTCGAACGGATTAGAACTCTCCAATTACTCTGCTCCTTTTCACTGGTGCTGCACATAGCCGCTTCGGCATATCCCCACCCACTTCAAACTAGGTGCGGGGAGTACACCACGACAGATGAAGACTGAATCAACATAGTAGTATTTCTAAGTTCGTATCGTAACCGATCTCAATTCTTCAACAGACCAGCGCAGCGCGCGGATAACTCACACCTCGTTTCGAAGACTGTTGCCCGGATCCTGGCAACTATCGAGATCGAGTGACAACGAAGTTCTTTAACTGGAACCACCCGTGTCATTCTTATTAGAAACCCAAGGGTCGTTGAACAATTGTAGTAACCAGCACACACTATAGCAATGACCACAATTCGCAGCAATACGTACCCAAGCGGACGTCGAGATCCGTGGTTTTCCGGCATCACCGATGGCCAGCTGACGCCATAGCACACGTAATGACGACAACCTGCTACAATATACGGTGAGGATACACCCACGAGCTAACAGCGAGAATAGCTTGATGCAGAGAATGAGCTACCCCGACCGACAGCAAGCGCTGTCTGTTCGTATCGCACTCGCGCAGATCAACAGTACCGTCGGTGACCTGGCTGGCAACACCGAGCGCATCATTTCATCTGTTGATGAGGCGGTGGCGAGAGGTGCTGATGTAATTGTGTTCCCCGAGTTGGCCATAAGCGGGTATCCGCCTGAAGACCTGTTGTTACGCCCTCGCTTCATCAACGAGAATCAGTGTTCCCTTCGCCTTATCGCTGAACACACGCGCCATTCTCTCGTGATAGTAGGATTCGTGGACAGCGATTCCGATGTATACAACGCGGCAGCGATTCTCTACGATGGCGGCGTCCGTGGTATCTACCATAAGGTCTTCCTCCCCAACTACGGCGTCTTTGATGAGAACCGATACTTCCGCGCAGGCCGTGCCAGTCCGGTATTCCGTCTTGGCGGAGTCGGCATCGGCGTCACTATCTGCGAAGACATCTGGTACGAGGGTGGACCCGCCAGCGTACAGGCTGCGAATGGCGCGGAGATCATCGTGAATCTGAGCGCATCTCCCTATCATCGCGGAAAATGCGACAGCCGTCGTCAGATGCTGGCAACCAGGGCGAGAGATAACGTCTGCGTGTTCGCTATGTGTAATCTGGTTGGCGGACAGGACGAATTGGTATTTGACGGCGAGAGTATGATCGTCGATGAACAGGGAGCAGTGCTGGCTGCGGGAGAAGCGTTCAAGGAAGATCTGGTCGTTGCCGACGTGCAGATCGAATCCGTGTTTCGTGCCCGCCTTCACGACCCGAGATGGCGCAAGACTGAGACGTTGGTGCGCGGCCGCACGACGGATAACACCGAGATAGACATCGCCGCCACTGTGGGTGACCACGCGAAGCCTGCGCTGCAACCCTGCACGTTTCAGCCTGTCGACAAGTGCGACGAGGTATATCGCGCCCTGGTGCTCGGGACTGCAGATTACGTGCGCAAGAACGGATTCGACCAGGTCGTCATAGGGCTGTCTGGTGGTATCGATTCGTCTCTTGTGGCCTGCATCGCATGCGATGCGCTCGGACCGGAGAATGTTGTCGCAGTCTGCCTGCCATCCAGATTCACAGCTTCCGAGAGTAGCGACAACGCTCAAGCAGTCGCTGATAACCTCAACATCCGTCTAATCACAATTCCCGTGGAGCCTGCATACACTGCGTTCCTAGAAATGCTCGGCCCGGTTTTCGAAGGACTGGAAGAAGACTCGACAGAGGAAAATCTTCAGGCGCGTATACGCGGAACAATACTGATGTCTCTCTCAAACAAGTTCCGCTGGCTTGTCTTAACTACTGGTAACAAGAGTGAGATGGCCACCGGGTACACTACACTGTATGGCGACATGGCTGGAGGTTTCGCCGTACTCAAGGACGTTCCCAAGTCTCTTGTATACGAATTGTCGCACCATCGCAACTCACTGGGCCCGGATTGTGTCATCCCACCTAGGGTCATGTGCCGGCCACCGTCGGCAGAGCTGCGACCGAATCAAAAAGACAGCGATAGTCTTCCACCCTATGAAGTACTGGATCCTATCCTCAAGCTGTACGTGGAAGACGATAGAAGCGTGGCACAGATAGTCGCACTTGGCCATGACGCGGACATCGTTGAGCGCACCGCACAGCTCGTCGATCACAGTGAGTACAAGAGACGCCAGGCACCGCCGGGAATCAAAATAACGACTCGGGCATTCGGTCGCGACCGTCGCCTTCCGATCACCAACAGATTCCATGGTTGATCCGGTGACCGTTGAATACGTACCGCCCGTCAGGAGTGGACGATATGACTAAGAAAGCCTACCTGATACTCGAAGATGGTACTACGTACGAGGGGGAGTCATTTGGAGCTGACACTACCACGTACGGCGAGGTAGTTTTTGACACAAGCATGACAGGCTACCAGGAGATGCTGACGGACCCTTCGTTCAGGGGCCAGTTGCTGGTGCTTACATATCCACTTGTCGGCAACTACGGAATCAATCCGATCGATGACGAGTCGCCTCATGTCCAGGCGCGTGGCCTTGTGGTGCGCGAGCACTGTGCAACACCAAGCCATTTCCAGTCCGTCCAAACACTCGATAGCTATCTGTCGACACACGGCATCCCCGGTATCGCAGGTCTGGATACACGCGCTCTGACACGTAAGCTCCGGGCCGCCGGCGTCATGATGGGTGTCCTCACATCTGATCTCCTGCCGGAAGACGCCCTGCGTGAACTTCGCTCTACGCTGGCATACGGACAGATGCCACTGGCCCATGAAGTGAGTACGGACAGCGAGCGAGTGGCCACTGCCACTACGCCCGACGAGGCGTATCACGTAGTTCTGGTTGACTGCGGTGTGAAGCAAAGTATCATCAGACACCTCACAGCCGCTGGCTGCAGGGTTACGGTTGTGCCTGTCTCTGCCGGCCTTGATCGCATACGCGAGTTGTCTCCCGATGGTGTCCTGCTGTCACCCGGACCTGGAGATCCGGCCCACTTGACCGACCTCGAGGAGGTGATGCGCCAGTTGCTGGGCCGTGTGCCTCTGATGGGTGTCTGCCTCGGCCACCAGGTTATCGCACGCGCGCTGGGCGGTCAGACCTTCAAACTGAAGTTCGGCCACCATGGCGGGAATCATCCAGTGCGTGACGTCCACACAGGACGCGTATATATCACGACTCAAAATCATGGTTACGCTGTGGCTGGTGAAACCCTTCCTCAAGGCATCGCCATAAGCCATGTGAACCTGAACGATGGCACTGTCGAGGGTATCACTCATGAGGAGTATCCCCTGATCTCCATCCAGTATCATGCTGAAGGTACGCCGGGGCCCCTGGACAGCACATACCTCTTTCATCAGTTCGTGGACTTGATGAACGAGAACTCAACTAGACGCAACCGAGTTGACAGCACTCTCAGGGACTACTGAGGTTGTATCAAGCATGATCCATGACAAGTGCGCTGTCTTCGGCACTTTTTCCCCACCCGAAGACGTGGCCCGCCTGATATTCTTCGCGTTATTCGCGCTACAGCACCGCGGCCAGGAGAGCAGCGGTATTGTGGTCTCTAATGGACGCGACCTCAAGCGCCATGCAGCAATCGGGCTTGTCTCACAGGTATTCGATGAAGAGTCGCTCTCCCGTCTGAGTGGCTTCTCTGGAATTGGTCACAACCGCTATTCAACTACTGGAACGAACAGCAGCGTCAATGCTCAGCCGATAGTGGTATCAGGTCCTGAAGGCAAGATCGCACTGGCGCATAACGGCAACATTGTGAACGCCGTCCAGCTTCGTCAGGAACTGCTTGAGAAGGGATTCAAGTTCAGTGCAACGACAGATTCCGAAGTGATCGCAAACCTCATCCTTTCGACACCCGGTCATAATTGGGTGGAGCGAGTCGCTTCCGCAACCCGTCGTCTCATAGGCGCCTACTCCCTCACCCTGCTCACGACAGACAGGCTTATCGCCGTGCGTGATCCCAACGGGGTTCGCCCTCTGTGCCTGGGATACATCGGTTTGAGTCCGGTTGTGGCTTCCGAATCATGTGCCCTCGACCATATCGGCGCACGATTCGAACGTGAACTTGAGCCTGGCGAGCTGCTCGCATTTGGCGCGGATGGTGTTACGCGACTGCACATAGGAGAGGGGCAGCGCCATGCATTCTGTGCCTTCGAATACATCTATCTCGCACGACCCGACAGTACGCTTGAGAACAGGCTCGTCTATGACAGTAGACAGGATATGGGTGCGCAACTCTGGCGTGAATACCCGGTCGACGCAGATCTCGTACTTGGCATTCCGGATTCCGCAATTCCCGCCGCTATCGGTTTCGCTGATGCATCCGGCATCCCGTACTGTGAAGGGCTGCTCAAGAATCGTTATATTGGCCGCACGTTCATTGCTCCCGACCAGCGCCTGAGAGACCTCGGCGTACAATTGAAGTTCAATCCACTTTCCGGCACGATAGCGGGTAAACGACTTGTCGTGCTGGATGACAGCATCGTTCGCGGCACGACCACACCACACGTAGTCGCTCTTCTGCGAGCCGCTGGTGCACGAGAGGTTCACCTCAGAATTTGTGCCCCGCCGCTGATCCACCCCTGCTTTCTTGGCGTGGACATTCCGACCGAATCTGAGCTTATCGCAGCCCGCTACTCAGTTGCCGAAATACAGAAGCATGTTCAGGCCGATTCTCTCGGTTACATCAGCCTTGAAGGACTACAGAAAGCACTGCAACGCCCGTGTAGCAGCCTTTGTACGGCCTGCTTCACCGGCCAGTACCCGGTGCCTGTCCAGATGGGACTGGGCAAGCTGGCGCTGGAGACCGCACCATGATATCCGGTCGCCCGACGATTGGTGTCCTGTGCCTGCAAGGGTCATTCATGGAGCACAGCGCGGCTCTGAAACAGCTTGGGGCGAGCGTACGAGAAGTGCGCCTGCCAGAACACCTGGAAGGCATCGACGGAATCATTCTGCCGGGAGGAGAATCGACGACGCTTCTCAAGCTAATCGATGAGTTTGCCCTCCGCGAGCCATTGCTGAACGCTATCATTAACGGTCTCCCTACATTCGGCACCTGTGCTGGCATCATCGTGCTAGCCAAGACGGTCACCAGCCACAGTATGACTCCTCTCGGACTTCTCGACGTCTCCGTAGCTCGCAATGCCTTTGGCAGACAGGTGCAAAGCTTCGAGGAAGACTTGATGATAGATGGTCTCGCGGGTTCCGTCTTTCGTGGAGTCTTCATTCGAGCTCCGATTATCGAGTCATGCGGACCGAAGGTCCGCGTCATTTCCCGGCTGCACAGCGGAACCATTGTGGCCTGTCAACAATCCCGTATTTTCGCCACCAGCTTTCATCCCGAGTTCGTGCCAGACCTGCGTGTACACCAGTACTTCCTGCATATTGCGGGGATTCAAGGTCAACACCCGTCGGATTCCAGTGCCTGACACTGTATACTGTCCCTGCAGAGCACCCGGCCACGAATAAAGGTGAGCCGGCACCGAGAATTCACTGATGCAGACCCTTGATAGAGACACCGAACGAAAGACCATCGCCATTCTGAAGGTTCTGTCGGAATCAGCCGAACCCCTCGGATCCATCACGATTTCTCGTGACCTGGAGAGACACGGTGTCTTTCTGAGCGAGAGAGCAGTACGGTATCACCTGCGGATGACCGACGAACGAGGCTATACCGAGCCCAAAGGACGGGATGGCAGAATCATTACCTGGGAGGGGCTCGATGAGTTGCGCAATGCACTCGCACCGGAACAGGTGGGGTTCATCATCGAGAAACTGCAACTCCTCGCGTTCCAGACCACGTTCGACCCGAACCGCAGGACAGGACTTGTTCCCGTAAACACTTCGCTCTTCCGCGCCGATGACTTTCGCAACGCGCTACAAGAGATGCAACCGGCCTTCGACCGCAATCTCTGTGCGAGCCGGCTGGTGTCAGTGGCTCACGAGGGGGAGAAATTAGGCACGCGTGTGGTGCCGGCAGGGATGGTAGGTCTGGCAACCGTGTGCGGAGTGGTTGTGAATGGTGTCCTGCTGAAGTCCTCGGTCCCCATTGAGTCACGCTTCGGGGGCGTACTGGAACTCAAGAGCGGGAGGCCACGGCGGTTCGTTGCCATTATCAAGTATGATGGCACTTCCCTTGATCCTTCGGAACAGTACATACGCGCCGGAATGACAGATGTCAGAAATGCTGCTGAATCCGGCACAGGACGCATCCTCGCCAATTTCCGCGAAATTCTCGCTCCGTCGCGTGTCGTAGTCGAAAGGCGCATCGAGGAACTTCGAGCTGCGGGCATTCATGGTGTCTACCTTCTCGGCAACACCAGTGAGCCGATATGTCAGATAGAAGTTGGTATGAACAAGGTAGGCATGATCTTGCTCGGTGGCCTCAATCCGGTCGCAGCAGCAGCAGAAGCAGGGATTGAAGTAGAAAACTCGGCTGAGAGCGGCCTGATTGACTACGAGCGATTGGTGGATATCAGCCACATTTGACGAACCGCACTATCTGCTACAAACTCCGGGCATAATTCACTGCGTTCACGAAGAATGCCAGCCCATCACCAGGACCATCCCTTTCAGCCCTGGTGCTCCACCGTGGGTGCTGGGACAAACGCACAAACCGCTCGGGATGCGGCATCAGCCCGAAAATCCTGCCCGATTCATCACAAAGCCCGGCAATATGTTTGAACGATCCGTTCGGATCCGCGGGGTACTCAGGCTCACGCCCATCTGGTCGGGCATAGTAGAGCACAGGAGTCAAATCAGATTCGCTCGATTCAGGCACATACAATCTGCCTTCGCCGTGCGCAACTGCAAGATCAAGAGCGACAACGCCAGGTGTGAATACGCACGGATTTCCCGGAGCAATGCGCAGATGAATCCAGCGGCATTCAAATCGACCGGATCTGTTGACCAGAAGACTTGACCGCTGTCCGCCAAACGGGACAGGTAGCAGCCCAGCCCTTACCAGAACCTGAAAGCCATTGCAGATCCCAAGCACCAGGCCACCTCGAGCCACAAACTCGGCCACCTGGTCATGAAGGCGTTGATCCAATTCGTTTGCCATCACCTTTCCGGCACCAAGATCATCACCGTAACTGAATCCGCCGGGAATAACGAAGATAGAACACTCCGCCAAAGTTACCTCATGGGAGATCATGCGAGTGATGTGGACGAGCGATGATTCGGCCCCCGCAAGTTCAAACGCGTAGGCCGTTTCGAGATCACAGTTGGTTCCCGGCGCTCTGAGAACCAGTACTCTTGGTTTGCCCATTCTGTCTACCAGGCCAGTGGCTGCTTCCAGGCGGCTTTCAATTCACGCAACGTCGCAGAAACTACCGGCGTACCATCCAGTCCCAATATGTGAAGATTGTCATCGTCCATGACGGTTCCTATCTGCGCACAGGATACCCCACTCATACGCCGCTCGAACTCGGCCGACTGCCTTACCGGAACCTCGACTACAAACCGACTGTTGGATTCCGAGAAAAGGATTATGTCGTTTCTGTCAATGCTCTCACCCAGTGGCACACGAGAGATGCTGATGTTCGCGCCGAGCGCTCCAGCAAATGCCATTTCGGCTACGGCTACGGCAAGCCCTCCTTCACTCATATCGTGACAGGAAACTACCAGTCCATCGTTAATCGCATTAACCAATGCCAGCATTGTTGCACGTGCTGTCTCGAAACGAACCTCAGGAACTCTGCGACCACAGTCAGGAAGATTGCTGCAGTATTCCGAGCCAGCGAGTTCTGCGAATGTACTGCCGACAGCGTACAGCAAGTTGCCGGCCGACTTCAGATCCATCGTGATGGCCCGATTGACATCCGGCATCACTGCAATGGCTGAGATCAGCAATGTGTGAGGTATCGTAATGATATTCCCCTCACTCTCGGTGAAATTGTTGAGACTGTCCTTTCCGGAAATGAAGGGCACGTCAAACGCCAACGACATGTCCTGACAGGCCTTACAGGATTGTACAAGCGCCCACAGGCTTTCCGGTTCGGATGCACGACCCCAGCAGAAATTATCAAGTAACGCGACCCTGTCGAGGCCGGCCCCAACAGCAACTACCTGGCGAAGTGCTTCGTCAATAGCGGAAGCCGCCATCCAGTAAGCGTCAATATCGCCAAAACGAGTGTTGATCCCATTAGCTATCGCCAGTCCGCGATCAGATTCAAGCAGCGGCTTGATGATGGCTGCATCTCCGGGACCATCGGCCTCCGGCCCTACAAGAGCCCTGAGGACACTACCTCCCTGCACCTCATGGTCATATTGCCGAATAACCCACTCTTTGCTACATACATTGAGCGAGGACAAAACAGCAAAGAGCGCCGCCGTGCAGGACTCGGGGGACGCGGGATCCTTGCCGGTCCACTCCTGATGCGGCCGTGTGGCAACAAGGTCCAGTTGCGGGCGTCCATTGTGCAAGAACTCCATATCGAGATTGCCGACAAGTACACCATCATAGACGAGCTCCAGGCGCCGGTCATTCGTGAACTCACCAATCACGGTGGTTTCAACCCTCTCGATACTGCAGACTTTCATTAACTCGTCGATGTTCTCCGGGGGCACGGCGACGATCATGCGTTCCTGTGATTCAGATATCCATATCTCGTCATACGAGAGACCCGCGTACTTCAAAGGCACCCTGTCCAAATACACGCGCACCCCGGTCACGGCTCCCATCTCACCGACCGCAGAAGACAAGCCACCACCTCCACAATCGGTTATCCGCCGATAAAGCTTCTTGTCACGGGCCTGAATGAGAGCATCGATCACGCGCTTCTCAACAATCGCGTTTCCGATCTGTACCGCGCTTCTGGACCTGGTAACTGAGGTGTCATCCAGCTTCTCAGAAGCGAACGTGACTCCGTGAATACCATCGCGTCCTGTGCGACCTCCCATTAGTACTACAAGATCACCCGGCTGCTGTTTCCCCATATAGGCTGCCCAGCGAGGCATGATTCCGACAGTTCCGCAAAACACTAGTGGATTTCCGATATAACGCGGATCGAACCGAAGAGTCCCATTCAATGTGGGGATGCCCAGCCTGTTGCCATAGTCGGCGACACCTGCCCTCACGCCTTTGAAGACTCTCCTTGGATGCAGCACTCCAGCAGGAAGAGCATCGTATGCCATATCAGGCGGAGCGAAGCAAAACACATCCGTATTAGCAATAGGACGGGCACCGAGGCCGGTCCCGAGAACGTCGCGAACAACGCCTCCGAGACCAGTTGCGGCTCCGCCATAGGGTTCTACAGCCGATGGGTGATTGTGGGTTTCGACCTTGAAGCAGATGGCGTGTTCGCCATCGAAATCAATCACGCCGGCATTGTCCTCAAAGACGGACAGACACCATTCCTTGTCAAGGGCCCGTGTCGCCTGCATTATCGTGCTGCGCAACAGGTTGTCGATGCGCTCACGACCCAAAGTGATCCTCGCCTTGAAAGTTTTGTGCACACAGTGCTCCGACCAGGACTGCGCAAGCGTTTCGAGTTCGATATCTGTCGGTTCACGACCAATGGAAGCGAAGTAGTGATGTATTGCATCGAGTTCGGACGGAGAGAAGCCATATGCCGAAGCGATTCCGGACCGCGCGGCATCGTCCAGATGTAGTAAAGGTACCTGACGTAATTCGAATTGATATGTCGGCTCGTCCGGAAATACATCCTCTCCTGGTTGTACCACGTGTTGTACGAGTGGATTAAGAAGTAGGCGATGCGTGATGACATCGATATCATCCTGGCTGCACCATCCGTGAAAGACATACCGTACCGCGCTACGCGCTCGTGGCACATCGTCGATGCCGATATCCTTCAGTCCTTTGAGAATAGTAGCCTCGAGTGGATCGCTGACACCACGATTGTACGCAACTTCCAGCGCCCACAGCGATGGTGAGTTATCGCGCACATGTTCGCCATCATAGCCACATACCTGTGCAACCGGATCCGACAACAGCATCGCACCTGCAGCTCGTAGTTGTGTCTCGAGAAGGGACGCATCAACCCAATACACGTCGGCTACAGACACGTGCTGGATCCCGGTGATTCCCAAGTCGCGTATCCCGGCAAGAACTCCATCCTCTCGTGGATCAACCAGACCTGCTCTGAACGCAACCTCTATCCTGTGTGCCATAATTATTCAGCGGTCCCATCTGGCTGGATTGGCTCTTTCACACGCTCGACGATAGCGTCATAGAGTTGTGGAAGCACTTCGGCCGCGGTGCCCTGGACCGAGATATCACACAACTCCGTAATCTCAGTGGGCTGAGGGCCCATCTCGATCAGAATCCCGCCTTGGGCGCTCACGTGACGCGGGAAGCCAGCCGCTGGATACACGTAGGCGGAAGTGCCAACAAGCAGCATACAATCCGCGAGGTCGACCTGCTCGCTGCAGGCACGTCCCACATCCTCAGGAATAGGTTCGCCGAAGACAACGACATCACTCTTCATTATGCCTGCACATACAGGACAGCGAGGTGGGAGTGTAGACACATCAACTTGACTTCGCTCGCACCTGGTTCCGCACTCTACACATCTGCACAACGTGTAGTTACCATGAATCTCGGTGACATGTTTGCTTCCAGCCCTGTGGTGCAGGCCATCGATGTTCTGCGTAATCACATGCTTGACTACACCCTGTCTTTCCAGTTCGGCAAGCGCGAAGTAACCCTGATGGGGTACGGCCTCCGCAAGCGTCTTATACAACTCGAGATAGTGACCCTGCGGTTGGAGTAGGTTTCTCCAGTACCCGACCGGATCGGATACGAATCGGCGGTAATCATCGAGAGGCGGCTCACCAAATTCGGTCCAGAGACCTCCAGGGCCTCTGAATGGCCGGATGCCACTCTCAACTGACATACCGGCGCCAGACAGACACACAACGTAGTGCTGTCGGATTAGAATGTCGGCTACGCGTTCGATCGAGTCATTCATAGCCCGGCAAAGGAAGAGACACCACCAGCAATACTGCCATGCAATAAGCAAACACAAGTGTCAGCCATAGACCGCATCAGTATGTAGCATTCATATTACCACACGCGAACTCATCGGCATATCCCGAAATCTGCGGAACCGTGATGCCAGTTCACATTCCCAGCAAGTATTTGGGAAACTCGGCACCTACCGTGGTCATGAGCCGTCCAAGCCCAGCGCACATCTGATAGGTACGCAGATGGAAATCAGGACACATGCTAATGAGCAGATAAACCTCCCTCCTCGTCAGTCCATAATCCTCTTCAAGCCATAGAATCAGGTCGCGGGTAGCCTGTCGAAACGCTTCCTCCATGGGCCGATAACAGTATAGCGAGATAAGCGAATCGCTGTTCTCAACCCGAACGTTACGGAGCCACTTGCGCTTCAACACATTGCATACGAGACGAACACGCCCGCTCACTTCGTTCGCGACCCCGCACAGTTCTCCGTCCCCCTGAGATCCGTGTAAGTCACCGAAGAAGAGCAGACCGCCGAGATTCATCGACTGCAAGTACACGGTAGCCCCAGGGCCTATCGCAGAGCAATCAAGATTACCACCTGCACCCATTACACTGCCGAAGTTGGTGGGCAGTGTGGACAGCACCTCATATTCAGGAGCTGTAGCGATGGTGCCCACGAACGGACGCATTGGCCATCGATGCACCTGCTCACCGTACTGCCATTCCGACACTTCCTTATCGTTGGTCACAATTCCGGTGAACGGCTGATCTGTCTCTTCCCATCCTCTCAGTCCGGCAAAATGATGTACACGGGGTACAGTGGCAATAGAGCCGGCAGACAATTCATCAACGGCAAGTATGGTCACCGCCAGCACGTCGCCCTTAGATGCTCCCTCTACATAGATAGGGCCACACACGGGGTTGTACCAGAACGGCTGTCTCTCAGCATAAAAAGTGAGATCCGCAGGCTGGAGTCTGCATGGGTCCTCCCTCAGCATGCCGTTGTAGGCATCCTGCACCTCGGCCGTGAACTCCTCGCCAGCGGAGACAGTTAGAACAGGCGGGGTTCGCGCATCAAACACGTAGTTCTCAGGACTACCGAAGTTCCGTGAAAGTGGCACATGCTTCATAGCTTCCCTCCTGACCCAAGGCAGAATTGTGCATGTGCCGTACCCCTTTGACAAGTAACTCGGCCTTCTTGAGAGGGTCGGGAAATCATGAAAGCCCAATCATTCCAACCCAGAAAGCACAGGCGGAGATCCTGAGTTGTTGTGGGTTTCGGCTTACGGGTGGTATCTGCTACACTCGTCAGCAGGATGTTCTGTTGTATATGGCAGCGAATGTTCGTAACCAGCAGCTATGACCGCCAAATAGGTGAAGCGGTTCGTGTACTTGCGGACGGCGGAGTCGTAGCATTCCCCACGGACACTGTATATGGTCTTGGCGCGGACATTGGCAATCAACGGGCTGTGGACCGGGTATACGAGGTCAAGGGTAGGCCAAAGGATAGTCCCCTGCCGGTACTGATAAGCGACATCTCGCACATCACCGATGTGGTTGACGACCCCGACCCGTTCGCGCTCCACCTTGCCGAACTGTGCTGGCCAGGTGGACTGACGCTCGTTTTGCCAACCACGGTTCCTCTTCACCCCTCACTCATTCAGGATGGCTGTGTGGGGGTAAGAGTGCCTGACGACCCGATCTGCCTGCGTCTCATTGAGCGATTTGGCGGCCCTGTTACCGGAACCAGCGCGAATCGCAGCGGCCATCCGCCTGCAGTTAATGTAAAACAAGTGAAGCAACAGCTGGGTGAAATGGTCGACTATATTCTCGATGCCGGCGATGCACAACGGAAGACTCCCTCAACTATCGTTCGGGTTGTGAAGGGCAATGTCGAAGTGCTCCGCGAGGGCGTAGTCCCGACTCCGGCCATTATGGACACTTGGGACAATTATCGCGCAGCCGCTCAACCTTCCTGACACTGGGGAATCATTCGGGCGTTCAATTGCCGAAGCACCCGTCACTGTGCCTTTCTGTCACCCAGTAACAGTGTCCGCAGCGCCTCCGGATGCGCAACCGGCTCCGAACACTTGCTCCTGTCACACACATACGCTGCCGCCCGCCCCTCAATGCGTTTGTGATCTCTGGCGACGGGTAGAAGGGCCGCCGCTTCGCTCTTCAAACCATTCCCCGGCACTACCACGAGTAGATGGTCGGGGGCATATACAGAATTGGCGGTCTTAATGAGTGCACGATTGTAAGCCGCGTCGGATGCCTCAACAATTACTGTCACGCGCGTTCTCCTGTTGTGTAACCGATGTCCGATCAGCAAGCCGGGAAATTGACTCGGGTGCGAAGCTGCAGCCTTTCCAAGGGTTGCGAACAGCCGATCGGCGTTCTCTACAAGGCCGGGCCGCTCGGTGAGTCGGGCGAGTTTGGCCAGCAGGATACCAGCCATCGAGTTGCCGGACGGAAGTGCACCATCGAAGATCGGTTTGATCCGAAATAGGAGTTGCTCATTCAGAGTACCGGTTTGAAAGAGCCCCCCGTCTGCCTCGTCCCAAAACAGCTCCAGCATCTGTTCGGTCAAGCGTACTGACAATTGGAGATGGCGAGAATGCTGAGCGGCCTGAAACAATTCCAGGAGACCATAGCCCAGAAACGCATAATCCTCTAGAAATCCGGGGGTTGTGCATCTTCCGTCTTTGTACGTGTGCATAAGCACCCCGTCATCACGGCGCATCTGATACATTACGAAATCCGCGGCCCTTTCAGCCGCAACTATGAATTCGGGCTCGTCAAGCACCCTGCCTGCTCGCGCCAGTGCAGCAATAGCCAGTCCGTTCCAATCAGCCGAGACCTTATCATCAACCGGGACCGGCTCTCTCCTGTTTCGTACAACAAGAAGCGCCTGCTTCGCAGCCGACAGATTCCCGTCTACTTCAGAAGGCGACATGTGAAGACTCTCGGCCACCTCTGTCGATGGGTGCCTGAGCGCGAGCACGAACGGCTGGTCCTCTCGAAGGTTGACCTCAATCTCTCCCGGTTTATCGGTCACCGAATGGCCGGCCGACGCAAGCAGGACCCGCAACTCATCAGCGGAAAGCACCTCGCGCAATTGTCGCAGGCTCCACAAGTAGTAGGCTCCCTCTTCCCCCTCGGTGTCAGCATCCTCGGAACAATAGAATCCGCCCTCAGGTCCGGTCAGCCGTCCGAGCACATAGCCAATAACATCCCTGGCTGTTTCAGCGTATCGCCTCTTTCCGGTCGCCAGGTATGCATCGAGATATACCTCTACGAGCAACGCCTGGTCATACAACATTTTTTCGAAATGAGGCACTTCCCAGCGTTCGTCAACCGAATATCGGTGAAAACCGGAGGCAAGATGGTCGTACATGCCTCCCCGCCGCATCTCGTCGAGGCTCTTCGTCACCATCGCCAATGCACGCGGATCCCCGCTGTCATGCCAGTGCACGAGGAGGAACGCCAGCCTCGTTGGCATTGGAAACTTCGGAGCCCCACCGAAACCGCCATGTTTCGAGTCAAAAGTACTCATCAAATCGGATACTGCCATGGGCCACGCATCAGCCGGAAATTCCGCCCCGGACCATGATCCAACGAGGCTCCGTGCTACGTCTACAATGCGGCTGCTGGAACCAAGCAACTCCTCACGCTTATCGTGCGACATCCAGTGCTCAGTCACAGTGGTCAGCAATTGCAGCAACCCCAGCTGTCCGCGACTGGACTGCCGGGGCAGATACGTCCCGAGAAAGAATGGTTTGCCATCGGGCGCCATGATCACAGTAAGTGGCCATCCTCCCTGCCCGGTGACCAGTTGTGCCATAGTCATGTATACCTGATCGATGTCTGGTCGCTCCTCACGATCGACCTTTATACCGATGAACGAGGCATTCAACACCGAGGCTATTTCAGGATCCTCGAATGATTCTTCCTCCATTACATGACACCAATGGCAGGAGGAATAGCCGATAGAGAGGAATACGGGTTTGTCTTCACGCTCTGCCTTCTGAAAGGCCTCATCACACCATGGAAACCAGTCAACGGGATTATCCGCGTGCTGCAGCAGATATGGACTCGTCTCGAACTGCAGGCGATTGCGTCTGACGTCTCGCTGTCGGTCATCGACTGACTCTCTACTCATTTCACCTCCTACATCCTTCACGCAGCGACTGCCGCCGCCGACACACTTCTATTGCCGGAAGCTAAGAACTGTGCCGCAGTGACCACGTTCCCATTGTAGCGATGGACCGCCGCAAAACTAAATGGCGAGCAGGTTGCGCTGCCGGAAGAAGAGGGTAATCAGACTTTGCTCCACAAGGTGGTAATCGGACAATGGCCTGAACTTCAGAGTGGGCTATAATTCCGCACCAGTGACTCAACCCGTTGTGCCCGTCACAGATAAGCGTGCTGTGCTCCTTGTCACCTGTGCAGCCGCCTTCATCTTCCCGTTCATGGGGTCGTCCGTGAATGTCGCGTTACCGACGATAGGGGTCGGCCTGCAGATGACCGCTGTCGAACTCGCATGGGTAGCCACATCGTTCCTGCTGACAAGTTCGCTCCTCCTGATCCCGTTCGGTAGAATCGCCGACTCACGAGGCAGGAAACGTGTCCTCACGACAGGCGTTGCTGTATACACTATCGGCTCGATCCTGGCCAGCCTTTCATGGCATGGAACGACGCTCATAATTGCCAGAGCGATTCAAGGAAGCGGTGGCGCCATGCTGGCCAGTACCGCTGTCGCAATACTGGCGGCAGCATTTGGTCCTGGAGAGCGAGGCAAAGCTCTCGGCATAAATGCAGCAGCCTTGTACGCTGGCCTGTCGATCGGACCCGCTGTCGGTGGTTTCCTGACACAAACCTTCGGCTGGAGGGCAGTCTTCTTCGTGAACATCCCCTTGGGACTGCTTCTCCTCCTGGCAGCTCATTACAAGCTGCCCGCACAGATTCCGGCTTCGCAGGCACGCCCATTCGACTGGCCCGGTTTTGCTGCATACGCGGTGTTTCTCATCGGGGGCATCTATGGCCTGACGCAATTGCCTTCTGTGCATGGTTTCGCAAGTCTTGCAATCGGACTCGTGGGCTTCGTCGCACTGGTACGCATCGAACGTGCAGTCGATCACCCGCTTATCGATCTCTCCCTGTTTCATTCCAATACCTCATTTGCCATGTCAAACCTTGCAGCGTTTCTGAACTACAGCGCGTTCTTCGCTGCTACATTTCTCTTAAGTCTCTACCTGCAGGTGGTCTCAGGCTTCACACCTCGATCCACCGGACTCATACTCGTTTCGATGCCAATCATCCAGGCTTTCGTATCTCCGATTGCCGGACGATTCTCCGATCGCCACGAGCCTCGTCTACTCGCGTCAAGCGGTATGGCGCTCACAGCCTGTGCACTGTTCCTGATGTCTCGGCTCGACGTTGTGTCTCCGCTATGGTACGTGATATCAGCCCTTGCTCTGCTCGGGCTCGGCGTAGGTCTGTTTGCCACACCAAACACCAATGCCGTGATGACCTCTGTTAGTGGGACTCGCTACGGTATTGCATCTGCCACTCTGTCCACGACGCGCCAGGTTGGAATGGTGCTCAGTATGGGTATAGCCACACTCTTCATAGCGGCGCGAGTTGGGGCTGCCGATGTGCACTCAATGCCCATGCACCTCTTCATAGATGCCATGCAGGCCACCTTCGCGCTGTGCACTGTGGCGTGTCTTGCGGGCATCGCCGCATCACTAGCGCGCGGCCGCGTCTACAAGGTATCAGGATCAGAATCGGAAGAGGGCTGAAAAGTCATCTGTCAGAAGACGAAATCGCCGATTGCCAGATGCGCTGGTACGGTCGGGTCTGCTATATTTCTTCAGAGAGTTGATTATTCACACTGAGGGTCCCGATGTTCGATAAAGGAAAGAAACGGCGGTCACCACGCCAGTCGCCGTACGGCGACATGCCTGACTTGAATGATGGACTGTCGTCCGGCCAGCCAGGTAATGCCGGACAGTCACCTCGTTCCGGCTCCAATGCAGCAGACGTTGACGAGTATATGATGCGGAGCATCATGGGGATGCCGAGCGGTGTAAGAGGATTTGCCAGAAGCGAGGAGGCGGGTCTCGAGAACGCTGGACCCGATTCCATTATGCTCCGCATCGAACTGCCCATTTCTCGAGCGGAGCAACTCAGGGCGCTTGCCCGCGACCTTGATGAGTCCCCTCAAACACTCGCACGTCTCTGGATCATGGAGCGCTTGCGGGAGCTAGGCAGTTCTCGTTCTCAGGACAACAAGTCCAACGGCAATTCCCAACATGTAGATTCGTCGCCAATAATGCCTCCTGTCCTTCCATCTGCAACACAAGCACAACCTGCTCCAAGCGCTGCAGATGTGAAGAACCAATTGGCGGATCTGTTCATTCATGATCCGGACGAACGCGCAACTTTCAACGAGACGTACTCGTTTCGCCAGTGGGGTCCCTACATTGCGGCCCTCGCTCTTACTACCAAGGGACGGCGTGTATTCACTCTTGACGATATGAGAGTCACACTGCGGGAAGAACTGATGCCAACTGTATATGACACCCCGGGAGCTCTCGATAGCGATCTGGTGATGAGGGACGCTGAACTCGGTCGTCCCGGTGACCAGATGAGGCCGTTTGCCTGTCTTCAGCGCGTCTCTCCAGGGGTCTACTCCTTCTTGGGTTTCGGTGCCGCGCGCGCCATGCGTGCTGCCAGGTGAAATCCGTCCTTAAGCCCCAATTGGTGCGCTCTTCGCCATCCGGTGCAGGGTTTCTTGTCGCCGACGGAAGGTCTCATATCGCCAGGAAATACGTCGATATAACAGAGCACGCATTACATTAGCGAGTGATTGGCTATGGCGGCGAGAACCTTATCCTAAGTCGGGGTCTCAGATGGAAAGGAATGCGGTGTCGATGGACACAGACTCACGCTATTCGGAATCTGTTTCGAGCCTGTACCGCGAACAAAGCCACACCGGTCCGGCAGATTTTCCTCGATGTGCTCAATGACGATCAAAGCACAGGGCGAAACCGGTACTCAGTTCTGACCGCAGGTCCACCGTGTGAGCCTCAAATGAAGACATCATTCATCCAAAAAGATCTGGCTGGCTGACCTGGAAACTCGCCCAGGAACCGGATGCGGAGGTTCCTGGGTAGTGTCGACGGGCATTAGCCCAGCATGTATGGTTGATCTCCGAATGCCAGTATCCCAAACAGCACAAGGTTGAGCACAGGAACAAGAGACAGCAACCCGAGAGCAGCGGGATAGTGACGTTCACGACAGATACGACTCCATGTAACAACCCATACAATCGCCCCAAGAACGAGCCAGACTACTATCCATATTGGAATCCACAGTGCGATGCCTGCTACCAGCGCCAACAATACGATAAATAGTCGCCAGAAACACGCACCGGACGATTTCCCTGCTCCGCACATCACCTTGAAGTTCACAATGGGAATCCAACCAGCCCACCAACCAGCGACATGCACTTTTCGAGCGATTACCATCAGGCAGATGGATAGCCAGAAGTACATACCGAAGGAGACCCACAATCCCCATCCGGTGGAATACGCGGTCCAGACTCGGTACAGAATTGACGAAAGATCCATTTACTTCTCGCGTGTCAAGCGATTATACGTGCGAAAGGAAATGCGGCCAAAATGCTTACATACAAGAAAACGCACCGGCAGACGAGAAGTGCTACGGTCACAACAGAAAAGCTGTCGGCAGATGGCTGGGGATCCAGGATTCGAACCTGGCCTAACTGATCCAGAGTCAGTCGTCCTACCGCTAGACTAATCCCCAGAGCTAATCCACCTTGAATCGTGAAATAGCATACCATACACTCACGCGAGCGAACAAAGTGTCTCGGCGCTTTCGCAGCGCTCAATCATCTCCGTGCATTCCCGATGGTTGGCCACATGACGATGGTGCAGGTATCATAAGCAATCTGCGGAAATACCGTGACCTCCGGAACCGAGAGGACCAGTACATTGAGTGAAACCAATAACAAGAATCACTTCGAAACGTTGCAGATAAGCCCGGCGGCCGAGCCAGAGGTGATCGCCGCAGCATATCGTGCACTTGCCAGGAAGTATCACCCGGACCGCTCCGAGGCGCCGGATGCTATGGTCCGTATGGCGCAGATCAATGTCGCCTTCCAGGCATTACACGCACGAATAGGGCGACCATCGGGCGGCGGCTTCTCAGCCCAGGACTCACCCAGCAGATCGACTACTCCCCTTACGCCCACGCAGATCGATCCTAACGCATCGCTGGAAGATATACTTGCGGCTATCAGCGGCAAGATAGCTGCTGCACGACAGCACGTAATTGACGAGATCACCCGTGATGGTTTGGAGCGTGACCTCGCCGTCAACCTCGTCAATTCTGCGCTCAGGACTGAGTTGGCCGGCGCCAAGACTTCCGCTAACGGGCAAAGCAGGACACGCGATGTGCATCTAAGTCCTGATTCGTCGTACGATGACGCTCTGGCATTGGTGACAGAGAAGGCTAAGGCCGCCAGAAATCGACTTGCAGACGAGCTGGTCAAAGATGGACTCAACCGCAACGCGGCAGTCGAGCTGTCGGATCAGGCCTTCGAGCGCATACGCCAGAAGACAGGCAACTCGGCTAGAACAGATCTGCGACTCACACAGGAACATGTTGATCTTAATGCGTCGCTTGACAGTGGGGTTCGGGTGGTGGCAAATAAGCTCAGGACCGCCAGACAACTGGTGCTGGACGAGTTGACACGCGATGGAGTTCCTCTACGAACAGCGGAGCAACTCCTCGACACGGCCACCAGAAGTATCATGCCAGGGCAGCGACGCTGATTGTGCCGATAGGAACAGGCTATGGGGAGACGAATTGAGTGAGCACATGACGGACATCGAGGCAAGTCTTGGCATAGAGTTTCGCAATCCGGCACTTCTCGAACATGCGCTGGTACACGGGAGTCACGTCAATGAATCACAGGACGTGCAGACCGCCAGCAACGAGCGACTGGAGTTTCTCGGCGATGCCGTACTTGGCATGGTAGTCACAGAGGCGTTATACCTTCACCTCCCTGAAGCGGGAGAGGGAACACTTACGGCGTTACGCTCGACATTGGTCCGCCGAGAGACACTCGCATCGGTGGCTCGCCGACTACGTTTGGGGTCATACCTGCGACTTGGCAGGGGTGAAGCAGCAAGCGGGGGCCGGAACAAGGACCGGAATCTGGCCGATGCCCTGGAGGCGATGATCGGTGCTATCTATCTCGATCAAGGATACAACACGACGCGCGAGGTTCTACTTCGCTATCTACATCCCCACATCCAGACAGCCGAGGCCGATGGAGTAGCCCCCAACCACAAGGCACTCCTGCAGGAATACCTCCAGGCAACCGACCGCCCTCTGCCACACTACCGGATTATCAGCGCTACTGGGCCGGATCACGCCAAACGCTTCACGGTCCAAGTGCTGCTACACGACACAGCGCTTGCCCAGGGTACGGGCGGCAGCCGAAAAGCAGCGGAAATGGCTGCCGCTCGCCATGCGCTTGCACTATTGCACCAGAAGGAGGAGTAGACAATGGGCAAACGAGATTTCGAGCGAAGAGAGGCCAAGAAGCCTAAAAAGGGGTCGAAGAAGCCACCACCAATCTCGGAATTCGCCCCGCCTCCTCCAGTTGAGGTAGTACGCAAGAAGCGCAAAGAAGAGGAAGAGGATGAAGATTAGCTACTGCATTCCGGCCGTGGGTGACAGCAACAGAGTGCGCGTCGACACTATTCCTTTGGGGCGGCTTTGTCGTTGAATACACTCAGACTACGCATTCGAGGTCGTGTTCAGGGTGTGGGTTATCGCTTCTTTGCGGTAAGTGAAGCAAGAAAACTGGGCATCACAGGCTTCGTGCGCAATTTGGAACGGGCAGACGAGGTGGAAGTGCATGCTTCCGGCCGCGAAGCCGAGGTGAGTCGATTCATCGACCGATTGCGACTGGGACCAGCAGGTGCTGAGGTAACCGATGTTTCGATACAGCCTGTAGAACCCGACACCACCTATCAAGGCTTCAGCATTCGCTATTGAGCGGGGCCAGTGTCAGTCATGGCCTGCCGCCCCTGTTCAATCAGCGCCAGGTGCTCCGGCTGCTGACCGATGAGGCGGGCTGCTATCACATCCACCGCATAAGGCTCTCCCACAACGATCTTGCCATAGTGAGTCGCAGCACCGGAAAGCGGATCGTCATCATAGTCTAGTCGCTGTTCAGCCTCAAGCACAGCCATATCGAAAGGGAGAGTGAAGTATAGATCGGCGAGCGCCTTCTCGACATCCAGGCCCTTCAATCCCTGATATTCTGGCAAGTCTTGACCTTTCCGGGGGCTCAATGGTAACAATCCCAGCAAGTTGGCAATCGTAAACCTTCCTTTTCCGCCAACTACGTGGAAAGGGGCGACGCTGATCAGGAAGTCGCTTCGCAGCACGAGGTTCGGCACCCAGAAGGTTGGTGTTGCGTTAAACTCCTGCAACGGGTTCTCTAGTTCGAGAAATATCGAGTCCTTGACGTCAAGAAGTAATACTCGATTGAACGTGTACTTCAGCGCCTCGTATACCGGGTATATAGGACTTCCGTCTCGCGTGCCATCCGCGATCAAAATCTCGGCGTCGGTGACACGCCTGATACCCAACACTATGTTCTCAATCAGATCCCGGCTATTGGTAACGGGGTAAGGCGCTGCGATAGAGGCGTACGGCTTAATCAGTACCCTGCGTGCCCATGCAAGCTGGGGTGGCGGATTGAACCGAAAGCTTCTAGCTTCAAATACACTCGCCATAGGACTCAACTGGCTCAGTGAGCCGATCTTTCATTCATTCGGCACGCGAAGTGGCAATTCCTTGTCGTGCGAACTCGCACAGCGTCTTCACAGGCACACCGGTCGCCCCTTTAACCGTTACGCCGCTGTCCTTCGTGCTGTTGGATGTTCCAGCAATGTCGACATGCACCCATGGTGTATCCCCGGCAAATTCGGAAACAAAGAGTGCAGCTGTAATTGCTCCCCCGTAGCGATTGCCCGTATTCTTGATGTCGGCAAAGTGACTCATATTTAATTCCCGATACTCATCGGCAAGAGGCATTCGCCACATCCGCTCTCCTGCGCGAACCGCTGCCTCCATAAAACGGTCCGCCACGTCCTCGTTGTTGCTGAATACTCCACTGTAGATCGTTCCAAGAGCAACGCGGCAGGCACCCGTCAGCGTTGCCACATCAATCAACGGAGACATTCCCTCGCTGATAGCGTAGGTGATGGCATCGGCCAGAAGAAGCCTGCCCTCGGCATCGGTGCTCATGATCTCAATAGTCTTACCGCTCATGGACTTCAGTACATCGCCGGGTCGGAATGCGCGACCTCCAGGCAGATTCTCAGTCGCCGGAATAAGGGCAGTCACGGATGCCCCCAACTGCAGGCGCGCAATTGCGCACATCGAGGCCATGACGGCCGCACCACCAGCCATGTCGTCCTTCATCTCGGCCAGGCTGTCAGACGGCTTGATGGAAATGCCTCCTGAGTCGAAGGTAATTGCTTTGCCGATAAGCGCAATTCGAGACGAGCCGGTACCGTCGCCAGCATAGTCCATGCGTATGAATCGAGGAGGCTCGGCGCTTCCCTGGGCAACGGCAAGCAACGCGCCCATTCCCATAGAAACCATGTCGTCCTTATCCCAAACCGTCGCACTGAGCCCATAGGTGCCTGCCAGATCCTGTGCTATCTGACCCATGCGTGACGGGGTCATATAGTTGGCTGGCTCATTCACCATGTCCCGCGAAAGATTGGTTGACTCCGCGAGTACTACACCCGTATTGACAGCTTTGCTCAAAGCGCCAACTTCAGCCGGGTTAGTAACTACGATGCTCACGCGCTCGACGTCAGGCCCCTCGGGTGCTTTGTACTTGAGAAAAGTATAAAGGCCCATGACCGCACCTTCAGCTATGGCCTGAGCGCAATCCTCCGCATTCAGGCCAACAGTCCCCGCTCCCAGAAGTGTTGTTCCGACGCTCCGACATCCCACCTTGCGCAAGGCCCTACAGCCTTCAGCAGCCGCATCACGCACACGGTCGGGCGTGACCTCGGATTGCCTTCCGAGCCCACACACAGCCACCAGATTCGCCGACAGGCGACCAAGGGAATGCAGGACGGTGACTTCATTGGGTTTGCCCTTGATACCCTTTGAATCCAACATCCCACTAATGGCGCCATTCAGCAAGCGATCAACCGCAACTACGGCTGCATTGGAATCGCCAAAGCGCTCAGAGTCCTCACACAGGCTGACCACGATTCCGTCGACCGACGTTGTTGTGATATCTCCGACAGAGACTTCGATTCTCACTAATCTGACTCCTTGCCTCGGTTTCGAACCTGTAATTGTATCCTCTTTGCATGATGATTAGAAGAGGTCGCATGCGATATTTCCGGCAGATGTGCTCCAGCAGGCAGAAAGAGACAGGGTGCAAAAGAATGAGAGTAACGAAGAAACCGGCGACTATGAAGTGACTCGAAGATCGTGCGACTCCTTTCGGAGTTCGACGATCCGGTCACGAATCAAGGCGGCTTTCTCAAATTCGAGGGCACCAGACGCCTGCTTCATATCGCGTTCGAGTTGCTTCAGCAACTGGTTGAGTTCCCGTGCCGTAGCCGGCCGGTCTCCGTACTCACGCAAAGGTTCGGAGATCTTCTGTACCTGTTGCGCAATGTCTCGTATCGCCTTGGACACGCTTTGAGGTGTGATGCCATGAGCCACGTTGTACTCTTCCTGGATGCGGCGGCGTCTTGCCGTCTCGTCGATGGCGGTGCGCATCGACTTCGTAATGGAGTCTGCATAGAGGATTGCCCGGGCATTCACATGACGGGCGGCCCGCCCCATGGTCTGTATTAGTGCCTCTTTGGACCTCAGGTATCCCTCTTTGTCAGCATCAAGTATAGCCACCAGACTAACTTCGGGGAGGTCCAGCCCTTCCCGCAACAGGTTGATGCCAACAACCACGTCATACGTTCCCAGACGGAGTTCTCGCAATATCTGGATACGCTCGAGAGTATCCACCTCTGAGTGAATGTAGTGTGTCTTGACCCCCATTTCCGCAAGGTATTCACTGAGGTCTTCCGCCATCCTCTTTGTAAGAGTTGTGACGAGGCACCGCTCTCCACTACCGACGCGTTTCCTGATCTCGCCGATCAGGTCGTCTATCTGTCCGGCTGTAGGCCTTACCTCCACCATTGGTTCAAGAAGGCCGGTCGGACGAACGAGTTGCTCACATATTTGCTGACTCCTGGTAATTTCATAGTCCCGCGGAGTAGCGGAGACATAAACAACCTGATTGATACGCTCGGTGAATTCCTCAAAACGCAGCGGGCGGTTATCAAGGGCCGAAGGCAATCTGAATCCATGGTCCACCAGTACCTGCTTCCTCGCGAGATCGCCGTGGTACATTCCCTTTATTTGTGGAAGAGTCATATGCGATTCATCGATGAGCAGCAGACAGTCAGCTGGAAAATAGTCAAGCAGTGTCCACGGAGTACTGCCGGCCCTTCTCCGTTGCAGGTGACGAGAGTAGTTCTCTACACCGGAGCAATAGCCGATCTCTGCCATCATCTCGAGATCGTAGTTCGTCCGGGATTCGAGCCGTTGTGCCTCGATCAGTTTCCCTCTTTCGCGTAACTCTGTGAGCCTCTCATCAAGTTCCACACGAATGTCCGCCATTGCGGCATGGAGTTTCTCGTCAGGAGTCACGAAGTGCTTCGCAGGATAGATGTCCACGCGATCGAGTTCAGAGAGCAGTTCTCCGGTCAACGGATCAAGTTCAGTGATACGTTCGACTATGTCTCCCCAGAACTCGACCCGCACCGCGGTCTCTTCATAGGAGGGACATAACTCCAGTGTGTCTCCCCTCACTCGAAACCTGCCCCGTGTGAGATCGATGTCGTTTCGTTCATACTGCATTCCCACCAGGGTCCGGACCAGCCGCTGAAGTCCCACAGGGTTATCACGCACCACCGGGAACGCGAAGCTTTGATACTCCTCTGGCGACCCGAGGGAGTAGATGCATGATACCGAGGCAACGATTACAACATCACGACGCTCGAACAACGACTTGGTCGCAGCGTGCCGCAGGCGGTCGATCTCCTCATTAATGTCGGTCTCCTTCTCAATGTAGGTATCAGTGCTCGGAATATAGGCCTCAGGCTGATAATAGTCGTAATAGCTCACGAAGTAACCAACGGCATTCTCCTTGAAGTAATCCTGAAACTCCGCTGCAAGCTGTGCAGCCAGGGTCTTGTTGTGACTGATGACGAGAGTGGGGCGCTGCGCCCGCGCAATAACGTTTGCCATCGTGAAGGTCTTGCCGCTTCCTGTCACCCCGACCAATGTCTGTTCACGATATCCTCGTTCCAGTCCCGTCACTAAACCGTCAATTGCAGCCGGCTGGTCACCCATAGGCTGCAAATCAGACGTAATACGAAACATTTTCTGTGTCATCGTATCTGAATCATCAAACGGGAGGTGCCGAAAATCGCGACAGAATCAAGGAATCGCAAGAACCCTGAGCGCTCTCCGCAGGCGATCCTCAAGCGGCATGGTATCTACTGCCTCGATATTCCTCGCAGCGCCGATTGCCTCTCTCACAGAATACCCGAGCGCCGTCAGAGCTTGCACGAGTTCTGCATCACCAACAGATCCTTGTACCGAATCAGCGAGAGCGTAACGCTCCATTTTCGATGCAAGCTCCACGCAGACGCGTGCGGCAGTCTTCTTTCCCACTCCGGGAACAGCAGCCAGCAGGGCTGTATTCCCACTTACAATCGCCCCAGCCAGCTCCGATGGGCGCAGCGCTCCTAACAGCGCAATCGCGACGCGCGGCCCAACTCCGCTCACCGAAACAAGCTCAACGAACACCCCACGAGCTTCATCCGACTCAAAGCCATAAAGAAGGGGGCTTTCATCTCTGATCATGAAACAGGTATGCAATACAGCACTTGTTCCAGGCGTGCCGATCTCCTCCGCGGTTCTGGTTGAAGTTCTTACGAGAAATCCGATTCCGCCCACGTTGAGGACCACATGGTCTGGACCTTTGGAATCGATCACACCCTCTAGAAATGAGATCATCACGGTTGAACTGACAGGCGACGAGCCGCATCGCGCGCGTGCAGATGACACAACGCTACCGCAACCGCGTCAGTCGCATCAAACCTCTCGTCGAGCTCCTGAAGCCCCAACTGCAACATTACCATAGTGCGCACCTGAATCTTGTCACCCCGTCCGTGGCCACTCACCTGACGTTTGACCTCAGCAGGCGAATAGTACGAGACTGGCAGACCTGATCTTGCGGCGGCCAGTATCGCAAGAGCTTGGGCGCGACCAACCATGAATGCGGATTTTACATTGACTCCAATGAAAGGCTCCTCGATGGCAACTTCGTCAGGTTGCAAAGACTCAATAACATCACACACGCCATCAAACAGTGTGCACAACCTCCGCTCCACAGTAAGCTTGGCCGACACTTTCAGGACTCCACACGCAACGAGAGTCGTGTTGGAGGGCCCCTGGACAACTCCGTATCCAAGCAGGACAGTTCCAGGATCAATGCCGAGTACGCGCATAACGTTACGCCTGTTCCATACCTCGAAGGACCGACTCGGCGAAATCCGCATTCGAATAGACTCGCTGCACGTCATCGAGCTGATCAAGCTGTTCAAGAAACGCCATGATCTGACTGGATTTGGCGTCGTCGAGAGGCACAGTGGTCCTGGGTATGCGGGATATCTCGGCAGACGTCACTGTGAACTCCTGCTCAATCGCCTCTCGCACATCTTCCATGCGAGCCGGTTCCGTATGTACTTCGACGTAATCGGCATCACTTCTGACGTCCTCTGCCCCCGCGTCGATGGCACGCAATGCGACGTCATCCGCTTCTCCATGGCTCGCATCGACAGTGATGACACCACGCGTATCGAACAACCACGACACACATCCGGCCTCACCGAGACTGCCGCCGTGACGCGTGAGCAGACTGCGAACTTCCTGCACTGTCCGGTTGCGGTTATCCGAGAGCGCCTCGATCAAAATGGCCACACCATTGGAACCATACCCCTCAAGCATGAACTCGGCCAGATTGGAGTCCTCGCCGCCACCAACAGCACGCTTGATAGCCCTCTCGACATTTTCTGAAGGCATATTGCCATCCTTGGCTTTCTGCAGCGCAAGTCGTAACTGATAATTGCTATCGGGATTCGGCCCTCCGGTGCGGACTGCCAGCATTATCTCGCGGGTCAGCTTGGTGAACACCTGGCCGCGACGTGCATCAGCAACGCCCTTCTGGCGCTTAATCTGTGCCCATTTCGAATGTCCGGACATTGTTGCAACTCCTGGCAGGATTCTATCACCGTTACGTCATCGAGCGCGATTGCAAATCAGTCAGTCAGATAAACCTGCTGCGAGGCTAACACCGAGGTCGAGCGCCTTCGCATTCAAGTCCCGGAATCGGCTCGGCGAACCGTCTGCAACAGCCCTCGTCAGTACGTCCACCTGTAAGAGTCCAGTAGCAGCCACCATAGCTCCGAGCATCACGATATTCGTGCCCAGGCGGGTCCCTAACCGGCATTCAGCAGACTCGGTTGCGGGCACCCTGATGTGGCGTTGCAGCACACTGTCGTCCGGTTGTACGGAGGCGGGATCATAGAAAACAAGACCATCCGGACTGGCCGTCCAGTCCAGGTAACGTCTGTATGCCGATTGAGACAGTGCCACGAGGACGTCGGCACGAGTGACATACGGAAATGCGATGACGCCCTCGGACAACAGCACTTCGGAACGGCATTCTCCTCCACGGGCAGCAGAGCCGTAAGAACTCGTGCCGCATACCTGCAATCCCTGTGCAAATCCAGCGGAGCCCAGGAGGGTACCGGCGAGCACAACTCCCTGGCCACCCAGTCCGCACAGTAAGATCTGTCTTGTATCACTCATCACAGAACTCGCCAGTCACCAGTCGCCAACTTTCGCAGTCCCCGAGTCCGGTCATCGCCGCGTCGCGTGTGATTGTAAGGGACTCGACGTACGCGTACGCCTCCTTTACACTGTCAAGCCGGTTCTGTCGTCCAAACTGCGTTGGACACGGAGAGATGGCCTCCACGAAACTGAATCCCCTGACGGCGATCGCTCTTCTGATGGCAGCTGCCAGCTCCGGGCCTTGTGTCACAAGATAGCGGGCGGCGTACGTGGCGCCAGCAACACGAACCAGCGAACAGAGGTCGAACGGCCGATGCAGATTGCCGCCTGGTGTGGTGTGTGTAGTCGCCCCATACGGCGTAGTTGAGCACACTTGCCCACCCGTCATCCCATAGTTCATGTTGTTCGCACATATAACTGTTATGTCATGATTGCGACGCGCCGCATGAATCAAGTGATTACCACCGATGTCTGCGAGGTCGCCGTCGCCGCTGACAACCAGTGTTGTCAGCGATGGATTTGCCGCCTGAGCACCAATGGCAAACGGTATCGCCCGGCCATGAAGACAATGCAACGTATCCGCATTGATGCACGGACTGGGAATCCATCCAGCACACCCAATGCCGGATACGAAGAGCATACGGTCTATATCTAACTCCATCTCATTGATGGCGGAGAGGAGGTGGCGCAACAGGATGCGGTGGCCACAACCCGGGCAGAAAGGCAGAGTTACGCCAGGCCGAAGAAACCTCCTCCAGTCTCCTGTCATGCGACAATGCTCCGTACCGCGCTGATGAGCGACGACGGGTAGATTACCGTGCCGTCCATTTGATTGTACGGTACCACTGGGCAGTCGGCCCCCGCCAGAACAACGTGAACCATCTGGCCCAGATTCATCTCAGGAACAATAATTCTCTTCACGCGCCTGGATAGGCACCTCACCTCATCCTCGGGAAAGGGCCACAGTGTCTGCAGTCTCAATAATCCTACCTTGAGCCCTTCACGTCTCAATTCCTCAAGAGCCGACAAGGCACTGCGGGCAGTGAAGCCATAGGCGATGAAGGCAACTTCCGTGTCCTCAAGGTGATACTTCTCCACCTCCGCGATTTCGGGCACATGCATCATTATCTTGTTGTGCAGACGCGAGGTGAGAACACGATGCGCGCTCGCATCCTCCGTTCGTCGGAACCCGCGAGCATCATGCGTCGATGCAGTTACCAGCAGCTTCTGGCCCTCGCCAAAGGCTGGCATAGGCGGTACCCCATCAGGAGAATCACACCCGAATGGCGGCAGCCCAGGAGCCCTGTCACGGTCGTAGAGATCGATTTCGGGCGCCACCACGACGATTTCGCGCAGGTGCATCGTCGCCGCCTCAGCCATAACGAGGACAGGTGTCCGAAATCTCTCTGCCAGGTTAAATGCGCGGACAGTAAGGTCGTACATCTCCTGTACAGACCAGGGGGCAAGTGCGATCACCGGAATCCCACCATGTGTACCCCAGCGGGCCTGCATTACATCCCCTGCACCGACCAGCACCTGCCCGGTGCTCGGCCCAGCACGTTGACCATCGACGACTACGAGCGGTGCCTCAGTCATGATAGCGTGGCTGATTCCTTCCTGCATCAGGCTGAAGCCGGGGCCGGAGGTGACCGTAATGGCCTTCACGCCCGCCCACGACGCGCCTATGCAGGAACAGACAGATGCGATTTCATCTTCCATCTGACAGAATGTGGAGCCAACCTCGGGAAACCGCACCGCGATACGTTCCAGTACTTCGGTCGTTGGTGTAATGGGATAACCCGCGAAGTAACCGCTCCTGGCCACAACCGCACCTTCGACAATCGCTTCAGCCCCGGACAGGTAGTGCCGCCCGGAACTGAGCACGCTCTCAACTCTTCTCCACGCCATAAGACATTACCAGCAGTGCACTTGAGGTCGCAGGTTCGCCGAAAGACAGAATGCGTGCGACCGCGCGTCTCATTATAGACCAATGTCGTTGGTACGCGAAGAAACCCAACCACTTCTTCACTCTTCGTTGCCCTTGACACAGGCACATGCGATACAATGCGCTTTCGAAAGGGAGATTGCTGGTGTACAACATGATTCAGAACGGAACAATTGCTTCACCACGCGGATTCACCGCAGGAGCAGCGGCTGCTGGCATCAAATACACAGACAGACTCGATCTCGCCGTACTCTGTTCGGAACAGCCAGCCACTGCAGCCGGGGTATTCACTCGTAACCCTGTGCGCTCCGCACCGGTGTTACTCAGTGCTCGACGCATTCAGCGCGGTACCGCCATGGCCGTCGTGGCAAATGCCGGTTGCGCGAATGCCTGCACGGGTGCCCGTGGCCTAAAGGATGCCGAGACAATGACGTCGCTGGTTGCCAAACGATTCGGCCTGTCTCCTGAGGATGTGCTCGTCGCCAGTACGGGCGTTATCGGCACGTATATGCCTCTCGACCGGATTTCGACTGGGATTGAATCGATACAACCCGACACCTCGCGGGGCCACGATTTTGCACAAGCGATCATGACTACGGACACCACCTGCAAGGAAGCAGCCATCCACATTGCATCTCCTGAGGGGCAGTTCACGATTGGCGCAGCGGCCAAGGGGTCCGGAATGATTCACCCCAACATGGGAACTCTGTTGTGCTTCGTGAGTACCGACGCCGTTGTCGAACCAGCTTTCTTAAGAACGGCACTAAGCCGCTGCGTCGACCGCACTTTCAATATGGTGTCCGTTGACGGTGATACAAGCCCAAGTGACACGGTACTGGTATTCGCCAATGGACTCGCCGGGAATCAGCCATTCGACGACACCAACGGTGCACCTTTTGAGGAGGCGCTACAACATGTGTGTGAATACCTGGCCAAAGCGGTTGCTGCCGACGGCGAGGGAGCTACGAAACTCCTTGAAGTCTTAGTCACAGGGGCTCGTACTGAGGAAGATGCCCGCATCGCTGCACGAACAGTAGCCAGTTCTATGCTGGTAAAATGCGCCATCCACGGTGCAGACCCAAACTGGGGGCGCGTAATATGTGCCGCAGGAAGAAGCGGCGCACTGATTGAGCCGCATGTGATCAGTATGACCTTGTGCGGAGTGCCCGTGATGTCGGAAGGTATGCCCGTATTATTCGATCACGTATCACTTCGCTCATTGCTCGCGGAAGCACACGTCAGCATAGGAGTTCATCTTGCACTTGGCGACGGATGCGCGACTGCATGGGGATGTGACCTGTCACATGACTATGTTACCATTAATGCTTCCTATACTACCTAGTCTGGAACGCTGTTGACCGCACAAACTGTAGTCGTCAAGATCGGAGGAAGCACCCTCGGGCACAGCGACACCTCGCTCGTAGACACCGTCGCCTTGAATGAGCGGGGCATAAATGTGGTTCTGGTCCACGGTGGTGGAGCAGAAATCAACCGCTGGCTTGGCCGGCTGCAGCTCGAATCGAAGTTCGTCGATGGACTGCGTGTCACCGGAAATGAGGAGTTGCGAGTCGTCACTGCGGTGCTCGCAGGCCTTGTCAACAAGCTGCTGGTAGCTGAATTGCTCTCATCCGGCGGAATGGCAGTCGGCCTTTCCGGGATCGATGGCGGACTTGTGCGTGCCGTCACCTCCGATCCTGCACTCGGTCACGTCGGCGACATCGAAGCCGTGAATCCGCAGTTACTTACTTTGCTGCTTGCTGCGCGGTTTATTCCGGTAGTTTCTCCCGTCTGCTGGGGCCAGTCTCCGGGCACAACTGGCCTTCTGAATGTGAATGCGGATGATGTGGCGGCCGAGATAGCCATCGCTCTCAAGGCATCCAGTCTCGTCTTTCTCACAGATGTTCCCGGTGTCATGAACCACCATGGACAGGTGCTATCTCCCATCGCGGCCGACAAGGTCAGTGACCTTATTGATGATGGCACCATAAGAGGTGGGATGATTCCGAAAGCCCGTGCATGCGGACGGGCCTCGCGCTATATACCACAATCACGTATCATCGACGGGACAGTGGCGCACGCGCTATTGCGCGAATCAGAACCGAATCCGGGAGGCACCACAATTGTCACAGATGAACTGGCCTGACATCGAAGCTCAACTCTATCTGCGGACGTTCCGCCGCATTCCGCTGACCATCACAAGAGGTGAAGGGACGCGAGTGTGGGACGATGAGGGCCGAGAGTACCTGGACTTCGTGGCAGGTTGGGCCGTAAATGCTCTGGGGCATTGCCACCCGGTGCTGGTTGAAGCGATAGAGCGTCAGGCAAGGACGCTGATCCACACATCCAACCAGTTCTACACCATACCTCAACTTGAGCTCGCCGCCCTTCTTGTCCAGCACAGTTGCCTTGACAGAGTGTTCTTCTGCAACAGCGGCGTTGAGGCGGCGGAAGGCGCAGTGAAACTGGCCCGCCGCTTCGGCAAGTTACACCTCAATGGCGCTTACGAGGTCATCACCGCCGGCGATTCGTTTCACGGCCGTACCCTCGCGATGACGGCCGCAACCGCCCAGGAGAAGTACCAGCAACTCTACACTCCACTACCTCCAGGATTCGTCAATGTGGAATGGAACAATGCCCAGGCGATTCGTGATGCAACCGTGCCACATACGTGCGCCGTTATGCTCGAACCGCTCCAGGGAGAGGCAGGAGTCCGCATACCGGATAGTGATTACCTCAGGCAGGTACAGGAATGGTGTGACCAGAAGGGCATTCTTCTTATCCTTGATGAAGTCCAGACAGGTATCGGTCGCACCGGCACCCTGTTCGGTTACGAACAGGCCGGCGTGGAACCGGACATCCTTATCCTGGCCAAGGGTCTGGCCTCCGGCGTGCCTATCGGTGCATTTCTTGCTAAAGAGCATGTATCAGTGTTTCAGCCCGGCGATCACGGCTCCACTTTCGGCGGTAATCCGCTCGCCTGTGCTGCTGCGTTCGCGGTCGTTAACCACATCATCGAAAACAACATCCCCGGGCACGTACAACGAATTGGCACGCGGTTTCTTGACCTACTCAACGAACTCACACGAGAGTTCCCGGTTGCAAAAGAGGCCCGTGGCCGTGGACTTCTGCTCGCTCTAGTTCTTGAAAGGGACATAGCAGACGAAATCACGCTCTCGTGCCTGCACCACGGTCTTCTCATCAACAGGGTGCGGCCGAACGCCATACGTTTCATGCCGCCTCTCATTACCACCGACGACGACATCGACGAAGCAATGAGCATTCTGAGGACCGTACTGGCCTCGGTATAGTTTAAGGAGGAACACGTGGCAGAACGGGCAGTATTGGCATATTCCGGCGGACTGGATACGTCCGTAGCTGTGAAGTGGATAAAGGAGAAGTACGGCTACGATGTCGTTACGTTCACCGTGGATATCGGTAACGTTCCCAACCTCGAGGCCATCAGGCAGAAGGCCCTTGATGCAGGCGCGGTCGATGCTGTGGTGGCCGACGCGAGAGAGCAGTTCATCACTGACTTCGTCTACCCGTCACTCAAGGCTGATGCCATATACGAGGGGGAGTACTCGCTGGCGACCGCCATTGGTCGCCCTCTGATCGCCCAACTCCTGGTTAAGGTAGCGCGCGAGAAGGGTGCAGTGGCGGTTTCTCATGGATGTACAGGCAAAGGAAACGACCAGGTACGGCTGGATGTGGGAATCGGCACGCTGGGTCCGGACCTTAAGATCATCGCTCCTGCACGTGAATGGGGCATGACCCGTGAGGAGTTGATCCAATATGCCGAGCAGCATTCTATCCCGATATCCATCACTCGGAAAAGCCCTTACTCGATTGATGAGAACCTGTGGGGCCGCAGTATCGAAACGGGAGTGCTGGAAGACCCCTGGGTTGAGCCGCCCTCAGACGTCTATGTATGGACGTGTGATCCTGCAGCAGCACCGGAAGAGCCACAGTACATCGAGGTAGAATTCGAAGAGGGAATCCCTGTAGCGCTCGACGGTGTGAGTCTCGGAACTGTGCAGCTCATCGAGATGCTCCATGCTGCCGCCGGTCGGCACGGCGTCGGCAGAGTGGATCACATCGAAAACCGGCTCGTGGGAATCAAGTCGCGCGAGATCTACGAAGCTCCGGCTGCTACGGTCCTGCTGAAGGCTCACATTGCCCTGCAGAACCTCGTACTCACGAAGGACCAGTTACGCTTCAAAGCCCTGGTGGCAACGCACTACGCCGACCTTATCTACAACGGACTGTGGTTCGGTGGCCTGCGGCACAACCTCGCTGCATATGTGGACGACACCCAGAAATACGTCACTGGAACTGTTCGATTGAAGCTCCATAAAGGCACCTGCTCAGTAGTCGGCCGGAAGTCGCCCTACTCTCTGTACGACCTCAGTCTTGCAACCTACGACAAGGGAGATGCGTTTGATCAGTCGGATTCGCCGGGATTCATCCGCTTATGGGGCCTTCCTTCCCGGCTCCAGGCGCGCCAACAACGCGGTACAATTGGTTCAGGCTGATGCTCGAGTCAAAGAGTCGTGGAGTACAGGATTACGTTGGGTCCCTGCAATTCGACCGGCGTCTCTACCGGCACGACATCGCCGGTAGCATCGCCCATGCCCGCATGCTCGGTCGTCAAGGCATCATCTCTGAGGATGATGCTGTACGCATAGCCAAAGGGCTTGAATCGGTTCGCAGGGAAATAGAGAGTGGCGACTTCGTCTTCGACCCTTCAGACGAAGACATCCATATGGCGGTCGAGGCACGCCTGTTCAAATTAATCGGCCAGGCAGCCGGAAAACTCCACACTGGACGCTCGAGAAATGACCAGATAGCCCTCGACCTCCGCATGTACCTGCGGGACGAGATCACCGATATCAGGCGCCTGCTTCGCGACCTGCGCAGCGCTACGGTTGAGCTTGCGGAACGCTATCCGGCCGTCATGATGGCAGGCTATACCCATCTGCAACAGGCGCAACCAGTGTTATTCGCGCACCACATGCTCGCGTATTTTGAGATGTTCACTCGCGATGATGCACGCCTGGCGGACTGCGCCAGGCGCGTGAACGTGCTACCGCTTGGGAGCGGAGCGTTAGCTGGTGTTCCATACCCCATCGACCGTGAATACGTTGCCCGTGAACTGGGCTTCGACGAATTAAGCGCCAACAGTATGGATGCAGTATCAGATCGTGATTTCGTTGCCGAGTTCAACTTCTGCGGCGCCATTCTCATGATGCATATCTCGCGCCTTGCCGAGGAGTTGGTGTTCTGGTCCAGCACCGAGTTCGGTTTTATCCGCATCGGTGACGGCTTCACCACCGGATCCAGCATCATGCCTCAGAAGCGCAACCCTGACCTCGCCGAGTTGGCGCGTGCCAAGAGCGGTCGTACTTATGGCAACCTGATGACCATTCTGACGGTACTGAAGGCATTGCCCCTGTCTTACAACAGGGATCTACAGGAAGACAAAGAGCCATTGTTCGACACAGCGGATACCGTGAAGGCTACATTGGGTGTCTGTGCAGAAATGCTGCGCACCCTCGAGGTTGACGCCACGCGCATGCGCGATGTCGTTCGTGACTATCTACTTGCGACCGACATAGCTGATTACCTTGTGCACAAAGGATTACCGTTCAGGACGGCACATGGGATCTCGGCGGCGGTGAGTCATCATGCATCGGACACAGGTAAGTCACTCTCCGAACTATCCATGGACGATTATCGGCGATTCTCCCCACACTTTGACGACGATATCCTCCAACTTTCTATGGAAAGATCCATTGCAGCACGCGATGTGCCTGGAGGAACTGCTCTAAACCGTGTCGCTGCCGCAACAAAGGCCGCTCAAGAACTCCTGATCAGCGAAGGGCAAGGCTAAAGACTAACTGAGTAAATGAGTTCCCATCTGCGAGAGGAGCGACAGGCCCATGTGTCGCCGTGCAATTCATGAATTGTTCTTGTAGTAGGTTCTGAGACACCGCGTGCAGATCTTCACCGAATACTCTGCTCCCTGCACCAGAAGATTAGTCCTGTGTACATTAGGAAGCCAGCGCCTGCGGGTATGCCGCTTGGAGTGACTGACCTTATTGCCATACATCGGTCGCTTGTTACAGATGTCGCACTTCATGTAATCTATCCCTGCTTTACCTTTCTATTGACAACCGCTACAATGGGATGGTATCACGAATGACCTCGCACAGCAACACGACACTCCTTATGAGTGAAACTACGGTGAAGTTCGCCGACGGCAAAGCATTCAATAAGATGTTCTCGGCAGGTACCCGCTGGCTGGAGCGGGCTGTGCCAGAAATCAACGCGATCAATGTCTTCCCGGTTCCTGACGGGGACACCGGAACGAACATGTTGCTCACGATGCGTTCTGCCGTCGAGGAAGCCGACACACTCGCTAATCCCAACGAATCAGTCGGCGTTATTGCGCGGTCCATGGCCTACGGTGCACTCATGGGCGCCCGAGGCAATTCGGGTGTTATCCTTTCCCAATTCTGGCGTGGTTTCGCCGATGGACTTGAGGGAAAAGACACCCTTGACGGTGCATCCCTCGCCTTGGCCCTGAGCAACGCTACAGCCACGGCTTACGGTGGCCTCGTCCATCCAGTGGAAGGGACGATTCTCACAGTCTTGCGCACTGCTGCAGAGGCTGCAACCAGTGCGGCGCAGCATGAGGACTCCAACCTTACCGATGTACTCGAGTGTGCAGTCCAGGCAGCAAGGGAGACGGTCGCCTCTACTCCTGAACTTCTACCCGTACTCAAAGAGGCCGGGGTGGTGGACGCGGGGGCCCAGGGTCTCTACGTCCTGCTCGACGGCGCTCTGTCATCACTGAATGGACGTGACGAAGGGCCGAAGAGCATCGGCCCTGATTTGGTGGCAGTCCAGATCGAACCGCTTCACCACAGCACTCCGACCACCACACAAGTCGAGGTCCCCTATGGGTACTGCACTAATTTCGTTCTCCAGAGCAAGAGCCTCGACGTTGAGCGGATATCCAGGAAGCTGAGGAACAAGGGTCAATCGCTTGTTGTGAGCGCCAATGGCTCCTCCGAAGCGACGGTCGTTCGCGTTCATCTCCACACCTTCAAGCCCGGCGAGGTGATTGCTTTCGCGGGCAGGATGGGCACGCTTCACCAGATCGAGATTCACAATATGGACGACCAGTATGAGGAGTTCATCAGGCTGCAGCGGTCGCGTACGCCTCAGGTAGACACAGCCATAATCACCATCGCTTCGGGTGATGGCCTGTTCGATGTGTTCAACAGCCTGGGCGCCACTATTGTGGTCCCGGGAGGCCAGTCGATGAATCCAAGTGTCCGTCAGATATTGCAGGCAGTCGACCTCGCACCCTCCGACCAGGTCATTCTTCTGCCCAACAACAAGAACATCATTCTTACCGCTGGACAAGTCGAAAGCCTCGCCGAAAAGAACGTGCATCTGGTTCCCTCCCGTACGATTCCTCAGGGAATCGCCGCACTGCTGGCATTCAACTACGACCTTAGCGCCGAAGATAACGCGAAGGCCATGACCGAAGCTGTTCAATGCGTCACGACGATCGAAATTGCCCGCGCAGTGCGCAAATCGGAGATGAACGGCACGAAGATTCGCAAGGGACAGTTCATCGCCATACAGAATGACAAGGAGCTCATCGGTGCAGGAGACGAACTCGCCGGAGTGGTGCTGGAAGCGCTGGATCGCGTCGGATCTGCAGAGGCGGAATTGGTGACGCTGTACTGGGGCGCAGAGGTCGACACTCTCACGGCACAATCGGTGAGGGACCAGGTACACGAACGCTATGGCATCGAAGTGGAGTTGGTCAACGGCGGCCAGCCGCACTACGATTTCATCATTTCGGTCGAGTAGCGGTGCTGTGCCGAATACGGCGCTCGTCAACCAACAGCAACGCTCCGCAGGTGCCCACCGACACCTCCCGTTGCATGAATATGCCCGACGATCACTACATGCCATCGTGGGGGATATGTGAACAGTGCAACGCCAACCGAGGCATTTCAGAAGATCCTGGAGCTAGAGGCACGAAAGCATTACAAGGATGCAGCGGTGATCGGCGGCATCGATGCTTACCTGGAGAAATCTGCATCCACGCTTCCTGACTCGCTTGCTCCTTCAATTGAGAAGGTCTGTAGTAACCCTGGAGGCTACCGCGCCTGGAATCAAGAGCAGCGACAAAGTTGGGTAACTTGCACATTGAACCTTCTGCACAAACCACAACGTACCGGGCCACCTCCCGAGAACCAGCCGGTGACGGTGCTCCGTCGGATATCTGCCAGGACATCCGCGCTATTCTCCCGGTTGGAAGTCGGCACTTTGAACGACCTGATGCACCACCTCCCTCACCGCTACCTTGACTACACGCAGATGCGTCCCATCAGCAGCCTTCAACCGTACAGTGAGCAGACGGTAATTGGCCGGGTCATGAAAGCGTCGATAGTCCTGCCCGGGGGACGTCGCTCAACCGAAGCGATCGTAGCCGACCGCACCGGCAGTGTCAGGGTTCTCTGGTTCAATCAGCCTTGGGTCGCCCGCCAGTTACCCCGTGATAAGGAAATCGTGATTAGTGGTACGGTCAGCCTGTACGGCAATCGTGCGCAATTCGTATCGCCGGAATGGGAAGATGTCGAGGCCAGCGGGATTCATACAGGTAGGCTGGTGCCCGTATATCCACTTACTCGCGGGCTCACTGCACGTTCCATGCGAAAGTGGATGGCCGAAGCGCTGCAACTCTGCGCTCCGGGTCCCACAGAGTATCTGCCGGAGGAAGTTTTACGCAGGAACAGACTACCACAGCTTGCAACTGCCATACGCCAGGCTCACTTCCCCGATTCCATGGAACTAGCTGCTGCCGGGAGACAGCGACTGGCTTTTGACGAACTGCTGGCGCTACAACTCGGGCTGCTCCTGACCCGCAGGCAATGGCAACACAGCCAACCTGGCCACCCGCTCGAAGCTGACCCAGATCTTGTGGACGCACTCGTACGCCGCCTTCCGTTCACGTTGACCCGCGCACAGCAGCACGCATTGGAGGAAATACTCCGCGACCTCGCCAGGCCTACAGCAATGTCGCGTATGCTACAGGGCGACGTCGGAAGTGGCAAGACTGTTGTAGCGCTCGCAGCTATGCTTATCACCACCGCGCACAACTTCCAGGCGGCGCTGATGGCTCCCACCGAAGTGCTCGCAGAACAACACTACGGCACCCTACTGAAGCTGCTGGATGCGGATTCGTCGGAGGATCCAACCGCATTGAGTCGCATGACTGGCGACGATTCGCTGAGGGATGAGCCAGTTAAGACCATTACTGGATTCCTCAACCGGCCTCTCACTGTCGCGCTCCTCACTGGATCACTTACAGCCACACGTCGCCGCCGTGTCAGACAACTGCTCAATACCGGTGAGATCGACATCATAGTCGGTACGCAGGCACTGCTGCAGGAAGGCGTTGAATTCCGTGCGCTCGGTTTCGCCGTTGTAGATGAACAACACCGCTTCGGCGTGATGCAACGTGGCGGCCTGCGACAGAAAGGCTATAATCCCCACGTGCTGGTCATGACCGCAACTCCGATACCTCGCAGCCTTGCACTCACTATCTACGGAGATCTCGATCTCTCGACCATATCCGAATTGCCTCCAGGCCGTCAGCAGATTGACACTGCTGTGTATTCTCCACAGAAGGTCTCAACCGTGTATCACAAGGTCCGTAGCGAGGTCGATGCGGGACGCCAGGTCTACGTCGTCTGCCCTCTCATTAATGAGTCAGACAAGCTGACAGTACGTGCGGCAACTGAAGAATATGAGCATCTGCGTCACACCATATTTCCGGACCTCCGACTCGGACTGCTGCATGGCAGCCTGCGCTCCTCCGAGAAGGATATGGTGATGCGGAGCTTCCGGGACGGGAATATCGACATTCTTGTAAGTACGACTGTCATCGAAGTTGGGATCGATGTGCCGAATGCCACTGTAATGGTCGTTCTGGCTGCGGAACGATTCGGTCTTTCGCAGCTTCACCAGTTGCGCGGACGAGTAGGCCGCGGTTCGAAAAAGAGCTACTGCCTCCTTGTGGGAGACTACGCCAATGCTGAAGCTCAGCGAAGACTTGCGGTGATGGAGACCACACACGATGGATTTGAGCTGGCCACACGAGACCTGGAGATGCGAGGGGCTGGCGACTTTCTCGGCACACAGCAAAGTGGCCTCCCCCCACTTAGAGTTGCTAAACTAACGGACCTTTCAACGATGGAGGCTGCGCGAGCCGAAGCTCAACGGCTGGTGCGAAATGCCGGAGTTCTGCGAGATCCCCACTATGCGCAGATACAGGAGCGCGTGACCACACTATGGAACACGAATGTAGAGTGGAGTTGATATGACATGGTAAGGCACATACTGGCCGATAGTCTTAAGAAGGCGATACTGAAGGCGCAAGAGACAGGTGAACTCAGGTTCACCACCCTTCCGAACATCCAGATAGAGCGCCCCCAGGATTCCGCACACGGGGATTTCGCCTCGGGAATTGCTTTGAGACTCGCACGGTCAGTGGATATGAATCCGCTGCAGCTTGCCCACATCATCGTGCGCCACTTGGAACCCATCCCGCAGATAGAATCTATCAGCGTGGCAGCCCCCGGGTTTATCAACTTCATACTGAAACGCGAATGGCTGGCCGGACTGGTCGATACCATACTGTCCGCTTCCGACACTTACGGTAATGTCTCTATCGGAAACGGCTCTCGCCTTCAGATAGAGTTCGTCAGCGCGAACCCTACTGGCCCGCTGCATGTCGGACATGGAAGGGGTGCTGTTCTGGGCAGTACCCTCGCGAATGTCCTTGCAGCAGCTGGTTACCGGGTTCATCGCGAGTACTATCTCAATGACATGGGTAACCAGATCCGCACGTTTGCGAAGTCGCTGTATGCCCGATACCTTCAGTCTCTGGGGGACCAGGTAGAAATGCCACCCGACGGCTATATGGGGGATTACGTACTGGATCTTGCCCACTCAATCGTCGAGAGTCACGGCCCCCGTTTTCGTGATATGCCTCAGGACGAGGCCGTTGCAGCCATTGGTGACTTGGGAACCTCAGTTCTTGCGAAGGGGATACAGCGAGACCTCGCGCGATTGAACGTCGAGTTCGATGAGTGGTTCAGCGAGAAGTCGTTGTACACAAGCGGAGAATACAACCGCGTCCTGACTCTGTTGAGAGAGGGCGGTTACATCACCGAGCGTGACAATGCTATCTGGTTCGAGTCCAGCCTTCTCGGGGAGGATAAGGACAATGTGCTGGTGAGGGGCGATGGAAGCACTACGTACTTCGCCTCGGACGTTGCCTACCACTACAACAAGTTCGTCGGGCGTAGCTACGACAAAGTCATCGATATATGGGGTGCTGACCACCAGGGGCACATTCCCCGTATGAAAGGTGTAGTGAAGACCTTCGGTGTAGACCCCGACCAGCTGATCATCATCACTTGCCAACTGGTCACACTTCGCCGCGGCCAGGAGATCGTGCGTGCATCGAAGCGCAGCGGCGATGTGGTGTCACTCCAGGAACTCGTGGATGAGGTCGGCCCCGACCCGTGTCGATACAATTTCCTCTCGCGCTCCGCCGACAGCCAGATGGATTTCGACATAGAGCTTGCCAAGAAGCAGTCGGCTGAGAATCCGGTCTATTACGTCCAGTACGCCCACGCTCGAATCGCGAGCATACTCAAGGGTGCCGTCGAGCGCGGCGTCACCGCGGAAGCAGCCGATACCTTACTGCTCAAGGACGAGGCCGAACTATCGCTGATCAGAGTGTTGTCGCGGCTGCCGGAAGTAGTTGAGGAGGTCTCGCGCACACTGGAGCCGCACCACCTACCCCACTACGCACAAGTACTGGCAACTGCGTTCCACGCATTCTACAAACAGTGCCGGGTGCTGACCGATGATGAGGACCTGACGAAAGCGAGATTGGCGCTTGTTCTAGCCGCCAAGGCCGTCCTTGCCCGTACGCTCGGACTCATGGGCGTCGCCGCGCCCGATCACATGTAGTCCCATCTAACGTGTCGATTTCGGATGCACCTGGTCAAGCGCCTGCATACAGGCGCGGCGAATGCCTTCTGCATCAAGGCACAAGTGCGCAAGCACCGCCTCGCGTGAACCATGCGTCACAAAGCAGTCCGGCACTCCTAACCGATGCACGCGTATACCATGCAGCCCGGCATCCTGCAACGATGTCACAATCCGGGAACCGAAGCCGCCGGTTCGTACGTGTTCCTCAACTGTGATCACGAGGCTGTACCGTGCCGCTTCCGCACAGATCGCGGCGGCATCCAGTGGATGAGCTATGCACGCGTCTATCACCGCAACCTTAATTCCCAGATGACTCAATGCGTGCGCCGCTTCCAGTGCGGGGGACACCATGGAACCCAGAGCAACTACGAGCGCGTCATCCCCCTGCCGAAGCAGTTCCATCGACGGACGATAATCAGTGGCGTCCCACAGACACTCAACCGGTTCGGGGACGCGCGCACGGGGATATCTCAACGCCACCGGTCCGTCGCATCGCAGCGCCCACTCCAGCATCGCGGACAAGTGCCATCCATCCCTTGGTGCCAGAACCGTCATATCAGGCATCAGCCCAAGATAGCCGAGATCGAAGATGCCCTGGTGCGTCTTCCCGTCTTCGCCTACAATGCCTGCGCGGTCGATAGCGAAGACCACCGGCAGGTTCGGTAGACATACATCGTGCACTATCTGGTCGAACGCCCTCTGCAGGAACGTGGAGTAGATGGCCACTACGGGTCGCAAACCACCCGCAGCGAGTCCTCCCGCCAGTGTCACGGCATGTTGCTCAGATATACCGACATCAATGATCCGCCCCGGATATTCACGACCCAGATCAGCGAGTCCCGTTCCATCCAGCATCGCCGCAGTAACCACCACGATACGAGGGTCACGCTGTAACAAGTTCCGAAGCGACGATGCGAATACAGAGCTGTATGTCTCGCCGTTAATCTCCCGTTCGATACACGGAGATACGCCATGGTACCGCACCGGGTCACGTTCCGCGGGCTCGTAACCCTTGCCCTTGTGAGTGACCACGTGGACCACGACAGGACCATGAAGAGTACGTGCACGCTGCAACAAACTCTCAACGGAACCCACATCGTGGCCATCAGCCGGACCGAGATATGTGATTCCGAGTTCCTCGAAGAGCATTACCGGTATCACCATACTCTTGACGCCTACCTTAAACCGCTGCACCACCCACCTGAAGCGTTCTCCTTGTGGGAACCTGATCAAAGCATCGTCGGCACCACGTTTGAGCCCTGAATAGCGCGCATCGGTACGCAGCATATGCAATCGCCGGGCAAGTGATCCGGCGGTGGGCGAGATGGACATCCCGTTGTCGTTCAGAACGATTATCAGGCGCGAACCCGCCTGCCCAGCGTGATTCAGCGCCTCATAGGACATCCCTGCAGTGAGTGAACCGTCACCAACCACCGCTATAACGTCATGCGATTCCTTCGCCCTATCGCGGGCCAGTGCAAGACCCAATGCTGCAGACAGCGCGTTACCGGCGTGACCGGCCACAAATGCATCGTGTTCACTTTCCTCCGGATCAGGAAATCCCGAAAGACCCCCGTACTGCCGCAGGGTGTCGAACACGTCATCCCTTCCGGTCAGAAGCTTGTGCGCGTATGACTGATGTCCAACATCCCAGAGGATCCGATCCTGCGCAGAGTCAAACACACGGTGAAGCGCCACAGTCAATTCGACCGCTCCCAGGCTCGACGACAGATGCCCGCCTGTTTGCTCGACAGTGTCCACAATACGGCTTCGCAGCTTATCGCAAAGATGCTTCACCTCACTATCATTCAGCGACCCGATATCGTTCATCCACGCTTAGTCTATCCTTTTATGCATGTGCCGGTCACCTCACCGCGACGCGACACCAGTGCGAGGACCTGGAGCAGCATTGCCCTGGCAGGTGGAAAGGCCACAGAACGAAGCTAAGGAAGCAGCGGTGCAGCATTCCAATCAGCTGCCAGCCATGCGCCCTCCATTAACCTGTCCATCCACAAAGGCAAGTCCCTAGGCGTGATTCCAGATGGAAAGTCCGCTGGAAAGCCATCCAAACGCAGAGGCTGCACCATTGCAGCAGTGTTGTCCATGGTGTAGCCGAACCTGTTGTGGGATTGCCAGGCAACGGATTAGTCGACTGTAATTGAACCCACCAGACAGCAAGGGACAGGGCGAAGTGGTACTGTTATCAGGTTCAAGTGAGTCGGAATTCAGATTGCAGAGACCCGATCCGTGTACCAGCCACAGCGGAGGTACTGGTATGGGCAGCAAAACCCTTCCCTGTACCAATTTGCGGGGCAAACATGACCAAACTCCTATGTTTGCATTTGTATCAACCGCAAGTAACAGAGTATGGTTAAGCTAACTTGCCGCCATATAACACGATGTCATCAACCCACGAGGCGGCTCCTCCCGACAGACGATGTGCTCGGTGTGACCTGAGTGCATACCCATCATCATATTCTTGCCGGCACGCGATTTTGCGGGCCGACATGTCTGAAACGCGCCCGAATCAACGGACTGGTCCCTTCTTCTCCTGCGGGGAACTCATAACCCAAGCCCTGGCAGGCACAATTGAGCGTAACGGCGTTAATCGCGCCGCATGCAATAAAGAAATGGAGGAAAGGACACCTGATGAATCTCATCAGTGTTACCGGGCCATACGTTTGTCGCCTTGGAATAGACGCGGTGAAGTGCGGGATTCGGGCAGACAATCTCAACCAAAACGAGGGAGTGGTGGTGGGCCTCGAACAGAAGTTCAACGAATACACCGGAGCGCGCCATGCGGTGGCGCTGAATTCCGGAACAGCCGCGTTGCATTTGGCATTGCTCGCCCATGGCGTGAGCGGTGGTTGTGGAGTAATCACATCACCGTTATGTCTTCCCGCCGTTGGCTGCGCGGTGACGGCTGTCGGCGCCACAACAGTTTTCGCCGATATCAATCCTTATACTCTGACCATTGCTCCGCTGGAAGCCGAGCGGGCCATCACACAGATGCGATCCGCAAATCGCCCCGGTGTTCTGCTTGCTGTCCATGCATTCGGACAGGTATGTGACATGGATGCGATGGCTGATATTGCGGAGCGGTATGGGCTCGGCCTTATCGAGGTTGCATGGGAGGCCCTGGGGGCGAAGTACCACGACAGCCACGTCGGACGATACGGGACAACGTGCTACTCGTTCCAGCAAGGGCTGTCAGCAGGGGAGGATGGCGGTGGAATGTTGACGACAGACAATGACGAGGTAGCGGCTCTGGTCCGGAGTTTGGCCAACCACGGCTGCGACGGTAGTGGCCGGATATGCCGACCAGGGTTTGACTACCGCATGACGGATACTACGGCGTCATTGGCGTTGGAGCGGTTGATTCGGGCGGACACACACGCGGAGATTCAGATGTTGTGGGCCATGGAGCTCACACATGGACTCAAGCAATGGGATGGCCTCGTCACACCGGCGGTGCTACCAGGATCCCGGCACGCGTTCCAGCGCTATGCATTGCGGGTGACACCCGAGTTCCAATTCACGCCGCAGGATGTCTGCCGTGAGCTTCTCTCTCAAGGAATTGAATCGTCATGTTGTCCGCTGCTGCCTCTGCACCAGCATCCGTTCTACCAGGCCATAGCCGGTCACGACACCGCGCATCTTCCGAACACCGATCGTGTGGCGTCCGAACTGGTCTTCCTCCCGATGCATCCATACCTGGACGGCGAAAACGTGGCGCGTATCGTCAGGACACTCAGCTTGATGGCAACACACGTTCCGGAGGACCAATATGAACCGGAATCGTAGGGACACGTTCCCACACCTGCCCCCCATCGTGGCGATAACCAAAGAGTATTCCGATTCCGATGTGTGGACCACTGTGGGGTGACCACAGGGGCGGGGCGTCTCCAGGTTACTTCACCCGAAAAACCAGCACTGGCTTGGCACTGGGCATGACCAATGGTTCTAAGTCGCCTCACGATGTCGTGGGGATGTCATGCCTCCTGAATACGTCGTCAACAATTGGCGAATTGAAGGTGTCTGGTACACGTAGACCAGACAGACAAATCTCGACGATCCTGGTGATAACCGGTCAACAGGTGGGAATTCGACATACCCGTTATCGACCTGCGCGTCTACCTTCCTTTATGTCTGTTATGTCACTTAACGGTTACCGACTTAGCCAGATTCCGAGGTCTATCAGGGTCGCAGCCTCGAGCCAGTGCCATATGGTACGCAAACAACTGCAGCGGTGCGACTGCAATGATCGGATACAGCAGCGACGAGACTGCAGGCATCCGTATCCAGTGATCAAACACTCTGCTCTCGACATCAGAGACTCCGATTACATACGCACCACGTACCTTGGCCTCCATGGCATTGCTGATTGTCTCGGCGTGTGTCTCGTCGTTCGGACAAATGGCCACTACAGGAGTACCCTTCTCTATCAGCGCCAGCGTGCCGTGCTTCAACTCTCCCGCAGGCATACCCTCAGCATGGATGTAGCTTATCTCCTTCATCTTGAGCGCGCCCTCCATCGCCACCGCGAAGTTAACGCCTCGACCGATGTAGTAGAGATGTTCCCTGTCTCTAAGTCTCAAGGCCAATGGCTCGAGTCCATCGCCCAAACCCTGCAGAAGCTCGTGAAGCAGTATCCCAGCCTGTTCCAGATTCGATCTCCCGAGTTGCAGCTTGTTCACCATCGCATGCGCCAACAGGTAGAAGAGACTGATCTGCCCGGTGAACGTCTTGGTGGCGGCGACGCCGATCTCGGCGCCGCATCCCAGCTTCACCAGGTAATCTCCCATCTCTGCAAGGACGCACGAAGGCCGATTTACCACGCTCACCACCCGTGCGCCGGCTTCCTTCGCCAGCTTCACACCCGCAATCACGTCAGCCGTCTCACCGCTCTGCGAGACCGCGATTACGACGGTCTGCGAGTTGAGCGAAGCGGCGAAATAGCCGAATTCTGACGCCATCACAACATCCGAGAACTGTCGGGCCACCTTAGAGAAGAAGTACCGGCCAATGAGTGATGCGTGCCGCGAGGTCCCACATGCGGTAAATACCACCTGCCTTGCACCCAGTATCGCCAGTGCAGCATCTACCAAAAGATCATTATCCCCATGGCCACACCGAGAGACAACGCTCGGCTGCTCAAGAATCTCCTTCAGCATATAGTGCCCGTAGCCATCCCGGCCAACATCCGCCCACACACAGTCAACCATGGACGGTATCTTCACAACCTCCACTCCATCGGGATTTAGAAAACGTACTCCTGACGATGTCACTATCGCCATCTCTCCATCCGTCAGCGACACCATCCAGCGCGCGTGCTCAGAGAAGGCGAGGACATCACTGGACAGGAAGACACCGTGATCGGAGAATCCCACCACGAGGGGGTTCCCCTTCCGCACACCGATCATCGTCCCGCCATCATGAGCACTGAGTACGACAAAGGCGTACGGTCCCTGGAGCCGAGGGCAGACCAGGCGCACCGCCTCCTCAAGTGTCGCGCAACCATCGCCAAGTTCCCTGGCAAACAGCTGGGGGATAACCTCGCTATCCGTGTCAGACCTGAAGACTATCCCTTCAGCGTGCAATCCGTCACGCAGCTCCTCATAGTTCTCAATGATCCCGTTGTGCACCACCACCACCCGTCCAGCCATGTCAGTGTGCGGGTGCGCATTGGCCTGTGTCACGGAGCCATGCGTGGCCCAGCGTGTGTGTCCAACAGCAATCGTCCCGGGCATGAGACCAAGTTGCTGCAGTGCATCCACCTCCGCAATGGCGCCGATGTCTTTCCGTACGAGCAGTGAACCATTGTCCACCGACGCAATACCCGCGGAGTCGTAACCACGATACTCCAGACGTCGTAATCCTTCGAGAACGAGGGGCGATGCGATGGGCACGCTGATTCCTGCAGCGTGATTCGCTATCAGGGTTTGATGCATCGCACCCACGAGCGGGACAACAGGTGCAGCGGAATCAAGTGAAGGCGCTACCCACATCTCGCTGGTACGACAGAATCCGATTATTCCGCACATACTGTCCTTCGAGAACGCAACCAACGTGCGAAGTCACCAAACCCTGCACGGCTGCGACACAACCACCAGCACAGGCCATGAGACATGCCAATCATGTTTTCACTGCAATCAAAGGATGATGCCCTTGGTTACGAAGTACGTCGGTAACACACACATTGCGCGCAAATCGCCACGTTGGGACACCATCCCCCATCAAAACAATGATTGAAGGAATGGATACGCCGAGTGTACACAGATAAGACAGAAGGGCGGTGGAATGCAGGAACGCACGTAGAACCCGTCGCCAGTGAGACAACACGCTCTCCACCCGCGACGGACACGGGAGTATGTTCCTACACATCTTCTAACTTGTGCCACATGACTTCACGTTGCGATACCGGCGCCCGCTCGCCCAAGTCCTCGACTATATGCGTTGCCCTGGACAGCGCCCTGCGTCCGGGCCCAAGGTTCTCCCGCAGACACACATGCGGGCCTACTACCGCTCCAGGTCCCACCACGACACCCGGCATCAGGCTGGCGTTAACGCCCACCTGGCTTCCGTTGCCAACAATGACACCCAGCTTGTCCATGTTCGTCTTCGCAGGGGCACCATCGACCGTCACCTCCACTGTAGCCTCGTCGAACCTAAGGTTCGCCGTCACCGCACTACTCCCGAAGGAGCAGTGGTCGTCGACTATCGAATCCCCGATATAGTTCGAATGAAACCAGCATTTCCGGCCGATATACGAGTGCTTTATCTCAGTGGAGAAGCCCACCACGGTATCCGAGCCGATGTGCGATCCCGCACGGATGAGTACATTGTTGCCAATGATCGCGCGCTCCCCGATGTACGCCGGCCCACGAATAACCGCATTCTCCAGAATCCGGACATCCTCAGCCACCACCACGGCTCCTTCGATGACTGCGCAGGGTGCGACTCGTGCGGACATCGCCACCCTTCGCCGCAGCCCCCACACGAAGTACTCCATCACCGGGAATATGTGCCACGGGTACTTCAGCGGGCCCCAGAAGCTCACGTGCGGCACTGCAAGCAGGTAATAGCCATCCGAAATCATGTGTGACAGAGCAACCTCATAGCGGTCGTTATCCCCCATCGGGGCGCGGGTTAGCGCCTCCACCAGCTTGCGTCCATCGCGGTGGAAGTGCACCACAACGTTGACGAGATCGGACGGCTCAGTGCCGGGCTCCGGCTTTTCTACGATACGATTGACGCGCATCGCTCGGTCCACCACCAGGTAGCCTCCAGGAAAGTGGTGATTCACCTTACAGGCAAGTACTGCTGCATCGCACTCACTCTGTTCAGCCGCTTCAACCATCTTTCTGTAGGCTCCGGGGTCTACAACATCGTTCGAACTGACGATGAGCACCGGTCCATCGGCGATGTTCGCGGCTGCCTCAACGGCGCCGGCCATACCGGTCCGTTCCCGCTGCACGACAACCTGGCACCGAACCTCGTCCAGCCCGTTGGCTACCTTTCGCAGCAATTCAGCATTGCCTTCATTCCCGATGAATACGAAGTCGTCCACACCGGCATCCCGAAGCATATCCACCATATGCAGCAGCAGCGGCCGGCCCACAAGGTCAAGCATGAACTTGTCCTCCCGCAGGGGATGCATGCGGCGACCGACACCGCCACAAAGTATCAGTGCCTTCAAGCCGCTGCTCCCGACTGTGCGCCGCGAGGCTTCTGCTCCATGAGGAATGAGACTGCCGATTCAGCGCGGGCTGTAGCACAGTCCCTATCGTCCTGGCTGACCGATTCGGAAATGATACGAACAACCATCTCTGTGCCTCTCTTCCGCACGAGAGGCCAGGCGCACAAAAGCTTGCGCTTAACCAGGTGGACAGTGGGACGGCATGCCAGGAACCTGCGTACACCCGGTGCCTCAAGTACAGCAGCGAGTGCAGAAGTAGTGGCGATGCGGAAGTGCACGATATCCACACAGAGAGAGAGGAATCTCTTGACGATCCAGTCCCGCACTCGCTCGCCAGTGAGCCCGGTGTCTCCTGCGATGCACACCTGGGTGCCCCGGACAAGTTCGATTGCCACCGCCGCGCCCACACCAGGATAAGTGTCAGAAGTGAAATCCGCCGCGACCACTCCGACAAGAATGCTGGTGTCGAAACGGATGCTACTGCTTCCCTCCGCCGAACCGTTGCTCATATCATGCCCAGCACTAACACTGACCTGACTGGGACTCACCACCGGGAACAGATAGGCGGTCGGGAACCAGATGGCTGCGAAGGTACGCCTTTGAACAGCAAGTGTCAATCATTCATGGTGGTAGAAAGGAAATGCGAGCCTCGCGGGAACACATGGGGCTGACTGCCAACTACTGTCCATCGGCTTTGGGAGTACCGCTGAGCGTGTGACAGACCCACCTGGATATGCGGACTTATC
>SKVJ01000035.1 GCA_007129495.1 Dehalococcoidia bacterium | reverse complement strand
TTGACCGCCTCGCACAGATGATCATGGAGCTTGGTGAGCTATCGCTTATTGAGAGCGGTCAGGTCAGGCTGGATTTGGCGCCTGTATCCATCTCAATGCTGGTGTCGCAGGCGGTTGATCGCCTTCAGGCGCAGGCGTCGCGCTCCGGATTGACACTGGACGTGGTGGTTCCCGAAGACCTTCCGGTGCCACAGGGTGACGCACGTCGTCTCGAGCAGGTATTGGTGAACCTGCTGCACAACGCCATCAAGTTCACTCAACCTGGCGGTTGTGTTCGCGTGCATGCCGAAGAGGCGGATGGCGCAGTGCTTTTGTCGGTTGAGGATGATGGTGTGGGCATTCCCGAGGTGGACCTCGATCGGATCTTCGAACGGTTCTACAAGGCGGACAGGTCGCGCAGCAGCTCAGGTACGGGAATGGGCCTGTCGATCGCGCGTCACATCGTCGAGTTACATGGTGGCAGAATATGGGCCGAGAGTACCGAGGGTAGAGGTTCCAGGTTCATTCTTACGCTGCCGTTTGGTGCCGGGTAGCAATGGTGGGTCTTCATGCAGCGGACGGTTACGTCTCCTCCATCTTGCCGGTGACAGCGAAGACAACACGCTCGCAGATATTGGTGACGCGGTCGGCACTGCGTTCCAGATTATGAGCCACCCATATGAGGCGCGTCGCCCTTGTGATGGTGCGGGGATCTTCGATCATGAATGTGAGTAGCTCACGGAATATCTGGTCGTAGAGGCTGTCGATTTCTTCGTCCTGCGCGGCAATGTCGCGAGCTGCGCCAGCGTCGCGGTTCGCAAAAGCTTCAAGACTGTTACGCAGCATGCGTGTGGTCTTATCTGCCATGCGTGGTATGTCGATGAGCGGCTTGAGCGGGGGATCGTCGCCGATCATGACGACCACTCGTGCGATGCCCTCGGCGTAGTCGCCGATACGCTCAAGTTCCGTCACGATGCTCAGTACGGACACAATCGTGCGAAGATCTCCCGCCATTGGCTGTTGTGTCGCAATCAGCTGGATACACTGCTCTTCAATGGTGAACCGCTTGCGGTTCACGTAGATATCGTTGTCAACGATCTCCTGCGCCGTAGTGAGATCCCTCGACTTAAGGGCATCTACGGAGTGCAGGATGGCCTTCTCGACCATGCTTCCCAGTGCGAGTACCTCGCCCTGAATCTCCCTCAGTCTCTTGTGGTAGCCGGCCCTGATTTCCATTGTCATTCTGGCTCCTCTGGCCTTTAACCGAACCTGCCGGTGATGTAATCCTCGGTCGTCTTCTGTTTCGGGTTGGTAAACAGTTCTGATGTCCGGCCGCTTTCGATGAGTGTGCCTGCCCTGTCGTCCTCCATCATGAAGAAGGCGGTGATATCTGAGACACGCGCTGCCTGCTGCATGTTGTGGGTGACGATGATGATGGTGTACTTGATGCAGAGTGTGCGCATGAGATCCTCTATCTTGAGCGTTGCGACCGGGTCGAGAGCGCTGCAGGGCTCGTCCATGAGGATGACCTCGGGCTCTACTGCGAGAACACGGGCGATGCACAGGCGTTGCTGCTGGCCGCCTGACAGTGCCAGTCCGGGATGTGCCAGCTTATCTTTGACCTCATCCCACAGCGCTGCCTGTCGAAGGCTATGCTCCACTATCTCCGAGAGTTCTTCCTGATTGCGGGTGCCGTGCCGGCGGGGGCCGAACGCCACATTCTCGAATACCGACATCGGGAAGGGGTTCGGCCTCTGGAATACCATGCCCACGCGCTTTCGTACGTCAACGACATCGACGTCACGTTGATAGAGATCGATGCCGTCGAGTTCTACATAACCGGTAGTCCGCGCGTCCGGAATAAGGTCGTTCATGCGATTGAAGAGCCGCAGGTAGGAAGACTTCCCGCACCCCGAAGGTCCAATGATCGCCGTGACGGCCTTCTCCGGGATGTCGAGGCTGATGTTTCGCAACGCCTGGAACTTGCCGTAGAACAGGCTGACCTCCTGGGACCGCAGCTTCGTCTGGTTCAAGTGTGACCAATCGTTGTCCCTGGCAAACGCATCCACGTTCATTAGCTGTACCTCCTGCGGCGCACGCGCAGGCGAATGATGATGGCTATCAGGTTGAACGAGAGCACCACTGCCAGCAGGGCGAGCGCCGTTCCCCACATCACGCTCCTTGGCATTCCAGGCACATGCGCCGCCGCCGTATACAGGTGGTAAGGCAGTGCCATGAACCGGTCCATCGGTGAAGTCGGCAATCCCGGGACAAGGAATGCCGCTCCGACTACCAGTATGGGAGCTGTCTCTCCCGCGGCACGGCTCATGGCGAGCACGGCCCCCGTGATGATGCTGGACATCGACTGAGGCAACACGACGTGGCGAACCGTCTGCCATCTTGTGGTACCTACGGCCAGGCTTGCCTCCCGGAACTCATGTGGCACGGAGAGGATGGCCTCTCGAGACGTGGTGATCGTCATGGCAAGGGCCTGAGCTGCCAGAGTCAAGCTGGCAGCCAGCAACGACATACCGAACTGGAGCAACATGACGAATACTCCCAGTCCAAAAAGTCCGAATACGATACTCGGTACCCCCGCGAGATTGAGGATCGCAAGGTTAATCGTTCGCGTAAGCCAGTTGTCCCGCGCATACTCGGTGAGATAGATGCCTGCGAGGACGCCCACCGGTAGAGCGAAGACGATGGTCCCAATCATCAGGTAGAACGTTCCAACAATTGCGGGTAAGATGCCCCCTTCTTTTCCGGCCATTCGTGGCGCTGATGTCAGGAACTCCCACGAGAGCGCAGGGGCACCCTCAACAGCCATGTAGACGATGATGAACAGAACTGGCAGGACGACCACAACGGTGGCTGCTGCCAGCAGCCCGAAAGCCAATCGTTGCGTAATTCGCCTTCGTACTATGCTCATTTCACGTCCGGGCGAACTTGTGTTTCTGTCGCTCGAGCACTCTGTCGGCTATCAGGTTGACGAACAGGGTCATAATGAAGAGTACGATTCCTATGGCGAAAAGCGCCTGATACTGCAGACCGCCTCGCACCGCGTTACCGATTCCCGATGCGATGGCCGCGGTCATTGGCATCATGGGATCAGTTGGTGACGCGGGCACGGCGAGCGCACCTCCCGCGACCATCAACACGGTCATCGTCTCACCGATTGCGCGGCCGACACCGAGCATGATCGAGGCTGCGATACCGGATATCGCTCCGGGTATGCACACGTGGATGATGGTCTCCCATTTTGTTGCCCCGAGGGCGTAGGAGGCCTCGCGGAAGGAGTGCGGCACCGCGTTCAGCGCGTCTTCGGAGACACTCACGATGACGGGAAGGCTCATCAGCGAGAGCATGATGGCTGCGGTGAGTCCAGAGAGTCCCGTCGGTAGATTGAACAGGCTCTGGACATAAGGCGACAGTAATGCAAGGCCGATGAAACCCATGACTACCGAAGGTATTCCTGCGAGAATCTCTATTATGGGCTTGATGGTCTCTCTTACGCTGGTGGGCGCCACCTCCGCTAGGTATGCGGCGCACCCAACCCCCAGTGGTATTGCGATCAGTGTGGAGATGCCGGCCACCCACAGCGTGGCGACGAAGAATGGCATAATGCCGAACGTCGGTGGTTCCGAAACCGGGTACCACCTCGTGCCGGTGAAAAACTCCCACGGAGGTGTGTGTGAAAAAACAGGCAGGCCGGTACGCAGGAGCAGATACAGGACTCCAAGCAGTACTACGACCGCGAGGAGGCCGTTCGCCAGGATGATGCTCTCGATCAGCCGTTCACGTGTGCGTGAGCGGCGCCGGAACCCCTTGCGGAGTCCGGTATCGGCGACGTTTGCGACGACGCTTCGTTCCGTCATACGACTGCGCCCCGTCTCTCTCATGATAAATTCTTCCTCACGCTATTTCACTGGCACGTACCCGCTGATTGCTACCATAGCCTGTCCTTCGTCCGAGAGACAGAAGTCGATGAAGGCTCTCACCAGTCCTGTTGGCTCCCCATTCGTATAGTAGAGCAGAGGCCGAGCCACCGGATAGCTGCCGTCAAGGACGGTCTCGAGGCTGGGCATCACTGCCGTGCCGCCAGCCGTCTGCTTTATTCCCAGTACTTTGATATCGTCGGTGACGTAACCAAGGCCCGGGTAGAATATAGCGTTGACGTTCTGCGCGGTTTCGGTTACGCCCACCGTCGTTGATGGCAGCAACTGTACGTTGGTGCCATACTCGAGACTGGTGTCCCTGGCGGGAAGACCGTTCATTTGTATGACGTGTTCCTTGAAGAACACATGAGTGCCGGAATTAGTGTCCCGAGCGAGCGCAACGATTGGCCTGTCATTGCCGCCCACGTCCTTCCAATTGGTGAACTGACCAGTATAGATCGCGGAAAGCTGCTCGATGGTGAGTTCCGAGACCGGGTTTGCGGGGTTTACCGCTACTGCCAGGCCGTCGCTTGCCACGATGATCTCATACGGCTCAATGCCTTTTTCTCTAGCCTGATCTATCTCGCTGGGGCGGATGAGGCGCGACGATTGGCAAAGGTCCGTCGTGCTGTCGATGAGTGCAGCGATCCCCGCCCCCGATCCGGGTCCTGAGATAGCGATGTTCACGTTCGGGTGTTTGTTCATGAAAGCCTCCGCCCACATGGTCGAGAGCGGGGTTACTGTGTTTGAGCCCGTGACGTCAAACACGCCTGCCAGGTCCTCATCACGGTTCGTATTGGAATTCGTGGCGGTGCAGCCGACCAGTGCGAGGAGAAGCCCGGCAACCAGGGCCAGCGCCATGAGGCTGCTGCGTTCCCATATGCCTGTAGTCAAGTACTCTACCTCCTTACAATTCTCTCATCTTCCTATTGGGCACAATATACGAGCCGACGGTTAAGGGGGGTTTAGGTCATGGTTAAGATTGGGTTAAGATTCTGGTGGGATAAGATTGAGTTAGCCGGGAGACGACTTCATCGATCCAGTGAGCCTGATGGTGAACTGGATTGCCAAGGCTCCGGTACTGTGTTGGACGCGTGTCAATCAGGGGGCGATTGTGTCGGCGCTTTACACAAACATTGAAGGTTCATGATCCCGAGCAAGGAGGTGCACGATGCCACGGGAGACGTATTGCCGACAACTCCGGCAGCTTCAGGATGAATTGAGAGTCCTCGAGAGCATGGTGCAGAAGGCGGTGAGCCGGTCTCTGCATGCACTCAAGGAGAGGGATCTTGACCTCGCGCGTGAGATGATCGCGAACGATGCGTCGATCGATGAGAAGTGCCTCGAGGTGGAAGAGCGTTGCGTGCAACTCATCGTGACGCAGCAACCGGTGGCCGGCGATCTGAGGCTCATACTCTCGATAATCCACGTGCTTGACGAGTTAGAGCGAATTGGTGATCATGCGGAGGGGATTGCGAAGATCGCCGTGATGATAGGCGATGAGCCCCCGCTTAAGCCACTCATTGATATTCCGAGGATGGCCGACAAGACGCAGGACATGCTGCGAAGGAGCATCGACGCGTTCCTGAACCGTGACTCGGAGGCTGCCATTCAGATCAGCGCGGAAGATGACATCGTTGATGGGTTGTACGATCAGGTGTATCGCGAGCTACTCACGTTCATGCTCGAGGATCCGAAGACGATCACACGTGCCACACGCCTCATCTGGGTGGCGCACAACCTCGAGCGCTGTGCCGACCGGGTGACCAATATCTGCGAACGGACCGTGTATATCGTCACTGGGAAAATGGACGCACTGCGTGCGTCAAATTACTGACACTGGGTGCCAGTCGGAAACTGCGGTCTCAAACCGGCGTTCCTTCGTAGCTCTTCCAGTATTCGAGAAACGCGTGGTCAAAACTCCTCGCCTCGGCGGACTCTCTCGCGCGAAGCCCCATCCTCATCAGATGATCCCTGTCGAGCATCGACGCTATACTCATTTTGAGTGCAACCGGATCTCTCGCCGGAACGATAGCGCCCGTCTCACCATGAATGACAATATCACGAGGCCCCCCCTCGTCAGTAACGATGGTTGGCACAGCACTGGCGTGAGCCTCGAGGATGACACAGCCAAAGGTGTCCGTAGTTGAGGGAAACACGAAGAGGTCAGCCCTGCGGTATGTCTCCACCAGAGAATCGCCTTCCAGATAACCCGGAAACTCCACGTTGAGGCCTTCAAACTCCCTCATCAGTTGGGACTTGTGCGGACCATCGCCGACGATGGTGAGCTTCACATCGGTCCGGTCCAGCAATCTCAGTGCCTCACCGAGGATGTCCAGGTTCTTCTCTCTGGAAACTCTCCCCACGTAGAGCAGATTGAAGATATCGCCATTCCTGCTCCAGTCTCTTGGTGTGAAGCGCCGGGTGTCCACGCCGTGGGGCATGACCAACACCTTGTGCGGCGCGATGCCGTTGAACACCAGTTCATCCCGGAAAGCCTGAGAAGGTGTGAACACGCGGTCGGCCTGGTTATAGAACCACCGGAGGTAGGTCCACATGAAACCTTCGAGTGATTGATCACCGGTGATTTGAGCTGCGTACTGTGGCAAAGCGGTGTGGTATGTAGCGTAGAAGGGGCAGTTAAGTAACCTGGCCACGAGCAATCCGGAGAGACCCACCGGGCCGGGTGTGGCGGCATGCACATGTGTGTAGTTCTGAGTGAAGCAGTAATCAATGATATCGAGGACAGGAGGACAGGCAAGTTTCATCTCAGGATATTCCGGCAGGTCATAGACCTGCACCGGCCTGAACACCTTCTCTCCGTGCAGGCTTTCCCGGACGGCACAGGTTACGAAGTGGTAGTCGAGATCGAGCCTTTTCGCCTCCAGAGTCATCTGTTGCAGTATCGTCGCGATGCCGTTTATCTCGTAATATGTGTCGCTCAGATGCACAACCCTCGGCTTTCGGGAGGTCTTCTCGTCAACGCTCAGGCGTTCCGAAAACCGACGGGTATCCTGAAATGATCTGTAGGCGATGTAGTACGGGATCGATGATACGTAAAGGGAGGAAATCGAGCCTATTCCATTGATGATGTTGAAGACGTTCCCCGTTTTAAGCTGCTGCAGGGTATACTCGAGGAGCTCCTTTACGTTCTCGTCGACCGTGGTAGAGATCGTCGTGAACCATCGCTGATGGGCGTTCTCAGGGGTGAGATTCTTCGTGGTCTCAGGCAGGCGCTTCAGCATCTTGCGTAACAGAATCTCTGCGTCGTTCTTACGTCTCTTGCGCAAGCCGAGGAGCTTCAGTGTCAGGGAGTAGAGCGTCGAAGGTGACTCCGGTTTCTCCATGGTGAGAATCTGGGATAGATGCCGCAGGGCCTCGTTGCGTGCGAGGTAACGGTCCATGTTGACCTTCTTCTCGATATGTTGATATAGGATCGAGTAGATGGCATAAGCCAGATGACCAGGCTCCGACGGCGTTGCGTTAGCCTCGCTCAAGTAAGGGTGAGTGAAGAAGCTGGAAGGGCCCTCACCGGAATTGGTGGTATGGCTCCGCGCGATGAAGAGACCTGAGTGGTCGTCAGAACCTGAGATGAAGTGTTTGTGCGACGGATCTGTTTTCGGACACTCGATGCGGTGACGATGGGCGAACGCCTCCAGTTGACTCCGGGAGACCCCTTCGATGATGGCACGCAGCTTGAGGTTCACGTCCGGACTTCTGAATCCATTGAGTTCAAAGAGGTTGAAGAGAAGCAGCAGCTTCTCGAAGTGCGCTTGCGTGAGCTTGTTATTTACTGAATAGAGAGGATGTGCGATTGCGTTGGCAATGTGGTTTTCATCGAGGTAGCGCACGAGGGAGTATATGTCGTGACGAATGGCGTTAAGCTCATTGAATTGCTGTTCAGTTATGAGGTATGCGAGCACATGGACCTTGCACAGGTCCTCGGGAAAACGTGCGGTTAGTTCACAGGATATAAAAGTATGAGGCAGATGCGTTATCTTCAGACAGCCGTCGATAGTATTGTGGTCTGTGATGGTGACATGCGTCATGCCACGTGAACGGGCAGCGTTGTAGATGTGCATGGGTTCTGTGAAGGATTCGGGGATGCTAAACTGCCTCGCGAGCCAGTTCGCTGGCCGTTCGGAGTATTTGCTGTGAACGTGGAGGTCCGCCTTGATCATGAGCGCCGGTCTTCTTGATGCAGATCCCGCGAAACGCTGCAATCCAGTGTGCGCCGGCGTGGGCCACCAGACGAGAAGAGGGCCACTTTGAACGAACTACTGGAATGCAGACACGATTATAGCACCTTCGCAGGGCGAGTTACTGCCCCAGTAGGAGTAAATGTCCGGAAAAGCAGATGGAGAGATTCAAATCGTACTTCAGCATATCTGATGTACTTTGACTATGTTGGTGTTGCCGGCTGTGGCGAATGGGACTCCCGCCGTCATTACGACGAAGTCACCCGTTCCTGCAACACCCGCCCTTCCCGCGATATCCGAACCTTTCGCATAGAGTTCCTCGATGGATCTGAATTCGGTCGTCAGCAGAGGGGTAAGGCCCCAGACCAGCGCAAGCCGTCTTACTACGAGTTCTTGGGGGGTGATCGCGAGTACAGGGCACCGCGGTCGATACTTGGCAATGCGGAGGGCCGTGGCTCCTGAAGTAGTGAATGCGAGTATGGCAGCGGCGCTGATCTGCTCCGCGATGCTCACTGCGGCGTAGCTGATTGCATCGTCGGGCTGCGGGCCAACGGTCTCGAGCATTCTGGACAGCATAGCCTGGTAGGGAAGAGTGTTCGCTGCCTCCAGAGCGATGTCCGACATAGTCTCCACCGTCTCAACGGGGAATCCCCCTGTAGCCGTTTCCTCCGACAGCATGATGGCATCGGCACCATCCAGAATGGCGTTCGCGACGTCGCTTGCCTCGGCTCGCGTAGGGCGTGGCGAATATATCATTGACTCCAACATCTGGGTTGCCACGATGACGGGTTTCCCGGCGGCATTGCACTTCGCGACTATTCGCTTCTGCTCGATCGGGACCCGGCGGAGTGGCACCTCGACTCCGAGATCGCCTCTGGCCACCATGATGATGTCAGCGACGTCGATAATCTGATCGATGTTTTCGAGAGCTTCGTGGCGCTCAATTTTGGCGACCACGGGGACATCCGCTTTGTGTCGGTTGATGAACTTCTGCGCCCGGAGAATATCCTCCGCATCGGTGATGAATGAGAGCGCCACGAAATCGATTCCCTGTTCGAGACCGAATGCCAGGTGGCGCAGGTCTTCGTCGGTGACTGCCTGAGTGCTCAGTTTTACACCAGGGACGTTGATGCCCTTCATCTGCGTCAGGACGCCGCCTGCTGCGATGCGGCAGTATATCTCTGTCTCGGTGGTATCCTGAACCTCGAGTCGTATGGTGCCATCGTGCACAAATATCGAGTCGCCCGGCCGTACATCACGTGCCAGGGAATCAAGCGTCACGGAGACACGGTGCTCATCGCCAAGAATGGACTCGGTAGTCAGTGTGATATTCGCACCATCCTGTAACCAGACCTTTTCAGCTTTCAGTTTGCCGGTGCGAATCTTGGGGCCGGGAAGGTCCTGTAGAACACCGAGCGCACGGCCAAGTGTCTTCGAGACCCGGCGCACGTTGGCGATTCTCTCCGCATGTTCGTCGTAGGTGCCGTGGGAGAAATTCAGGCGCGCCACATCCATGCCGGCATGGGTGAGTCGTTCCAGAGTCTGGTATGACTGAGTTGCCGGCCCGATCGTGCAGACTATCTTCGTCTTGCGGTTCATACCCCTCCACCTGTTCGGCCGTTCCCTCCCAACTCAGAGGTTGTCCGAAGTCTAACCGCCGCCAGAATGGCGCGTCAACTTCTGGCGCAGAGCGCACAGGTCTGCCGCGGATCCGGTACCCGGTACCCAGTACTGCTTTGACTCGTGAGTCCGGCGCCCGTAGAATTATCGCATATGTATCACCGAACGGTTCTGGACAATGGTCTTACCGTGATTACGTGTCCAATGCCTCGGTCCCGCTCTGTTGGCACGGCGCTTCTGATCGGCTCTGGTGCCTGCCATGAGCGCGATCAGGAGGCTGGGGTATCACATTTCGTGGAACATCTGTGTTTTAAGGGGACAGAGCGTCGTCCCACTGCAAAGGACATAAGCTGCGAAATCGAGTGCATAGGTGGCATGCTGAATGCGAGTACCAGCCATGAGGAAACCGCCTATCTGGCGAAGGTGACCCGACCCCATATGACCACTGCCATCGATGTGCTTGTCGACATTGCAACGCATGCGAGGTTTGACGGCGCAGAGATCGAGAAAGAGCGGCAAGTAGTTATTGAAGAAATCAATATGAACCTCGATATCCCACAACAGCGGCTGGGCATGCTTACTGACAGATTGCTGTGGCCCGGCCAGCCGCTTGGCAGAGATATTGCGGGCAGCAAGGAGACGGTTTCGACTATCGACCGCTATACAATAGTGCGGTACGTCAATGAGCACTACCTGGCTGGCGATATGGTGGCATGTGTGGCGGGAGATGTGCCGCATGCTGAGGTGTGCAGGGAGATTGAGGCGAGGTGCTCCGATATCCCGACCGGGATTTCTACTCGCGGGTACAGGACTGACCCTGAGCAACATGAGCCGCGGGTCGGCATCGACAGACGTGACAGTGAACAGGCGCACATATGCGTAGCCTGTCACGGGGTCTCCCGTTTTGACTCCAGGAGGTACGCTCTGGATACCCTTGGCGTTGTGCTCGGTGGCGGCATGAGCAGTCGTTTGTTCACTGAGATACGCGAGAAACGGGGTCTTGCGTATGACGTCCACAGTTATGCGGAACACTTTCTTTCATCCGGTTCACTTGTGGTGTACGCGGGCGTTGATTCAGGAAGAATCAACGAGTGTCTTGACGCGCTTCTGCATGAGATGTCCCGTATCAAACTGGGAGTGGAAGAAGACGAACTGGCGCGCGCGAAGGAACTCATGAAAGGCCGCCTCGAGCTCCGGCTGGAGGATACGCAGAATGCTGCGCTCTGGTTTGGAGGACAACAGTTGCTGTACGGTGAGATATTGACGGTTGATGAAGTCTCACAGCGTATCGACGGTGTCAACTCGGAAGAGGTAGTGGCCATTGCCGAGGATATCCTGAGAAGCGAATACCTGAGCCTGGCGGTAGTCGGCCCGGTGGATGCACTTCCGACACCTGAATTGCCTCGACTCTAGACAACACACCCTTAGTAAGAAAAGAGGGGCCGTAATTACGGCCCCTCTTGGCATTCATGTGAGCTGGCAACTAGTAGTCGGGGTAGCCGCCCGGAGGCATGGCTGGAGCCTTCTCTTTCTCTGGAATGTCAGTGACCAGGGACTCTGTAGTCAGAATCATGTTCGCGATGCTGGCTGCATTCTGAAGAGCGGAACGAGCTACCTTCAACGGATCAACGATCCCGCGCTCTACCATGTTCACATCCAACTCGTCGTTCATGGCATCGTAGCCAATACCCGCAGGGCTTTCCTTGATCCGATTGACGATTACGGATGCTTCGCGGCCACTGTTGATGGCGATGCACCGCATCGGCTCCTCCAGGGCGCGCTTCAGGATTGCTACGCCGGTAGCCTCGTCGCCGGTGAGCTTCAGTTTGTCCAGCGCCTTCACGGCGGTGAGTAGCGATACACCACCACCTGGCAGGAGACCTTCTTCTACTGCTGCTCTGGTGGCGCTGAGAGCGTCCTCTACCCGGTGTTTCTTCTCCTTGAGTTCCACCTCTGTACCGGCGCCGACCTTGATAACTGCAACGCCACCAGCCAGTTTGGCCAGGCGCTCCTGCAGCTTCTCCTTGTCATAGTCGGAGGTGCTGTTCTCGATCTCAGATCGGATTTGCTTGATGCGGGCCTCGATGGCATCAGCCTTACCCTTGCCTTCAACGATCGTGGTGTTGTCCTTGTCAGCCACGACTCTGCGGGCACGGCCCAGATCATCGAGTGTGACAGAATCGAGTTTCCGCCCCACTTCTTCGGATATGACAGTGCCGCCCGTGAGAACAGCGATGTCCTGCAGCATTGCCTTGCGGCGATCTCCAAAGCCTGGCGCCTTCACGGCCAGAGGACTCAATGTACCGCGAAGTTTGTTGACAACAAGCGTCGCCAGTGGCTCACCCTCGATGTCTTCGGCGATGAGCACGATATTCTTCGACGTCTGTACCATCTTCTCAAGCGCGGGGAGGACATCTGTCAGTGCTGAGATCTTCTTATCGGTGATGAGAATGTAGGGGTCCTCGAGCTCGACGCGCATCGTCTCCGGATTAGTGACGAAGTACGGACTGATAAACCCGCGGTCGAACTTCATACCCTCGACGAAATCGGTTTCGAAAGCGAGGCCTTTGCCTTCCTCGACCGTGATAACACCATCCTTACCCACCTTCTCCATGACGTCGGATATCAGTACGCCGATCTCCTTGTCGACAGCAGACAGTGCGGCGACCTGGGCGACCTGTTCCTTGCCCTTGACTGGAATAGCCTGGCTCTTGAGTTCATCGACCACGACGGTGACGCCCTGCTCGATGCCGCGCTTCAGTGCCTGAGAGTCAGCGCCTGCTGCTATGTTCTTGAAGCCCTCGTGGACAATGGCCTGCGCCAGAATGACCGATGTGCTGGTGCCGTCACCGCACTGGTCGTTTGTCTTGGTGGAAGCTTCCTTGACGAGTTGAGCCCCCATATTCTCGAAAGGGTCCGGCAGCTCAATTTCCTTCGCGATGGCTACACCATCATTGATTACATTAGGCGCGCCGAATTTCTTGTCCAGAGCAACGGGACGGCCCCGCGGTCCCAGAGTGACGCGAATTGTATCGGCAAGTGTGTCGATACCCGTCTTGAGCTTCTTGCGCGCCTCTTCACCGAAGAGTATTTGCTTAGCCATTACACATTCTCCTTGCTATGATTTCTTGGCGAGAATGTCACTTTCTCGCATGATGACTACATCTTCATCGTCCTGCTTGAATTCAGTACCGGCATACTTCGAATAAATGACGACATCGCCTACTGCAACGTCCATCGGCAGCCTGCTGCCATCGTCGGTGAGTCTGCCGGAGCCCACTGCAATGACCTCACCCTCCTGTGGCTTCTCTTTGACCGTATCCGGAAGGACGATCCCTCCTTTACTGACCTCTTCTTTCGGAGATGGCTTGATGACAACGCGATCTCCAAGTGGCACGAGCTTGGACATACTACCTCCTACCTCTACTTCTTTTAGCAGTCAACTGCTAAGACTGCCAAGAATTATAACACCGGACAATGCGTGCAAGTCAAGCAGAAAGCAGAAAGGTCTTGATTTCTACACTGCACCGTGTATACACTTCCGAAGCAGATGGGTGCATCGAACTGGGATAGGAGCCGGATACGATCCCTCCGTTGCCATCTGGGACTGACTCAGATTCAGATGGCGAAGCATCTTGGAGTTCGACAGCAAACCGTGAGTGAATGGGAAACCGGGCAATATGAACCGCGTGGAACGTCGGTTACCTTGCTCGGCCTCGTTGCCGAACGCAGCAGGTTTGAATATGGTGCCCAGGACAACACCAACGAAGCGTAGATGGCCTTACCGTTTTTTTCGCCATGAATACACGGAAACGGATATTCGGGTCGGAGCGCGAAATGCAGGAGTGTTGGTCCCGGTGTGCAGGACACCGGATGGTCACTACGGATGGAAGGCATGTCCAGGTCCTGTATCCGGGAATACGCGCGGATTCATGTGGCCCCGACTTCAAGGATGCGGTTCTCTCACTCGATTCCTGCGCAGCCGTGCGGGGCGATGTCGAGCTGCACTTGGAAAGTGGTGACTGGTTTCGGCACGGGCATCACACGGATCCTTCGTATGACGATGTGGTACTGCACGTGGTAGGCAAGGACACAGTTGCGGCAATCCCAGCATCAGCACGAACCGCGCGTATGCCGGTCGCACTCCTCTCTGGTCCGGTTGTGCTTCCGGGACTGGCGATGCTGCCGTGTGCGTTCCTGTCTGGCGATGAGTCCACTCTATACCGTAAGCTGGGTCGTGCAGGGGTGGCCCGGCTGCTCACACGCGCTCGAACGCTTGCCCCACGATGCGTCTTCGAAGGATGCTGGCAGGTGATGGCGCGGCGCATTTCCCGGGCACTCGGCTACTCAGCCAATAGTGATATCGGCGAAGCACTCGGGCTGCGGCTCTGCGAACCTCATCTGCATAGCATGCTGTTGCGCTGCACTGAGGCGGAACGTAGATCTATCGTACTGGGTGTCGCCGGACTTCTGCCGTCTCAGCGGCGCCGTGGCGGATTGTATGTAGCGGCCGACTCTCCAGAGTACGAGGCGCACTGGCGGGCCGTCGAATCGAAAGTGTGCGCGCTCGATCCACTGGGATGGCGGCTGCGCGGATTGTATCCGAATAACTCCCCGGTGCGACGTGTGGCGGCGCTGGCCGACCTGTGGCCGCACATGGAGGAACTGGCGGAGACCATCGTCGATCTGGTCCTCCGTCTTGCGGACCAACCACGTCGTTGTGCTCGCGAACTCGAGCAAAGGGTCCGTCTTCACGGCTCTGACTACTGGAGAAGCCATTCTGATTTTGGAATCGCAACGCGCAAGTCCGATGTGATCGGAGCCGGTAAGGCGAGAGAGGTGGTGGTCAATGCCCTGCTGCCGTACGTCGCCGCTGTCGCTGTGTGCCGCGGAAATCATTCGCTGCTGCGATCTGTGATGCAACTGTACGCAGCGTATCCTCCCGCGCCTGTCAATGCCGTGACGGGACACATGTGGCGTCAGTTAGGCGCGCGGCGTATGCATGCCACAGCGGACGTGCAGCAGGGGCTGCTGCACCTCTTCACCGCTTATTGTCGGCACGGACGGTGCAGACAGTGTCCACTTGTGAATCCTTGAGGCGGTGAGGAATCACGAGACGCTCAGGGGGCCGATGTGCTATGGTCTGTGCCTGTGAGTTTTTCACCGAAACTGAGTGACAGCAGCCATGTGTGGAGCTAGACTTGAATGGGTGGGTATTGCTGCAGCCGTGGGTGCGCCAGGAGAGGGGCAATGGACGAGATTGAGCTAGGGAGTGTCCGAGTAGCTGAAATGATGAATCGAGAACCTTCGGTGGTGGAGGAGACCGTCGTTCTCCGCGATGTGACGCAGGTGTTGCGAAGCCAGAGCCACGTGTGGGTGGTTAAGTCCCAGGAGAGCCGCGAGGTGGTCGGCATCGTGACCGAAAGGGATTTTCTCGACCCGCTCAGTCGTCTTCCGGACATGACGTATGCGACGGGCGTTCCGCGCACGAAGTCGCTGTATCACGGAGATTGGCCACAGTTGAGGATTTCATGACGCGCCCTGTGATCATCTGCCGTCCTGATGATACCGTTGAGCATGCCCTCGAGGAGTTGTGGCACAGCAGAATACGGCGTCTGGCTGTCGTAGAGGAGCGATACCTCGTGGACGAGCTCTCGATGAAGGAGATAATCGCTGCATACTACATCACGGCCTGCAGTATCCATGATGGCTCGTAGTAAGTGGTGATGAAGTCTCTACCTTGCGCATCTTGCACAACTACCATGACCCTCATCGCCTTTATGCTTTGCAGTATCGTCGGTGATGTCGCCGGGCCCACGGTATGAGCATTCTTGTTGCTCTCGGACTTGTTCTGGTACTTGGTCTCAGTGGTGGGGTTATCTCCCGTCGACTTGACTTTCCCAGTATCATCGGCCATTTTGTGGTCGGGGTCATGGCCGGTGCCGCAGTGTCCGAACTGGTGACCCGGAACCTTCTTGTGTCGGTCGTGCCCATTACG